>JAQYSN010000181.1 GCA_028725265.1 Spirochaetales bacterium | reverse complement strand
TTCCTAAAATGGCGTCAGTTTTTATCTTGCCAGTTTGCGTTGCAAACTGCCTTATATATTGCACATTCTCATTTCATTGCGAATGTGCGCTAAAAAGTCGATGTTGAAATTGAAATTTCCGCATTGACTTTTTATGGGAGTAAACAATGAGTAGAGTTTATAATTTTAGTGCTGGTCCATCATGCTTGCCGGAAGAGGTATTAAAAGCTTGTGCTGATGAAATGATGGATTGCAACGGAACAGGTCAGAGTGTAATGGAGATGAGCCATAGGTCAAAGGCTTATGAACCGATTATTGAAAATACAGAGAAACTTGTTCGAGAATTGATGAACGTTCCAGAAAACTACAAGGTTCTTTTTCTGCAAGGTGGAGCTTCAACTCAGTTTGCAATGATTCCACTGAACTTGGCTCTTAAAAATAAAAAAGCTGCATACATCAACACTGGTGTTTGGTCTAAAAAGGCAATTGCCGAAGCTAAAAAACTTGGTGTTGCTGTTGATGTTCTTGCTTCAAGCGAAGACAAGGGATTTAATTACATTCCAAAAGTAGAAAAAATTTCAGGTGATTACGATTATGTTCACATCACATTTAACAATACGATTATGGGAACACACTATGAGTACATCCCTGAAACAGGTGACATTCCTCTTGTTGCTGATATTTCATCATGCATTTTGAGTGAACCTCTTGATGTTTCAAAATTCGCTCTTTTGTATGCCGGTGCTCAGAAAAACCTTGCTCCAGCAGGTGTTACTCTTGTAATCATCAGGGACGATCTTATCACGGAAACTCCTTTGGCTGGAACACCTACTATGCTTACCTATAAGACTCATAGTGATAATGGTTCTATGTTTAATACTCCACCATGCTATACAATCTATGTTATGGGAAAAGTTCTCCAGTGGATTAAGGATAATGGTGGCGCAGAAGGAATGAAGAAGCGAAACTATGAAAAGGCAGAATACCTTTACAACTTCCTCGATTCAAGTGATTTCTATCATGTAACAGCACAGAAGGGAAGCCGATCAATTATGAACGTTCCTTTTCTGACAAAATATAGCAATCATGCTGCAGACGATGAAGCAGCCGTTGCAAAAGAAAAGGAAATTAACGATAAATTCGTCAAAGAGGCTACTGCTAACGGTCTTGTAAACCTCAAAGGTCACCGACTTGTAGGCGGTATGCGAGCTAGTATTTACAACGCAATGACTCTCGACGGCGTTAAGGCTTTGGTCGAATTTATGAAAAAATTCGCAGCTGAGAACTAATAATAAAGATAGGACTACCTGATTGGGGGTCTGAGAATAACTTGGGGGGGTCTTAGGGGATTGCCCCTAAAAGGATATATTATGTATAAAATACAGACATTAAATAAAATTGCTTCATGCGGTCTTAATGTTTTTGACCGTGATAATTACGAAGTTGCATCAGACATGAACAATCCTGATGCATATCTTGTACGCTCTGCTGACATGCATGAAATGAAAATTTCAGACACCGTAAAGGCTGTGGCACGAGCAGGAGCAGGAACAAACAACATCCCGATTCCTGAACTTACAGAAAAAGGTATCGTTGTTTTCAATACACCTGGTGCCAACGCAAATGCCGTTAAAGAACTTGTCATGCTTGCACTTCTTATTTCAAGCCGACCTGTCGTAAAAGCAAATAATTGGGTGAAAACTCTTGCTGGTCAGGGCGATCAGATTCCTGATTTGGCTGAAAAAGGAAAGAGCCAGTTCGTAGGACCTGAACTTAAGGGAAAGACTCTTGGTGTAATCGGGCTTGGTGCAATCGGTGTTATGGTTGCAAACCTTGCAATTCAGTTTGGTATGGAAGTAATTGGATACGACCCGTTCCTTTCTGTAAATGCTGCATGGCGACTTGATCACAATGTAAAACATGCTGAAACGCTTGATGCTGTTTATGCAAAATCAGATTACATAACAGTTCATGTTCCACAGACAAACGATACAAAAGGAATGATTAATGCAGCTTCAATCAAGACGATGAAAGATGGTGTTCGAATCATTAACCTTGCCCGAGGCGGACTCGTGAACAATGCAGATATCATTGCAGCTCTCGACAGCGGAAAAGTTTCTTGCCTTGTAACAGATTTTGCGGCTGATGAACTTATCAATCATGAAAAAGTAATTTGCTTGCCACATCTTGGTGCTTCAACTCCAGAAGCTGAAGACAATTGCGCTGTCATGGCTGCAAATGAATTGAAAGATTTCATCGAAAAGGGAAATATCAACAATTCAGTTAACTTCCCTAAGACTTGTAACGATAATCCTATTCCTGTTGGAGGAACCAGACTTTGTATCAGCCATAAAAACATTCCTGATACGATTTCGAAGTTTACGACAATTCTTGGTGAAGCAAAGTTGAATATCGAAAGTTTTATTAATCAGGCAAAGGGTGATGTTGCCTACAATATCATTGACGTAAACGGTGTCGTAACTGACGATATTATCGCAAAACTTGCTTCCTGCGATACTGTAACAAAGGTTCGCCCTATTTTCGGTTAATCATTTTAATTCAAATCTTTTATTCAATGCAGGTTGGTGTAAATTCAGCCTGCATTTTTTTTAAATTGATAAAAGCGATTTTCCATGTTAAAATTGGTTTTTGAGGAGCATGACATTAATGTCGAATAACAAACAAAAAATAAACATAGAAGACAATGTCCAACGGGTCAACATGGAATTTCAGAGATTTTACTACTTTACGTTGCTGATTCCTGTAGTAATGTTGGCCGCATCTTTTTTTGCTCCGATAAAGACTTCTTTTCTTTGGCTTGCAGTTTACACTGTCATTAACATCGTTATAAACATAATTGAATTTATTTTAAATTCCAAGAAGTATCGCAATGACAAAAAAATGCAGGTCGTTTCGATGTATTTTTCTGTTTTGTCGCTAAGCGTTCTGATTACGGGATTTGCCTTGCTGAATTTTGTTCCGATTTTCATTATTTTCGTGTTGCCGCCTCTCATTAGTTGTGTTTACCTAAACAGAAGGCTTGTCAATTATTCTTCCGCTTTTGCCTATATCCTGATGATTGTTTCAGTTTGGTTTAGAAGTCACGATATCTACATGGTCTGTGAAAGTTCAAATCAGCCATATTCTCAGTTTATGACGTTTATATATCTTTCAAGTGGTTTTACGATTGAATTTGTTTTTGCTTATCTTGTAGCGATTTCTCTTTCATCACGTTCTTCAAAACTTTTGAAAGATTTTCAAATCACTCTTGATAAAAAAAATCAGTTTAATAATCAGCTTGAGGAAAGTAAATCCCTTTTGATGGAATCGGAAGAAAAACGGCGAAACTACAACAACCGAATCCAGCAGAATCATATTAAGATTATCAGTTTTGTGGCAGAAGTTTTAGGCAGTCATGATTTGTTTACTGGAAATCATATTGCACATACAAGGGCTTATGTCGTAATCATTGCAGAACAGATGCAAAAAGACGGTTATTATTCGGATATTTTGACGGACGAAATGATACAACTTTATTCAACGGCGGCTTTCATGCACGATATCGGAAAGGTTCATGTTCCAGAAGGTATTTTGAACAAGAGCGAGAAATTTACGCCAGAAGAATTTGAGCTTATGAAGACGCATCCTGCAGAAGGACTGAAGCTTTTGAATTATCTTCCAAAAATTGATGACGGAAAGTTTAATGAAATTGCAAAGGAAATGGCCTATTCTCATCACGAAAAATGGGATGGAACGGGCTATCCTCAGGGGCTCGTCGGAGAAGAAATTCCTCTTTCGGCTCGTATTATGGCTGCTGCCGATGTTTTGGATGCTCTTATTAGTCGCCGTCTTTATAAGCAGCCTATGACGCTGAACGATGCCATGAACGTATTCCGTGACAACGCCGGCTCTCACTTTGAGCCTTGCATTGTAGAATCGGTTTTACATTGTCGGGATAAAATTGAATACATGAACCGTGAATTTACCAGAAAGGAAAATTCTTCTAACGAGTTGGACAAAGAGTGGTGGCAGAATTTTCATAAGCCGCTTAACGAGAAAGGCGGTGCATTATGATAAAAGGCCGAAACAAAAAGAAAAAGAACAGTTTGAGTTTGTTCAAGCGAAAGAATAAGTTTTATTTAAAGAATATTGAAGAAGTCAGCCATCTTATCGAATTGATTTTGTGTTCGACTATTTTGCTCTCTCCTCTTTTTATGGTTTTGTCCCGAGTTGGCTTTTATTCGATTGATCCCTTATTTTTGAAGGTTTTATTCGGTTTATCATTTTTGCTGAGCGTTCTTTCAATCATTTTAAACGGAATAAAAAATGAAAAATGTACGCGACTTTCTGCTTATTATCAAATTTGGTTTTGTTCATTATTTGTGGGAACTCTTGCCTCACAAGGTGATGTAAGTATTTATATCACTTATGGATTGATTCCTTTTTTGAGTTGCATGTACTATAGTCAGAAAACGGTTTTGGTAAATTCCATCTTTGGATACGTGACAATGATAAGTTCACTGATAGTACGTTCTAAACATGAAATTTGGATGGAACCGATATCCGGCGTCATTTATACTAGAAAGGAATGGTTGCTTTCGGCAATTGTTTTCTTTTCTATAGAATATTTTATTTCGTTCTTGGTAGCGATGACCATAGAAAAACATCTTAAGACTAATTATGATCAGCTTCAGAAAGAGCAGGAAAAAGCTGATGAAGTCAAGTATAGGCTTCAAGATGAATCGAACATGGTTTTTGCAGCAAACGACGAATTGATAAAAAATACGTATCATCTTTTTGAAATCCAGGATAAAATCATTCTGTTTATAGGCGAGGTATTGGGAAGCCATGATTTGTTTACTGGAAACCACATCCTGCATACACAGGTTTATGTCGGAATTATTGCCAGAGACCTTAGAGACCATGGATTTTATCAGGATGTACTGACGGACGAAGAAATCCGCTATTATGAGATGGCTGCATTTCTTCACGATATCGGAAAGGTTCATATACCAGAAAGCATTTTGAACAGCACGAGCCGTTTTACGCCAGAAGAATTTGAATTGATGAAGACTCATACGACGGAAGGAAAAAAACTTCTGAAATTTTTACCGCAGATAGGTGATGGACGATTTAACGAAATTGCGATTGAAATGGCTTATTGTCATCATGAAAAATGGGATGGAACGGGTTATCCTTCCAATATAATCGGTTTGGAAATACCGCTTTCTGCTCGAATTATGGCTGCCGCCGATGTTTTGGATGCACTTATAAGTCAGCGTCTTTATAAGTCACCGATGACATTGGATGATGCCATGAAGATTTTTGCTGAATCAAGCGGAACTCATTTTGAACCTTGTATTGCAGAAAGTGTAATGAGGTGCAAGAGCCAGATTGCCGCTGTTGACCAACAGTTCAAGGCCGAAGAATCTGAAAAAAATGCCAATGAACTTGAATGGTGGATGAATTATCACCGAAAACTCAATGAAATTGGCTTAAAAGAATAATAAAGGAATTTGTAGATGAAAAAAGTTGCTGTTTTTTTTGCTGATGGCTTTGAAATGATAGAAGCTCTTTCTCCAGTTGATTATTTGAGGCGGGCGAAGATTGAAGTTATCACTGTTGCCGTTCCATCGAACACAATGAAGGAAAAACAAACCGTTACGAGTTCACATAATGTCCAGATAAAAACCGATATGTCATTTGAAGAGTATATGACGGAGTTTTCCCAGACTCTCCCTGATGCTGTAGTTTGTCCAGGCGGTTCGAATGGTGCCAAAAATTTAAGTAATTGTCCTGAACTTTTGGATCATCTTGAAAAATGCTATGCTCAAGGCAAAATTGTTTCTGCAATATGTGCAAGTCCTGCCGTAGTTCTGGGAAAAACTTCTCTTTTGAAAGGAAAAAAATGGACCTGTTATCCAGGAATGTCAGATTGCGCTGAAAATTCGGATGGTAGTTTTTTTGAAGGTGAAAAACGCGTCATAGTTGATGGAAATCTTGTTACAGCCTGCGCATGTGGAACAAGCGAAGAATTTGCGATGGCACTTTGTGATTTGCTTGTCGGAAAATCTGAATGTGAACGTCTTGAAAAGTCTTGTTGCCTTCGTTAGAATGAAAAAGTAGAGATATTTGGAGGACTATATGAAAGTTAGAAAAATTATTTCAATATTTGCTTGTGTTTTGGCAGTAGCATCTGTCCTTACATTGAGTTCTTGTAAGAAAAAGAATGCTGTTGTTATCAATGGTATTGCTGATTTGGACGGAAAGAAAATTGGTGTACAGACAGGCACAACTGGTGAAATGTGGGTAGAAGAAAATTTGCCAGGAGCAAAGATGTCTTCGTTTAAGTCAGGTATTGACGCTGCATTGGACTTGATGAATGGTTCAATAGATGCTGTTGTTTTGGATGAACTTCCTGCACAGGAAATCGTAGCTCGAAATCCGAAATTGGCTATCGTTCGTGATCCATATTTTGCAGAAAATAAAGAAGAATATGCAATTGCAGTTAAAAAGGGAAATGCAGACCTTTTGAATGCAATCAACAATACAATTGCTACGATGAAAGAAAACGGAGAATACGAAGCATTGGTTGCAGCTTTTATGCCTGCTGATGGTGCAATCGTTATTCCAGAATCTGTCGTAACAGACTCACAGAGAGTTTTGAAACTTGGAACAAATGCAACATTTCCTCCATTCGAATATGTTGAAGGTGATATCGTAGGTTTTGATATTTCAATGGGTGAGAAAATTGCTGCAACAGCAAAAGCTAAGCTTGAAGTTGTTGATATGGCTTTTGACAGCTTGATTCCTGCTCTTCAGTCTGGCGTAATTGATTTCATCGCTGCTGGTATGTCAGTTACAGAAGAGAGAAAACAGAACGTAGATTTCTCTGACAGTTATTTTGCTTCTGAACAGGTAATTATTATCAAAAAATAAATTTTTTATGCGAATGTGCCGGTAAACTTTTCATAAGCTGCCGGCATTTTTGTTTTTATTGAAGTGTGCTTTTTGAGGCTTCGCAAGTTTTTTTGGAGGGCATAAAGATGTTTAATGCGTTTTACGCTACGATGATTGATAAGGGCCGATGGCTTTTGATGGCGAAAGGTCTTGGCTGTACGCTTTTGATTGCGTTCTGTGCGATTATCATCGGTACGATTTTGGGATTCATTTTTGCATTGATGAAAATTTCGGATAAAAAAGTTTTGAACGGCATTTCTAATGTATATACGACCGTCATTCGAGGTATCCCTCTTGCAACCCAGTTGATGATTTTTTATTTCGTAATTTTTGCTCCTCTTGGTTTGGATCGTCTTCTTGTTGCTATCCTTGCATACGGTATAAATTCTGGGGCATATTGTACGGAAATTTTCCGAGCTGGTATTCAGGGCGTGGACAGTGGTCAGACAGAAGCAGGGCGTTCTCTTGGTTTGAGCAGGAGACAGACTCTGATAAAAATAGTTCTCCCTCAGGCCGTAAAAGCTGCACTTCCAACATATACGAGTGAATTTATCGTTTTGATAAAAGAAACTTCTGTCGCAAGTTTTATCGCTGTAATGGATTTGACAAAATCAGGTGATATGATTCGTAACGCAACATATAACGCATGGATTCCTCTTTTGACATGTGCTGTAATTTATTTAATTTTGACTTTGGGACTTACAAAACTTTTCTCATTGCTCGAAAAAAGGCTGGCAAAAAGTGATAGAAACTAGGAATCTTGACATCAGTTTTGGAAAACTTCATGTATTACGGGGCGTTTCTGAAACAATCAAAAAAGGTGAGAAAGTTGTTATCATCGGACCTTCGGGAAGCGGTAAATCGACTTTTTTACGATGCCTAAATCTGCTTGAAAAGCCTGATTCGGGCGAAATTTATTTTGAAGGCACAAACATCCTTTCTAAAAAAACTGATATCAATAAAATTCGTCAGAAAATGGGGATGGTGTTCCAACACTTCAATTTGTTTCCTCATTTGACCGTCATGGAAAACATAACTCTTGCACCATTGACCTTGAAGCTAAAGTCTAAGGAAGAAGCGAAAGCGCAGGCAATCGAACTTTTAAAGATGGTTGGACTTGAAGAAAAGGCCGACTCTTATCCGTCGACTTTGAGCGGTGGTCAAAAACAACGAATTGCAATTGTGCGCTCTCTTGCAATGAATCCTGATGTCATTCTTTTTGATGAACCGACGTCGGCGCTTGACCCGGAAATGGTAGGCGAAGTTCTTAACGTAATGAAACAATTGGCTGATAACGGAATGACTATGGCCGTAGTTACCCATGAAATGGGGTTTGCTCGCGAAGTTGCAGACAGAGTCTGGTTTATGTATGAAGGAAAGATTTTGGAACAAGGTACTCCGGACCAGATTTTTAACCATCCACAGAACGAACGGCTCAAGCAGTTTTTGCAGCGAGTACTGTAGGATAAGAATTTTTAATTTAGCTTTAATTTTTCATCATCATATTCTACTCATCTTTCTCCGTAATTTTTTTCTGTCTGAGGTCTGGGAAAATTAAATGGTACCCTTTAATTAAAGATTACTTGTGTAATCTTTAATTAAAGAATGTTTCCTGTAAAATTTGTCGGAATGCAGTTTACGGGAAGAAGGATTTTTTTATGAAAAAAAATATGTTGACGGTTGCCTTGGTTTTTTGTGCAATGGTAATGTTTACAGGCTGTCCGGAGCCTGCCAACGTTCCGAGTGAAACGAATGAACAGACTGTAACGACTCCTGACGGCATAACGGTTGCCGTACCTATTGTTACTCTTCCAAATTTGCCTGCAAGCGTTGGAGAGGACCCATTTGCTGGAAAAACATTTAGGCATGAAACTGAATATGTTGATGGTAGTATTTCGTATGATGATTTTATTTTTGCTAGTGATGGTACTGTAAATAGAACACAACTTGGTTCTACATACGAGTATTCCTATGATGGCACTAAATTATATATGAGATATAAGTATCTGCGGTGGGAGGATCCTGTTACAGGAGTGATAAAAGAACAAGCAACTCCACAAGAATATATAAATTTGAGCTCGGCTTATCTGGCAGAACATTTTTATGAGGATACTTCAAAAGAAGAAATGCAGAAAGCCTACAATGATAATAAGGCTGAGTGCGATGAATGGTCAGGTGGCAGTACTTTCGAAGATTATGTGGAATTTTACCTACAAATGCACATTAAAGGATCAGCTAGAATGGTTGGTAGGCTTTACGAATATACCTACACTGAAAATTCCTTTACACTCGGTGGCGGCGGCTATATTTATACGCTCGTAGAAAATTAATACTTTGTAAAGACTTTGTTTTATCCCCCGATTGTAAATGTTTTGCTTTGGAAAATGTTTACATCGGGATTTTTTTTGTACGGCTTTACGGTGTAACGGCAAAACTGATGACTAAAATCTAAAACTGCTATACAATCTGAAAAGGTATTGTTATGCTCAGTTACAGGCACGCTTTTCATGCGGGAAATCACGCTGATATTTTGAAACATCTTTCCCTTATGCTTGTCTTGGAATCGATGACCAAAAAGGAAAAGCCTTTTACGGCAATCGACTGCAATGCAGGTGCGGGGTTTTATTACCTTGATGACGAGCGTTCCCTTAAGACGGGTGAGGCTGCTGACGGCATAATGAAGTTGCTTTCTGTTTCAGATGCTCAATCTTATGCTAATTCTGACGCACTTGAACGCTACCTGGATTTTGTGAGGCCTTACATCGAGCGCGGTATTTATCCAGGTTCTCCTGAAATTATTCGTGCTTTTTTGCGTGGTGATGCTTTGTTACCGCTTGCTTCCCAGGATTTTGCCGATCGTGCCATACTGATGGAACTTCATAATAACGAAATTGAAATACTGAAAAGCCATATTTGTGACCAGCGGATTGCGATTCATCACAGGAATTGCTATGAAGGCTTGAAGGCTCTGACTCCGCCGCCTGTCCGACGCGGTTTTTTGCTGATGGATCCGAGTTACGAAGTTGCAAGCGATTATACTGATGTTGCCTCTAGTCTTATCGCGGTGCAAAAACGATGGACTGTTGGAATCCAGCTTTTGTGGTATCCACTTTTGAAGCACCGAACGGGCGAACTTGCCCAAATGCTTGATACGATTCAAGTTTCAGCGGAAAGAAACGGACTTGAATGTTTTACTCAGGAAATGATTGTTTCATCATCGGATTGTACGGACGACGGGCACGGACTTTACGGAAGCGGAATGCTTTTCGTCAATCCGCCTTGGCATCTGAAAGAAGAATTGACAGGTGCTGTAGAAACGCTAACACGTCTACTTGGATGAAAAAATCGAAAAATTGATTTTGGTTGCTTATATTTTTGACAGAATCATCGGTATCTGTATTAGTGTATGTCGAACCTAAAATTATATCAGGTATGAACTATGTGTTAATTGCATTCGTAACCGATTTTGTTTTTAATATATTTACATGAAAAATTAGATGTCGTTCTGTCAGATATCTGCTAGTTTTTTCAGCTATTTTTTAGAGCGTTGACATCTTCAATAGGAAGTCCTAGAGACTTTGCGATTATTTCTGCGGAAACATTATTTGCGAGTAAGTTCTTTGCTCCTTCGATAGCCTTGTCGTGCGCCCCTTGTGCAAGGCCTTCCTCGCGGCTGAGTTCCATATTATTTTTGTAGTCTATTTCAGCTCGGTCATAGGAAAGATGATACGCCCATTCGATTTCGTCCTTGCTTACTTCAATCATGTTTGCACCTGCCTTTTCGATAATCTCCGCGCGCCTTTTTGCACTGGAAATTGCCTTCATGAACTCGCTGTTGTTGCTGTTTCTTATGAGTATAGCCCAAAAAGCGTCATCCTGCAAGGAATCCAAAACTTCGGCATAATTATCAGTTTCCAGTAGTGCCTGTAACTTTGAAAACTCAATAAAAACAAGCTGAAGTTTTGTACTGGCAACCTTGTTATGCTGATCCTTAAAAAAAAGATGGTGCACATAATCCTTGTCATTAAAAAGGTTGAAATCCGAAAGCATTATCTGATAGACTCTAGGTAGGTTCTTGAACTTATTGCCTTTTTTTCCTGCACCTGAAAAAAGCTTGCAACCATAATATATGGTACGCGTCAGTTGATCGTCGCCCTCTTTTGTCATCTGGATTTCCACGTCCATTAGCATTCCGTCAGAAGTCTTGCAGTACAGGTCCACCCGAGGAACTTTTGATCCCAAAAATTCAGGCAAGATTTCCGTGTTCAGAACAGTGGATTCTACGATGTTTTCGCCAGTCAGACTTGATAGGAAACTGTTTCTGCAAAAAGTAGCGTTATCCGTATCACTCGCAAAAAAAAGCTTGAAGCCTATATCGCTGTAAACCGGGATTGTCCGCCCCTCAGCGATGTTTTTTCTAGCCTCTTCCAAGATTTCAGCTGAAAAAAGTTCTTTAATGTCCATAAGGTAGACTCCTTCAAAAAAGTTTTTGCAGGAAAAGAAAAGACAGTTTACTCTAAAGCCTGTACATCTTAATTATCAACAGAAAATTCAATTATGAGTTAATTTTCGTGAAATTTTTTTTTTGAAAAGTCGACTATCAAACAGTGATAGAGGTTGAATAGCTGTTTTGATAAATTATATTTTTGACAGAATCATCGGTATCTGTATTAGTGTATGTCAAACCTAAAATTATATCAGGTATGAACTATATGTTAAGCAAAGATATTTTACTGTGGAAAGAAATCTTACCCACTGATAGAAGCCAATTCTTCCCAGCGGTTGTATTTTGAATCCAGTGTTACGGTAAGCTCGTTGTATTCTTTTGTTGCACTTTCAAGTTGCGAAAAATCGCCGTTTGTACCAGACATAAGTGCCTCAAGTTCTTCTTTGCGTGCTTCCAGTTCGAAAATTTCGCTTTCCAAGGCTTCAAATTCTTTTTGCTCTTTGTAGGAAAGTTTGCGCGGTTTTTGCCCTGCAGAATTATTTGGGGTTTTAGGGGTAGTACCCCTAGGAGAAGGGGGTGTGAGCGCAACATCGTGCGCTCCAGGGGGGAAGGCTTTCCCCCACCTTAGTTTTCAAAATTTCAATGTAGTCGCTGCATTTTCCGGGGAAAAGGGAAATCGTGGCATCTCCGTTCATGACCAGAGTCGTGTCGCAGACTTTGTCCATAAAATATCGGTCGTGGCTGACGATGAGAAGGCATCCTGAAAAGTCCTGCAGGAAGGTTTCGAGAATCGACATTGTGAAAATATCGAAGTCGTTGGTCGGCTCGTCCATTATCAAAAAGTTCGGATTGCTCATCAAGAGTCGTACCAGATAAATCCTTTTGCGCTCGCCTCCGCTCATTGCGCTTACGGGCGAGTAGAGGATGCGGCCTTCAAACCCGAATTGTTCGGCAAGTTGGGCGGCCGAGTAGCTTTTGCCGTTTTTGAGCGTGATGTTTTCGGCGCTTTCTTTGATGTAATCCAGGACGGTAAGTTTTGCTTCGGGGCCTTCACCAAGTGCGATTGCAGGATTTTGTTCGTAATAGGCGATTTGCGTGTTGAGTCCTTGAGTTACGCTTCCCGTTGTGGCTTCCAGTTTTCCTGTGATTATGTTGAGCAGCGTGGATTTGCCGCTTCCGTTGTTGCCGTAGATGCCGATTTTGTCGCCTTTGTTGAAGGTGAAAGAAAAATCGCGGATTATGCTGTGGCGTTCGTCAGAATCATAGGTCTTGCTGATTTTTTCTAGTTCAAGGATTTTTCCGCCTAGCCTTGAGTTTTTTGTTTCAAAGCTGAAAGTTTTGTCGTCGATTTTTTTCTGCTGTTTGAATGATTCGTGGTCGCTCGTGAGGCGTTCGATGTTCTGGATTCGCGCCTTTGCCTTAGTTCCGCGTGCACAAGGTCCTCGCATGAGCCAGTCTTTTTCCACTCGCAGAAACGCCCCCATTCTACGGTCGGTGTTTTCTTCGATTTCCATTTCGATTTGCTTTTTTTCAAGGTAAGTCGAATAGTTTCCCTGATACAGTTTTACGCGTTGTCTATCCAGTTCGTAGATGTTCGTGCAGACGGCATCCAAAAAGTAGCGGTCGTGCGTTACCATCAGAACGGCTCGGTCAGTTGCCTTCAGGTACTCTTGCAAGTAGGTGATTGTGCTGATGTCCAGGTGGTTTGTCGGTTCGTCGAGCAAAAGGAGTTTTGTGTCCTCGACAAGAACTTGGGCAAGGGCAACTTTTTTTGCCATGCCGCCTGAAAGTTCCTTCATTTTTTTTGAAAAATCCGTTATTCCTAAATCTGTTAGAATCGTTTTTACGGAATTTTCATATTCCCAAAGGTTTCTGCTGTCCATTTCGACTGAAATTTTTTCAAATTCATCTTGGAGACTTTTCGGTACTTCGGTTTCGCATTCCGCCATTTTTGCGCAAACTTGTTCGTAGTTTTTTATCGTTGAAAGTTTGCTTCCGTTTGTTTTGTCAGCGTTTTTAAAGCAGTGGTCGAGTATGGTGTCTTCGTCATTAAAAGTCGGTGTTTGTGCAAGGTAGGAAACGCTTTGCCCGTTGATTACAACTTCCCCCTGATCGCATTCCAGGTTGCCTGCGATAATCGAAAGGAGTGTTGATTTTCCCCCTCC
Organism: Spirochaetales bacterium; assembly: GCA_028725265.1. Lineage (GTDB taxonomy): Bacteria > Spirochaetota > Spirochaetia > Treponematales > Treponemataceae > RGIG9060. Next base: position 21,693 of record JAQYSN010000181.1, on the reverse strand, counting down.
GTTTTTTCCGATGAGGGCGGCTTTTTCTCCTTCGTTCAAGCCGAAAGTTACGCCTGTGAAAAGCGGTTTTTCTCGCCCGAGTCTTGCTACATCATGCACCGATAAAACATTCATACTGCTAGTGTAGCAAAAAGTGACGGGTTTCGCTAGGGCAAGTTACTCTAAGATTTTTTTGCTGTTTCAAAATTTTTCTTTAGTAGGTTTTGTCACAAATTCTTACGAATGGCAGCCTTTCAAAACTCTTGTTTTCGAGCATGCTTATAAGCCGACATGCAGAACCTGTGGGGTGATTTTTTCCGTTTTCCCATGCTTCAACAGTTTTCGGTGAAACGCCCATATAGTCTGCAAAAAGAGCTTGAGTCATGTTCACAGAATTTCTGATTGTTTTTATCTGTTGATTATCATATTTTTTTAATGGCTCTATTTCATATATGGTTCGCTTGCCTGAAAGTTCTTCGCGCTCAATAGCAACGGCTTCATTGAGACCTGTCATAATTTCATTAAAAAATTCACTCATTTTGCGCTCCTATAACATACCCTATAAAATAGGGAAGTGTCAACTTTTTTCGCTTGTTACTACATTTAAATAATAGATGTGAAAATGAAATTTGAACAAATTTTGTCTAATTTTTTTTCAGAGATGGGGATTTATTTTTATTTTGTTCTAGTGGTTCAAGGATAATATAGCATTCTTGTAGCAAAAAGTGACGAAGTTTGCTATAAATAAAATATGTTACAAAATTTTTTGTCAGTTTTTCAGCAAGTTTGCATTTTATGCATTCTGATTGCCGTAGGATTTCTCTGTGGCAAACTCAAGTTTTTCACAAAAGAAAGCATCAAGCACTTGAGTACCTTCGTTTTGTACTTTGTCACTCCTTGCGTAATTATAAATTCATTTAATCGGGACTTTGAAAAAGAGATGTTCAAAGGTCTTATGATTACATTTGCCGCAGCAATCGGGGCACATCTTTTGAACATCATTTTAGCTCATCTTGTGATGCACGACAAAGATGAAAGCAGGGAAAAAGTCCTCCGTTTTGGCGTTGTGTTTTCAAATTGCGGATATATGGCCCTTCCTCTTCAGCAGGCGGTTTTGGGAAACGAAGGTGTTTTTTACAGTGCCGCTTTCATCGGAATTTTCAACATAATGACCTGGACTTACGGGGTTTTGATGATGAGCAGTTCGTGCAAAGTGAAGCCGAAATCAAAGCTACCCCCCGCCGCAGAATTGCAACAAGCAGAACAGCCTCGCACAGATTCCCGAAAGGTCGGCACTTACATTCGAAAGGCGTTCTTGAATCCAGGGGTCGTCGGCGTTGCACTGGGGCTAATCGTGTTTTTTTTGCCGATAACGTTGCCAAAAATCGTAGCGTCTCCTATAGCGAGTCTTGCTGCCCTTAACACGCCGCTTCCGATGGTGATAATCGGTTTTTATCTTTCTGAAATAACGAGTTTTGCAGTTCTTAAAAATGCAAATTTCTGGCTTGCACTTGTCATGCGCCTTGTTATAGCACCTGTCATTTCGATTGTGATTTTTTATTTTTGCGGCATCCGAGAAGTCGTGCTTTGTGCACTTGCGATTTCTGTTTGCACTCCGAGTGCGGCCAATACCGTGATGTTTGCAACTATTTTTGAGCGAGACACGATTTTGGGTAGCGAACTTGTTTCGATTTCGACACTCTTTTCAATAATCACGATGCCGGTTATCATCAGTTTTGTTATGAGTCTAGGGTAGATTTTTATAGAAGCCCTCGGAATGATTCTCGGTCCGTTTGTCTGGGTGCTTATCGCTGAGTTGATTCATCAGCACGGAAATACTCAGGAAGTTTTTAAGGCCGCAATGGGCACTTTTGCAGGTTTTATTTTCGACACTGGCCTGAAGATGATTTGCGTTTCTGGGTTCATCTGGAATTTCGTTGTAAATTTTTTTATTGGATGATAAAATTTCATTAAAATGAACATTTAGGAGTGTTTGATATGAAGAAAAAATCTGTGGTTTTAATGGTTCTTGCGTTGCTGGCAATTGCAGTTTTTGCTGATCCGCTTAACAGGGACGATTCTTGTACTTGGGCTAAACAGGCAGAAGGCGGTTTTACAGGAAAGTACAATCTATTTTTCGAGTTTAGTTTTGATGAAGATCTTCAATCTGCATGGGATTCTACCAAAAAATTTTCTACATTGACGATTCCGATTGAAGGTTCTGAGCCTTTTACGATTGTAAAAGTATCGACTGGTTCAAAAATAGGTTTGCTTAAAATAACCGAAGATTACGTTTACGAAGATTCACCTCTTTATGGCACTCAGTATGAATGGGACATTGTGTATCTTTATATGCCTGCTTATAAAGATGAATCAATTTCGACAAATGATACAATTATTTGTACGACAGTTTCTTTTTCCACAGAAGATGAGACTTATTATTCACTCCCTTCAGAAAACGCAAAAGGAGCAGCAGCTTTGTTCGATTCTTACGAAGGAAGTTGGATAGTTAGTTTTGGTAAGGACCAAAATAACGATGAATATCTAAAACTTGAAGGCGGTAATGGAGACAATAAAATCATCTACAACTATTTGTGGCTTCAGGACTAACCAATCCTTATCGTAAATTTCCTTCGTAGATGAACGCGGGGAATTTTACGGTAGACGGATTTAGAATTGCATTCGCCGTAGAAAGTGCGCCAGATAGTGATAGTGGCTCTGCTACGAGTGCTTTCTGGCTGAACAACGCCGAAGTTCCCATTATCAGTTTTTTCAGGGATTTTTTCTGCTTCAGTTCATAATCCTTTACTTCTGCCGCATATTCCTTGTCGCCAAAAGTTTTTTCTTTCATTATCTTGACCGCTTCTTCAAAATCTGCAATTTCATCAACAAGACCATTTTCTTTTGCCTGTTTTGCACTATAAATTCTACCGTCTGCAAGTTCCTTCACTTTTTCGATTTCCATTTTGCGGCTTTCGGCTACAATGCCAGTGAACTGTTCGTAGCATTCGTCGGCAAGACTCTGCATGATTGCTCGCTGCTCGTCGGTAACGGGTTCCGTAACGCTGCCCATCGTTTTGTTGCGGCCGGCATGGATTGTTTCCGCCTTGATTCCGTGTTTTTTGAGTGGTTCCGAAAGATCCACAAAACGGCCTGAAATTACGCCGATTGAACCTGTGATTGTGTTTCTGTTGGCGATTATTGTGTCGGCCGCGCATCCGATGTAGTATCCGCCTGAAGCCGCTAAAGAGGCAAAGTACGCGTAGACAGGTCGGTTTGTCCTTTCCTTGTATTTTTTCAGTGCGACATAAACTTCGTCCGATTCGTAGACTCCGCCACCCGGAGAGGAAATGTAGAGCATGATTCCTGCGTTGGATTTATTTTTTTCAAGTTTTTTTATCGTTTCCAAAAGCCATTTTTGATTGTAGGTTTCGTTTTCTTTTTCGATTACGCCTTCGATTTTGATTTTCGCGATAGTTTTCATGTCTTCTCCTTTGTGGCTTTAGGCAGTCACAATGCCTTTTCAAGGGAACGACAACCCCTCTACTCCGATTCGCAGCGCAGCTTCAAGCGTTCGCAGCGTAGCTTCAAGCGTTCGCAGCGCAGCTTCAAGCGAGCGGGGGTTTTCTTTCCCTTTAACCCTTTCTTTCCTCAGCACGGCTTAGAGGCAATCCCCTAAGAACCCCTCGATTGCTGTACTTCTTACAATGTCCTTATTTCAATTCTTCTACTTTCGGTATCTATCGTGGCATAGCTTTTTTTGCTTCCGCCCTTTGGAAATGTGATTGAGCCTGGATTTAAAAAGTGATACCCATTTTTTTCTTCATTAACTGGGATATGCGTGTGGCCACTTAAAACGACTGTTTTTACAGAGTCATTTGAGACAGGAAGAATTTTTGCAAGATTTTCCGAATTGTACTGGGCTAGGTGTCCATGGTGCATGAAAATTCGCATTTTTTTACCAGAAGCACTTTCAAAAAAAAGCTGGGAAGATTCATTCATCATCGGGAATTTAAGTATCATTTGGTCAACTTCAGAATCGCAGTTTCCTCTGATTCCAACGATTTTATCAGCATAGGCATTGAGAATTTCGGCACATTTCATCGGATCATAATCTTGTGGAACGCCATTTCTTGGGCCATGGTTATCGTAATCGCCTGCAATCAACATCAAATCAAACTTTTTACCGTCGGTTCCATTGTTAAAAATATCAATCATCTGCTGGAGCGTATTGAAGCATCCGTGTATATCACTAAAAACAAGTAAATTCATAAGGCAACTATATCAAAAAAACAGGCAAAAAAAAAGACCTGGACTTTTGACAGCAAAACAAAAATCCAGACCACGGTTACTACCAGATTTTTTAGATGGAGTTTTTTATCACATTCTCAATTGACAAAAAAAAATTCTGATTTCAAAATGGAATATATGGAAAAAACGAAGAAAAAAAATTCATTTTTAATAATCTTGAAAGTTTTAGGAATTATATTGCTGTCCGTAATCGCAGTGATTTTGCTTTGGTTGGCTTTTTCAGCCTTAGATAAAAAGAAAGCAAGCGATGTCATTCCGTCTGATTTTTCAGTATACATCAGGACCGATTCCGTCTGGAATTCAGCAGAGCCTCTTTTGGACTTGCAGGCTGTTGAAATTTTGCTGGCAAATCCTTCTCTTTCGTCTGCCAGAACGATGTTTTTAAATTTCCGCTCGTCATCACTTAGAAACAATTTTTTCGTTAAGATGGCTTTGAAACGCCGCGTTGATTTGAGCGTCTACGAGAACAGTTCTTATCTTGCAGTCCTTGATTTGGGATTTCTTTCGGGAGTGACAAGAATCTTCCCGTTGGCCTACAAAACCGGAAAAATTCAGATTCCATATTTTACTCAGTTTTCGAATTCCGACCTTGGCTATTATTATGTTTATGCGACAGATCAGGTCAAGGTTTATATAAAGCCTAGGAAAAATTTTGTTTTTATAACAAGCGATTTGGATTTGTTGAAAAAAGCTTGTAGTTTGCAATGTGCATCTGAATATTCTGAAAAATCAATAGAAACCGTAAATTCCAGGCTGAAAGAACCGTTTATGATTGCCGTTGACGGTAAAAAACTTTCCAAAATGATAAAGCTAAATTCAAAGAGCGAAGAAATTCAAAATGCCTTCCTCGATTATATTTTCAATCATCTTTCTTCTGATAATTTGAGCAGAATAAAATTTGGCATAAGCGATACGGATATCTCATTGCGAGCAGATTTTAATTTTGAGGCAGACGAAGAGTTTTTGAAGCATCCGATTGGGAATATCATTTCGAAAAATTCGACGACGCCTTCGACACTTACTCGTCTTAGTCAGAACGTTCAATATTACACGTTGATAAATGCATCGTCCCTGGAAGAGATTAAAAATGCGGCTTTTTCAGCCATACCGGAAAGAGTAAATATTGAATCCATTTGGAAAACAGCTGATGGGGCTAGCAAAATGCTTTTTGGGCTCGGATTGAACGAAGTTTTGTTTTCATGGACTGGCGGAGAATACGCACTTTGTGGAATTGAAGGCAAATCCGAACCTGTTTTTGTGGCCAAAATAGAGGATGAGGAAAAACGTCAGTATATTTTTGAAAACATTCTTTCATCGGCAATCTTAAAAAGCAATGATAGCCTTTTGATTGATGGAGTCCGATTGCCTAGAATTGAAATACCACAGGCTTTGCAGAATGTTCTTAACGTGTTCGGAATCAATCTTCCAAAACCATATTATCTTGTGAAAGATGGCTTCATTTATTTTTCACAGTCACCGGAAAACCTTGTCACGATGAATGCTGTTCGAAAAAATTCATTTAGGCTTGTGAACAGCGAAAACTGGAAGCGTATTTCAGAAAATCAGAGTTCAACTTCAACCTTGAGCCTTTTTTACAACCTTGAACGAAGCGTTCCTTTTTTCTTGAAGGACAATTCTACTTTCGCAAACATCCTCAAGCTGTATCACATCGGACGTTTTGACATTTCTTCAAAAAATTCAGTACTTTCATTTGAACTTGATGCAACTTCGATTAAAACTACGGATTCCAAAATACTTCCAGGCTTTCCGATTGCCCTCGGTTCTGGGAAAAAATCTACGATAAAAAAATCGAACTCTTTGAATTCAAATAATCTGTATTTTCTTGAAGGCGATAAAATCCACGCATTCAATACATTTTCGCTTGAAGACATCTGTTATCAAGTTGATGGAGCGAAGTGGCTTGAGACTGTTTCGGTAAGTTCAAAAGTGAAAGGCGAAGTATGGGTCGTAACACAAAATGGAACGATTTTTCTTTTCGATAAGGATTTGAATGTTGTTCCTAACTTTCCAGTCGTTGCACAGGTCCCTGTTTCATCTCCTGTTTCGTACGGTTCTGGGTTGGTTTACGTTCCTGAAAATGAAAGCTACCTTATTTCTGTTGATGAAAAAGGAGTCGTTTCAAAAATCGAAGTTGATTTTGAAAATGTCATTTCATCACCGGCGACGGATTCTAGAGGAATAGCCCTTTACGATAAAAGCTTTTTTGGTGAATTGATTTATCTAAAGGACAAGAAACTTTCTTCCGTTCCTGTTCTGGGAATAGGATTCGGTTCTCCTCAGATTGCCGATTTTGGAAAATATCGGGCTGTTTGTTTCCTTACTCAAGGAGGTAACCTTTTTGTAGCGCCAATTTCATCGGACGAAATTTCAGAAAGCAGCCTTGAGCAGTACACTCTCGAAGGTGTATTCAATTTAAATGTTAAGATTGCAAAAAAACATGGGGGCGCTAATATCGTAGCCTTAAGTGAAGATGGAAATCTTTATTCTATTGACATCTTTGCTTCTTCTAAACTTGCTTCTCAAGATGATGGTTCTGATTCGACTTTGTCTGAATTTCCACATGTGAAAATTCCGTATTTTACAGCAAAGACAGGCTTTATCAGCGTGACCGATTATGATGGTGACGGCGAAGATGAAATTTTTGTTTGCGGTGACGGCAACATGATTTACGGCTTTAAGAATAACTTGAATATGCTGGAAGGCTTCCCGCTTTCAGGCTACGGAAATGTCGTTTTCATGGACGTGAATGGTGACAACAAAAAAGACTGTATCACGCTTTCGCTTGATAACAAACTTTATGCATACAAAATAGAATAGTAATTTTACAAAAAAAACGCTATTATAGTTATATGACGAAAGTAATTGCGAAGTTTAACTATAGTTTGGCTTGTGTCTTAGTTTTTATACTCTGTTTGTTTTCCTGCACTACACTGCAGGAAGACATCTATTATTCTACAATCGAAAGTGATTTTACGAATCTTTCGGTCAATGAATATGAAAATCAATATGTGAAAATTGACGTTGATTTGAATTTAGGAAAAGAAGTTAGTCCTTCTCAGATTTCAATGTTGATTGATATGCTCGATAGGGAAAGAAATTCTGCTTATCTGGAACCTGCTGTACGGGCGCGAATTTGTGCACTGGAAGGAAATCTTCTTTGTCTTAGCGGAAAAAAATCCAACGCATCGGAATTGTTCAAGCAGGCAAAAAATTTGCAAAGTTCGGATCCGTACGTACAGATTCTGTATACGAAATTAGGACGAAATACCGAAGAACAGCTCGAAAGGCTTTCTGAACTTCTTCTGCGAGATGAAAAACATTCTCTTGCAGAACTTGAAAAGGCAAAAATTTATTACGGACAAAAAGAGTTTGACCTGGCTGTTGCTTCAATTGATAAGGCTTTGATTATCCTTAAGGCAAAAGGCAAGGATTATTATGTCGAACAGTATACTCTTCTCAAAAATGCAATATGGAATGATTCTCAGAGAAACGGATATACGCAGGTTAAAAATCAGAATCTTACTCCTATAAGATTGATTGAATTGACACAGTCCAATTCTGACATCCTTACGTTTTTTACGGGCGGAAAGAAGATTCGAACAGCAGAGTTAATGAAGGCATTGGAAAAGGCTGGGTACTTTACGGCCACTTCTGATTCTGAAAATGAGAATAAAACGGCGCAAGAGTTTGTAAAAGCGCAAGTTTTGGATAGACGTCTTTCTGCAAGATTTTTGTGGAACTTTTATGTTCAGGACAAGCAAAAACAATCATCAAAAACTAAATATTCATCGGTTTTTAACGCAAATCCAAAATTAAAGAGTCCGATTGCAGACGTAGACAGTTCAAATCCGGATTTTGATGCTATAATGGGTTGTGTTGAAAATGAAATAATAAATTTGAACGACGGAAGAAATTTTTATCCAGACAGGATTGTGACAGAACCAGAATTTGTTGATTTTTTGTTGCGTCTGCGTCGTTAGTCGTTTAAAATAGAGTTCTATAAATAAGGTTTATAAAAGTTCAAAGGGAATGAGAATGACAGATATAGAAATTGCACAGAACAATAAGATGGAAAAAATTGTCGATGTTGCTTCAAAACTGAATCTTAAAGAAACAGATTTGGATTTGTACGGACCATACAAGGCAAAACTGACTTTTGAAAAACTCAAGGAACTCCAGGCCTTGCCAAAAAAAGGAAGGGTTGTTCTAGTTACGGCAATTACTCCGACCCCTGCTGGTGAAGGTAAGTCGACGGTTTCAATCGGACTTGCTGACGGTTTGAACCGAATCGGAAAAAAAGCTGTTCTGGCGCTTCGAGAACCGAGTCTTGGTCCATGTTTTGGAGTAAAGGGCGGTGCTTGCGGTGGCGGTTACGCGCAGATAGTTCCGATGGAAGATATCAACCTTCATTTTACGGGTGATATCCACGCAATTTCAATTGCAACAAACTTGATTGCAAGTTTGATAGATAATTCTATTCATCAGGGAAATCCTCTTGGAATTGATCCTCGCACAATCAGTTGGAAACGATGTGTTGATTTGAATGACCGAGCTCTTCGCAATACGATTATCGGGCTTGGCGGAAGAACGGAAGGTGTTCCGAGAGAGCAGCAGTTTTCGATTGCGGTTGCTTCTGAAATTATGGCAATTGTGTGTCTTTCCCAGACTATTTCTGAACTCAAAAAACGTATCGACGATATTGTGATTGGCTATACCTACGATAAGCGCATGGTAAAATTTGCCGAATTGAAATGCACGGGCGCAGTTGCCGCCTTGCTTAAAGATGCAATCCGACCGAATTTGGTTCAGACGCTTGAAAAGAATCCCGCTTTTGTGCACGGCGGCCCGTTCGCGAATATCGCGCACGGTTGCAATTCTATAAATGCAACTAACTGTGCCCGTGCCCTCGGCGAGTACGTCGTAACAGAAGCTGGTTTTGCCGCAGACCTTGGAGCCGAAAAATTTTTGGACATAAAATGCCGTCTTGCCGGAATCGAGCCAAGCTGCGTCGTAATCGTAGCAACCATCAGGGCTCTTAAAATGCACGGCGGTGTTCCAAAGGCAGAACTTTCATCAGAAAATGTCGACGCCCTTATCAAAGGAATTGAAAATCTCAAAGTCCACATCCAAAATATGCAGAATTTTGGTCTTCCGGTTGTTGTTGCCGTAAATAAATTTATCACTGATACGGAAAAAGAAGTTAAAGCCCTCGTTGATGAAGTTGCTAAGCTTGGAGTTAACGTAAAAATTACTGAAGGATGGGGAAAAGGCGGAGAAGGCGCTGAAGACCTTGCAAAAGAAGTCGTTAGAATCTGTAACGAAGAAAAATCTGATTTCGATTTTCTTTATCCGCTTGAAATGGGATTACGAGAAAAAATTGAGACGATTGCAACGAAAATTTATCGTGCTGATCATGTTGAGTTTTCTAGCGAGGCATTGCGAAAATTAAAATCATTTACGGAATGTGGCTATGGAAATTTGCCGGTTTGTATGGCAAAAACGCAAAATTCAATTTCACACGACAAAACTTTGATTGGCGCTCCTAGTGGCTATGCGTTCCCTGTTCGGGATGTTCAGCTTTATGCAGGAGCAGGTTTTATTGTTGCTTTGAGTGGTGATATAATGACTATGCCTGGATTGCCTAAGACTCCTGCTGCTCTCAGTATCGACGTCGATGATAACGGCGTTATTTCAGGTCTTTTTTAAGACCGAGTATTGTCTTTTTACTGGAGAGATATATGTCTGGAAATACAAAACAGTCTTTTTTTATAAGTGTTTTAATTGCATTCTCTTTACTTTTTTGTGTTTCCTGTGACATGGAAGTTGGCAACTTTGCCAGAGTGACTGAAGATGCATTGCAGGACGGAACTCTCGTCATGGTTTACATGGCAGGTGCAAACAATCTTACCAAGGAAATCGTCTGGAATATTAACGACATGGAGTACGGTCTTTACGAAGCCGACAAGGAAACAAGATTGAACTTGCATGTGGTTGCATTGTGTGACCAATTGAATCCTGATTATGATAATCTTGATGGCGAAAATTCTACTTGGTCTGGAACCCGTCTTTATGAAATTCAGCCAGGAGCTTTCTACGAAACTTCCATCAGTTCAAATATCGAATCAACTTTGATAAAAACCGCATCTTCTTCCCTTGGTACATGGCGAACTTCTAGCGAACAAGAAGAAGACATGGGAAACATTGAAACTCTCAAAAACTTTATCTATTGGGCACGTGAAACTTATCCGTATTGTTCAAAACAAGTTTTGATTTTATGGGATCACGGGGCTGGAATTTCCAGTACTTATTCTTACACAGATTCGCTTAATACTTCTGTACGAAATGTCTGTGTTGATGATGAAACTGAAGGTGATACTGACAGTTTTGGTACGACTCTCTATATTGATGAAATTCAGCAATTACTTGAAACCATCTATTCAGAAGATAACAAGCTTGAGCTGATTGGTTTTGATGCTTGCTACATGGGTCTTTATGAAGTTGCCTATGAATTTAGAAATGTCGCAAAATATATGGCAGCATCTCCTGCTTCAGAAACTGGTGGATGGGCATACGATTATATTTTTGCTCAGAGTGATACCTGTTCTTCTGGAAAGAATTTTGCTATAAATGTCGTTGACGGCTATTATACAAAATATCATGAATATAAAAACTACGCGGATAACATGACGGCTTTTGACTTGTCTTATATTTCGAGCCTCAAGACTGAAATCGATGGCCTGGCAGGTTATCTTTATGAATGGATTACTTTAGGAAACGTAAATATAAGGGCTGAAACAATTCGAGATGGAATTGCATCTGATGTTGTCTTTATGACAGCTGGAGCAACGGTATCAAATCTTTATAAATACTATCCGTATTATGAGTTAGGCTCTATGCTAGAATATTTTGAAGGCGCTTCTTCTTCAGCACAAGATTTTGGTACTGACGTACAAAACCAGGTTTCGGCTGTAAAATCTGCCATGCAGAATGTCGTGATGAAAGCCTGGCTTTCCGAAAATTATGGAAGTAAGTATGACGCGAACTTGGCATACGGAATGGGGATTTTCTGTGCTTCTACGAAATACAGTTATGACAGTACCTATGGTTTTTATACAGATTCACCTTACACTGAAGCAGGTGTTCTAGGCTATGGTGGAATCGATGCCGCAAACTTTGGTACTGTTCGTGGGAAGACTGATACTTGGCGAGAATTCGTGCAGTATATTTATGGTGGAAGCACTTCTGGAATTTAAACCTTGTCTTAAGGATTTTAAACTCTGTAAGTTGCCCGGCTTGTCGGTGTTTCAAACACATCAACGCGATAAAGCTGGGCTTCACTTTTTTTAGCCGTATCAGAAGTTTGTTTTAGTTCGGCCTGCAATTTATCAAAAATGTATTTTGCAATTCGTTCGGCACTTGGGTTTTGTTTAAAAACTAAAACTCCATTTTCGCAAAGATCATTCAAATTTGTGTGGTCCAACTTTTTGCAGACTTCACGTAGCTTGCCTTTTAAAATACCGAAATCCAGTAGCATTCCGCCTTCGTCCAATTCTTCGCCACGCGCATAGGCATAAACCTTATAGTTATGGCCATGTAGGTTTTCACACTTTCCGTGATAGTCTTGTAAAAAATGTGCTGCGGCAAAATCCGCTTCGACTCGTGTTTCAAACATTTCCAAATTCCTAAAATACAAACAAAGATTAAAAAGATATAAAGGATGGAACTTATCGTTTTCATCTTTTGTATCTTTGTTAATTTTACAGTCGGACAGGTATTCCGTCTATGTTCAGTTCTGATTTTATGCTTTCTACTGTGTATTCACCCGAGTGGACCATGCTTGCAATCAAGGCTGCATCGGCCTTTCCTTCCGTCAAAATTTGTGTCAGGTGCTCGGTTTTTCCTGCTCCTCCTGATGCAATGACTGGAACTGAAACGTTTTCTGCGATAAGGCGTGTAAGATTGACTTCGTAGCCTTCTTTCGTTCCGTCTGCATCGATTGAGTTAAGAACGATTTCGCCTGCACCCAAATCGACGGCTCTCTTTGCCCAATCCAATGCATCGAGTTCGGTTGCGACTCTTCCGCCATTTATGTAGACGCGATATCCGCTTGGCATTTTTTCGTCGCGAGCGGCATCCATTCCAAGAACAATGCATTGATTTCCGAAAATTCGTGCACCTTCTTTTATAAGCTCAGGATTTTTTACGGCCTGACTGTTCAGACTGATTTTTTCGGCGCCAGCAAGAATCGTAGAACGGATATCATCGATTGTTCCGATTCCGCCACCAACACAAAATGGAATGAAAACTTTGCTTGCAACTCTAGAAATCAAATCTAGAATTGGGCCTCGGCCACGTGCGCTTGCCATTATGTCGTAAAAAACAAGCTCATCGACACCTTGTTTGTAATATTCTTCTGCCATTTCGACAGGATCTCCGATATCTACATTGTTCAAAAACTTAACGCCCTTTGTCGTCCTTCCGTCTTTTACATCGAGACAAACGATGATTCTCTTTTTCAGCATGATTCACCTCCAAGAGTGCAGAAGTTTTTGAGTAGATTTAGTCCAACTTCACCAGATTTTTCTGGATGAAACTGGAAGGCATAAATATTTTCGTGATGAATTGCTGATGGAACTTTGATTCCGTAATCGCAGCTTGCAATTACATCGTTTGGATTTTCGGCTTGGATGACATAAGAATGAACGAAGTAGAAACTTGAAAATTCCTTGATGCCTTTGAAGATTGCTTCGTTTTCGGCCTGTTTGGCAAAACTAATATCGTTGAAACCAATCTGCGGAATTTTAAAGTGACTTTTATCAATTCCTTGTTTATCGAAAAGAGTCGAAAAATGTTGAATTTTGCCTTTGAGCAAACCAAGACATTCAGTATCGCCTTCTTCTGAATGTTCAAAAATGATTTGAGAACCAAGACATATCCCAAGAATTGATTTATTAGATTGTGAAGCATCCTTTAGAAAACTGTCAAATCCGCTTTTTTTCAGTTGATCCATTGCGTATTTAGCTTCGCCAACTCCAGGAAAAATCAGCTTGTCGCAATTTTCTAGATCTTTCGGCGTTTTAGAAATTAAGTAGTTAATTCCTAAGTATGTTACTGCTCGTTCAACGCTTTTAATATTTCCAGCATTGTAATCAATAATTCCAATCATTCTTCTATTTTACAGAATGAAGGTACATTTATCAATGATTTGAATAATTTTATGAATTTTTGTTGATTTTTAGCCGATAAAATAGTTATGAACTTTAAATTAATCATGAAAATCGTTATCGGTGTAATTTCAGATCCTGCCGTGATTTGTTGCACAATCGGTGTGATTTTATATCTTGCTTTTATGGTTTTCATTGTGCGATATAAGAAAAGGCCTCCTCGTCCTGCAAAAAAGAAGGTCGCAGCTCCACCACCAGCAAAGAAAGAAGAAGCTCCTAAGGAAGGAGAGGCTGCAGAATAGGTGATCTATTGCCGTGTTGGCAACTGACACTATTAACTACGGCTTTTTTACGACGCTGATTTTTCCTTTCCATGGAAATTTGCAGACTTTGATTTTCCCAGATTTTAACATGTTGTCAAGAATCATCTGTGAATCTGCAATTTCCCAAAAACGTATTAGACCTTTCTCTTCATACTTCTCATTGAATTTCTCTTTGATTAAATTTGCAGCCTGATCATAATCCAAATATCGCTGGTTTCGCTTTAGAATTTTCAGCGCGTTTTTTTCATCCATGGCAAAATGGACGGAACTTCCGTTGCAGTTGTCGCATCCAGAACAAACGGCCTGTTCTCCACCGAGAGCATCAAGCAAAACCTGACGTCGACATTCTTTTGTTTCGGCAAATGTCGAAAGAACTCTTTCACGGCTGTTTTCATCGAATTTCATCGCATTTTTGAGGTCTTGGCTACTCCACACAAGAATTGCGTTTGCAATTGAGCCGTCGCGTCCGCCTCGGCCTGCTTCTTGAATATAACTTTCGGCTGTTGGCGGAGGATCAAGGTGAATTACGGTTTTGATGTCCTTTTTGTCTATCCCCATCCCAAAGGCACAAGTTGCACATAGAATTGCATCATTTTTTGGGAAAAACCATTTTTCAATTTTTGTTTTTTCTTCTTTTTCAAGACCTGCATGATAGAATTTAACCTTGTCGTAACCGAAAATCTCACTCAAAGTTGCAGAAAGTTTTTCAGTTCGTTTTCTGCTTGAGCAAAAAATAATCATCGGTTTTTCATGTTGGATGGCAAGCTCCATTACGGTTTTTTCCTTGGCTTCTGCTTTTGTTACATGATAAATGATGTTTGGCCTGTCAGATTCGCTTCTGACGATATGAGCTCTTCCGTCGAACAGAATTTCTGAAACTCTTTGCAAGACCGTAGGGGAGGCTGTTGCTGTAAATGCCGTTACGACAGGATTGCCGAGAGCTTTTATGATTTTTCCCAATGTGACATAGGCAGGCCGGAATGTATCTCCCCATTCTGAGACGCAGTGACTTTCATCAATCGCAATATGTTTTATCCCGACTTTCTTGAGATTTTTCATCAGGTTTTCATCCTGCAGAACTTCCGGATTTGCCAGAATTACCTTTGCACCTTCTTCGATTTTCTTAAAATTTTCTTTGCGCTGTTCAATCGTTTGTCCTCCCCTAAAAACAACGGAACTGATTCCGCCTTCATTCATTCGCCTTTCTTGGTCGCTCATCAGTGCGAGCAGCGGATATAGAATGAGGGTTGGACCGTTCAATAGAATTGCCGGTACTAAAAAGCACATCGATTTTCCAGCTCCAGTTGGCAAAAGTACTATTTGTTTTCCACGATTAGCACCATCCTGATCGTAAATCATTGAATCCAGTTCTTCTTTTGAAATTAAGCCTTCTTCAAATTGTTTTTCTAGATTTTCAAGGTTTTCTTGTGCAGATACAGCATCTAGGATGTTTGCAATTACCAGGCGTTGCCATGGGTAAAGATATTTAATGCCGAATGCTTGTTGCGCTGTCGTCGTTACGATGTCGTGTTGATTGATGGGTTCTTCCTCCGGGTCTGTGGCCCAGACGAAGTTTTTTGGAAAGGTTTCGTTCATATCACATTTTTCTCCCTTCATTTAAATAATAGTTGAAAAATGTGATTTTGAACTAATTTTTGTTGTTTTTACTGCTCCATGATTGTAATTTCAACACGTCGGTTCTTTGACATACCCTCAGTCGTTGAATTAGAAGCGATAGGTTTTGAAGCTCCAAGCCCCTTTGTGAATATGTGCTGTCTGTCTTTTGCGCCTGCCTCGATAAGGTATTCGGCAACGGCATTTGCACGTTTTTCAGAAAGTTCCCTGCATGATTCTTCTGTTCCGACAAGGGCAGTGTGTCCTTCAACAAGAATATCGTTGTAAGGGAAAGTCTTAAGAATTTCTGTAATCTGCTGGAGTTTTGCTTTTTCACTTTCTTCAAGAATATCTGAATCAGCCTTGAAATTGATGTTTTCAATGTTGATTGTAAGACCTTTTTCAGTGGCCTTTACATCGGTATTTTTAATACCAAGGTCAGAAATATGTTCCTTAACTTTTTCAAGTGTCTTTTCATCTTTTACGATAACGATGTCCTGAACTTCGGCACTAGCTGTTCCCTTGAACAGAAGGATGTCTCCTGTGTTTGTTTCCATCTGAATTCGGAATTTTTCGTTATAAGACTGAATCATTCCTCGTTCATTATCCCACAATATTGTCTGATCTGAAAATCCCATTGTTGAAATAGGATAGAAATCTGTTTTTGAAGTGCTCGGACTGTCGTAGTAAAGCGTGTAACTTGCTTTAATGATGTGGTATTTTTTATCGTCCTTTTTTGTTTCTCCGTAATAAGTATAGTTTGCGGTGAATGGTACCTTGAATGGCTTTTCAATTCCGAATGAATTTCTCAAGTCATGGGCTTCATGTCCTTCATAAGACCACTTTTCGCCAACCTTAAGGTCTTTGTCCGGGAAAATAGGAACATCTCGTACTACAGGCATGAAATATTCATCAGATATCGTGTAAACTCCGAATTTGTCTCTTGTAAATGCGCTTTCGTATTCTTCACCCCAAGTGTAGAGCGAATTTGAATCGGTTGTCAAAGATCGTTCACTCGTCATAAAGTGTGCTTCATTGATTCCTCGACCTTCTTTGTCGATTCCAGTTACCTTTACTGAAATACGATTGATGATTTCAGCTTTGTGGTTTAATTTACCATTTACAAGAACATCTTCGTGTACAGTTGAAAGAATTCGGTAAGAGTCTCCTTCATGGTATTTGAATTCAAATTTTTCAGCATAAATGCAGGCACATACAAGTGACAAAATAAGAATAAAAGATATGACTGATTTTTTCATACAGTTAGCTCCGAAAGTTAAAAACTTTTATACTATATTTTTCTTTTATGATATAATAACTGCATGGTTCTTTCTAGTGAGTTTCTGCAAAATCTTTTAACAAAACCCCATCTTTTTTGGTTTTTGTGTGCGATGGGATTTATTGTGATTCTTGTTTTGGGCGCACTGATTGGAAGCCTCTATATGCGCATAAAACTTCACGGCGAGTTTAAAAAACAGCGAAAAGATGCCGTAAACAGATCTCGTTCTGTAATTACCGGTCAGATTTCAGAACAACTGGCTCCATATCTTCCGAATTTTCCATGTAGCCCTGAATGTGTTCAATTTTTGGGAAAGCCTGTTGATTTCATCGGATTTGTGACGAAGGATGATGAAAAACCTCTTGAGGAGCGCAAAATTGATGAAATATTGTTTATCGAAATAAAAACTGGTTCTGCAATCCAAAGCAAGCGCGAAAAAGAGGTTCAGAAGGCTATAGAAGAAGGCCGCGTTCGTTATACTGTAGTAAGAATCTAAAAAACTGATGGATAATATGATGAATAAAAAAACTTGTGTGATAGTGTCTGGAGGTCCATTTTCAAATATTCCCGAAGATTTGAAGGATTTGATTAAGAAAACGGATTTTGTAATTTCCTGCGATTATGGTTTTGAAAATGCCGAAAGACTGAATCTCAAAACCTCTCTTTTAATCGGTGATTTTGACAGCATGGATTATCAGGCAGCTTTTGAAAAAGCTTGTGAAAATAAAATTAGCATAAAAAAACTGCCTTGTGAAAAAGACGACACCGATACGATGTATGCAGCCCGCTATTGTGTTGAACATGGTTTTGAAGCCGTATATATTCTTTGTGCGTTCGGAGGAAGGCTCGATCATTCTTTTGCAAATCTTCAGGCCATGATTTTTCTTAAACAAAATGGAATTTCGGTTAAAGCTTTCGGTGAAGGATGTGTTTGTACGGTACTTTCAAAAGAACGATGTATTTTTCCAAAAAGCGATTATTCGTTTTTTTCTGTTTTCAGCGTCGGAGAAAAAGCCCGTAATATTTCTATTTCTGGCTCAAAATATGACATTGAAGATATAACTCTGACCAATAACTTTCCGATTGGTATTAGCAATGAGTGGGCATCTCCTGAAGTTTCAATAACTGTAGGAGATGGGGTCGTTTTTGTAATGGAGTCTTAGTTATTTTCCTTGAAAAATAACGTCGATTGCAACTGAAACAGGTCCGATGAAATCTTCGCAGCTTTCAAGTTTTGTATAGCGCATCTTTTTATCAGTGTAATTTCGATAGTATTTTTTAGCTGATTCTTTCAGCATATTCTGATATTTTTCGTCTTTCGCAAGTTCTCCGTACAAAATGACTCTGTCTGGCGTAAGAACTCTGGCGAGGTTTGCAATCGTGATGGCAAATTTGTCGATGGCTTCTTCTGTTTCCTTTTCGTTTTTTTCGCTGAGAGCCTTTGCCGAGACGAAGGTTTCAAGACATCCTCTTTGTCCGCAAACACACTGTTCTCCATTCGGGTCTACGATAAAGTGTCCTAGTTCTGCAGAACGACCTCTGAATCCTGTGTAAATTTGGTTTTCAATGAAATTTGCAGCACCAACACCAGGTCCCCATTTTATTACAAGGACGTTTTCTTTGTATTTTCCTGTTGCAAAAACCTGTTCTGCTCGTGCAAAAGCGATAACATTGTTTTCGATTACGAAAGGAATTCCTGTTTTTTCTTTAAGAATATCGCAGACATCAACTTCATCATTCCAGATACCATAGGCCTGTATACTCTTGCCGTTTTCGCTATCAACGATTCCTGGAATTGAAACAGCTCCTATGGAAATTTTTTCCCGAACTTCATTTGGACATTCAGAAATCAATTTTTTTGTGCATTCGGAGATTTGATTAAGGAACTCTTCTGGCGAGCAGTCTTTGTTTGTTTTGATCTTTTCAATCTTTGAAGGATTTCCCTGCATATCGGTGATTGCAATGACAGTTCTGTCTGTTTCGATTGAAATTGCGACAAAATAGTTTGATTTATAATCGATAGAGATCAGAACCTTTCTTCGGCCTGCTCCCGATCCGATTTCTTTTTTTACAGACTCGCCTTCAATTATCAGTTTGTCACGTATAAATTCGTTACAAATCAAGGTAACGGCTGCTGCCGTAAGCCCTGTCCTTTCTGCAATGTCTTTTCTTGAAATAGAGCCTGCATCGTTAATACAATGCAGAATGACGGAGCGGTTTTGTATTTTTACCAGCTCCATGTTCATTCCATGTTTGTTCACTTTTTTCCTACCAAATATTAATATCAATATTCAGCATATTAGCAATGGTTGTAAGTTCTTTCGTAATATCTCCATAGGCTACTACGAAATGAGGTTCCCAACCTTCAAGAACACTTTCGTTAACAATTTTTTCTGCAGAATTTTTTGTTTGTACAACGACTGATGTTCCATTAAATTGCTTTGGCTTGTCTAAAACTTTTCCATCGGCAATGAAGAATCGGAATTTTCCTCTACAATCTTTACCAATTCTAAATATGGTTACATTATCGCAAGAAATACAGCCAAAATCAAGTGTAGGTCCAATTTTTCTGTTGCAATGAACGTCAACTTTTGCACCTGTGTCTTTTCGGGCAAGCGAGCAAGCCGCAGTTCCACAGTGCCAGAACGTAATTGTGTTTTCTTCTTCGTTCATAGAGACGGGATCTCCAAAGAAACAAGCTTTGTCTGTTAGTTGCATAGAAATATACATCGAAAGGGCGCCGTAAGTGTCAGCTTCGCAACTTGCGGCAACTCCCATGTCGTTTAGCATTGCCAAAACTGCACAAACCGGAGTACCGAATGCCGTGAAAAAGTCTGGCCAACAGCGGCTTGCGAGCGCTCCGATGTTGTTGTTTTTAACATACTCGCTGTAGGCTCTGTACAAACGTGCGAAATCTATCCTGTTTTTTTCAGGTGTATTTTCGAGTCCGCACATCTTGCTTTCAGCATCTTTGAGATATTCTTTGATGTCGTCATCCGAAAATGATTTAGCTTTGTCTATAAGTTCGCGTGCTTCGATTGATTCAAGCGTAACACCGAAAGTTTTCATCATTTCTGCATCCATTGCGCGACCAAAACCGAAACCCTGCGGTGTGTGACCGATAGCTGCAAGTTTGAGAGACTTCATTTTGAATACCATGTAGGCGGCACGAATTGTCGAACTGAGTTTTGCTTCAACTTTTTCTTCCTGTGGAGCACCGAAAATGTATTCGAATTTTGCATCAGGACGGAATTCCTTGATTGCATTTGCAGCAGAATAAGCTCCCGTAAGAGAATTAAGTCTGAGACGTCCGCCATCAATAACAGGTTCTCGCAAGGTCCAAAGTAGGATAGGGCAGTCAAAGTTTTTAAGGACTTCGCTTGCGTATGCAGCATTGGCGAAAGTGATGTTTTGTAGGACAATCAAATCTGGCTCGATTGTTTCAATAAATGCTTTTAGTTTATCAATTGAAAGAAGCATTTCGGAAGGAACTTTAAGATCTGCTTCTACGGATTTCGAAAGTTTTGTCAAAAGCGAAACTGATTTATCAAACTCAGTTTGTGCGCTTTCAAGATGGAAAGTTGGAACTCCAATTGGAATATAAGCTACTTGAAAATTTTTCATAAGATTCCCCCATAATATGTCGCACCACGGATGGTGCGGAAATTAAATTTTCTATAAAAATAAGGAGAGTTTTCAATATTGATAAAAGAAAACTCTCAGAGTTTGATTTTCACGGATGAAAATCAAACGGCTTTTTCTCATCTTTTGCATCTTTGTTAATTTTTGTTAATCTTTGATAATTCTTACTTGAAGAACAAAGATACGCCTGAAATTATCAGCAAAATATAAGTCAGAATTACAAAAACTTTCTGACTCATGTGTTTGTATAAAAATCCGCCGATAGCAACGCCTGCGCACATGAATGGAATTGCAATTCCCTGTGTCAGCAAGAGCGGCTTGGTATATACGCCGTTGATGCAGTCCGTGGCGAAGATGATTCCGTTGAGTAAAATCCATACGGTCGAAATCGTTGCGCGGAACTGGTCTTTGTCCTTGATTTTTTTCGTGAGGTAGGCAATCAAAAGTGGACCGCCGCTAACGAACATCCCGTGAATGATTCCTGAGCCCAAAAGCAAACCATAGTCGCTTATCAAAGTGGTAATCGTGATTGCATCCTGCGGAAGTTTTTCTTTTTTCTCTTTCAATTTTTTAAAGGGAAAGAAAAGTTTTGTCAGCCCTAGAATCGCCACGATAATGATGAAAACACCAAGAAGCATAAATAGAATTTTTTCGTGTCCGATAAGGTAGTGCTTGATAATCATTCCGAAAACGATTCCTGTTGCCATGACAAGAATTATTTTGGTGAACTCTATCCAGTCGATTTTTCGCCAGCAGGTTACCAAAACCATAATTCCTGCCAAAATGCCAAGTCCGTTCAAAACCGGGCGCGCTACATCGAATCCAACCGTCATCATGCTTACTGGCATTGCAAGAATTGTTCCTGCAAAACCCGTAATTCCCTGAATTATGTTGGCAAGGAGAATAACGCAATAAAAAATGATATACGAAAGCGAGAAAGATTCTGCCATTAGTATTTCAGCTCCTTGTTTTCACCGATGATTCCAGAAAACGCGCCCTGCTTAATTAGTGGTTCACGCTGTGGATGTGCGATAACCCATTTGTTCTTCTGAAGTAAGAGTCGCTGTTCGCAGTTTTTTTCGCCTTTTTCTGAAACGATTTTGTCTCGTGCTGCTTTTGCTTCATCTGAAAGCGGAGTGTTCGTTCCGCGCGGCAAAACTACGATTCCTTTGAAACCGCTGTCCGTAACCTTTGCAGGTGAAAGATGGAGGGTCGTCTGGAACATTTCGATTGCAGTTCCTTTCGGCACAAAAAAGACTTTTGCATCCTTGTTGTCAAAGTGGTTGTCCTTGATTTGCCAGATATGACCCAAAATGAGCATGAAGTCGGTTACGGCTACGTTTATTTCGCTTCCCTTGTG
>JAQYSN010000180.1 GCA_028725265.1 Spirochaetales bacterium | reverse complement strand
AGAAACAAATATGAAAACCACAGCCAGTTTGAAGAATGTCTCATGACATCAAGCCTTGCAAGTGGTCCTCGAAACGTTTTCGAAGCAATCGCTGATTTTGAAAAACACATTGCGTTCGATAAGGACAACTACGTATGGCACAGATCATGGGGTGTTGGACGAATCAAGAACGTTACAAACGACTCTATTGAAATTGATTTCGGTAAAAAACATGGAATCAAAGAAATGTCATTGAAAATGGCAATCGATGCATTGCAGCCTCTTTCTAAAAACCACATCTGGGTTTTGAAGGCTACAAAATCAAAGGAAAAACTCGTAGAAAGAATCAAGGAAAATCCAAAATGGGCTTTGAAAATAATCATCAGAAGTTTTGATAACAACTGTGATTTTAAGAGAATCAAAGCAGAACTTGTTCCTAACACAAAAGATGATAGATTTAACCTTCTTTCTGCTTCCGAATGGACAAACTGGAGTAATAAGGCTCGAAAAATCTTGGACGAAGACCCAATTTTCGGTGTAAATCCTAACGATATTTCGATGTACACTGTACGTGAAAGAAAAATTTCTACTGAAGAAAAACTTGCTAACGAGTTCAAAGCACAGAAAAACTTCTTCCCACGAATCGACATACTCATGAAATTTGCAAAGAGTGCTGATATTGAATCAGAACTCTTCACAGATATGTTCAACTACTTTACAGGATATCTAAGAGCATTCTCTTCAGTAAACGAACAGACAATCGCTTCTTACCTTGTTGTACGAAAAATTTCTACGGAATATCCTCACCTTGCACAGGAAATGCCTTTCAGTTTCGCTCAGCTTTTCGAAAAGGTTGAAAATCCACAGGAAATGTACCTTCTTTTGAAAGATACAGCAAATACAACACTGAAAGAAGATTACCTTTCTTGCATCAAAAGATATATTCCTAATTGGAGTCAGGTTTATATCAAGCTTTTCCCTACAGTTCTCAAACAGAAGCTCATCGATGACCTTTACGAAGCAGGCTACAAGGAAGATCTTAAAAAACTTGCAATCCAGGCTTTTGAAAACTACAAGGATTATAGAGAAGCCGTTGTTTATTTCTTTGAAAATAGTCAGGATACAGACTGGTTCAAAGATGCCAACATCTCTTATGAAAAACAGATTATTACAATGGTTCATATTATCGATTTGACATATCGAGAAATTGAAAACCACTGCAACACGACAGAAAACAGAAAAATCAACAAGCAGATTCAGACATTGCTTTTCAAGAATGATACCGTTTTGGATTACATTCTCAGCAATGACCTTGATACAATTACACGAATCTATACTTTAATTGAAGACGTAAAGGATCTCGATCCTGTAATCAAGATGAAGATGAGAAACAGAATTCTTGAAAAACATCCTGACTACAAGTTCTATGGTTCCGAAGAAAAGACTGTTGCTGTCAAAGGTCTTGTTGTAACACAGAAGAAATATATCGAAAAGAAAGAGCGTCTTGAACAGATTAACTCTGTTGAACTTCCTGCAGTTGCCAAAGAAATCGGTGAAGCAGTTGAAAAGGGAGACCTTAAAGAAAACGCAGAATTTATTGCTGCAAAAGAAGCTCAGAAGAAACTTAATATCGAACTTGGAAAACTTCAGGACGAGATTGCAAAAGCAACGATTTTCGATCCAACTACAATTACAACTTCAAGAGTTTCATTCGGTACAGTAGTTACAATGAAAAACAACCTTACTGGCGAAAACGAAACTTACACAATTCTTGGACCATGGGAATCAAATCCAGAAAACAATATCATTTCTTATATGTCACCATTTGGAAATGCTATTTTGAATGCAAAAGAAGGTGCAGAACTCAACTTCGAAATCAACGAACAAAAGAGATCTTTCAAAGTTGTTAAGATTCAACCTGCTCAGTTCTAAAAAGTTCCTATTCTAAAATATGGCGCATCCGGTTAAATTAATTTTTCAGGATGCGCTTTTTTTATATTTATGAAAAAAATAAAGTTGGCGCTATGTTTAATTTTATCGATTTTCTCTCCCCTTTTTTCCTTTACAGATTACGGACAGGATGTCATTGTCTTGATGGATTATTCTAAAAGAATGCTTCCTTACATCGATGAGATTAATAACAAAATTTTAACGCCAATGTGTAATCTATTTCTGAGTGAGAATGATTCTGTACACCTCATTCTCTTTACAGACCATCCAACGCTAGAAATTTCTCAGCAAATTCGTCAAAAAAAAGAACTTGATAATCTTACTTATTACTTCAATCTTCTGTATCCGATTAGTGAAAAATCAGACTTTTTATCAGGCTTGCAATATGCCAACACCTACATTTCAACATTGGATATTTACCGTCACAAAAAATTGCTGATAATATCCGATGGAATTATTACGGAAAGTTTAGACATCGAAAGAAAAAAAACAAGCCTCAATTACTTCATAAAAAATCTTTTGCATGAAGGAGTTGAAATAAGCTTTTTTGAATTTCCAGAACCTGAAGATGCGAATATAATCAGCCTCGATGGAAAAATAATGCAGCTTGGCAAAATAAACGAAGGAATGAGCAAAAGAAAAATCAAACGATTATGGAAGAAAAGACAAATCACATCTTTCGATAACGGATGCAGCACATACATTAACTACAAACCATTTTTACGAAAGCAAAAAAACATAATCACAACCAAAACTCATGAAAAAGATGACATCATCAAGAGCAGTCTTGGGATTTTAGATGTAACCGTCAAAGAAAACCAAGGGCTTCGTTCAAGAGATATGATTCTGACTGTTAAAATCAAGAATAATGGAAACTGTAAAAAACTTTTTGAGCTTACACAGATTTTGGTTGATGGCGAAAATGTGCTTCATGAAAATGTTTTTGCAAAAATCGGAAAAAGACAAAATAAAATAATAAAAGCAAAAATCAAAATGAACGAAGGCCTAAACTTGGGAAAACAGGAAGTTGAAGCAAAACTTGTTTTCTCGAATAATTACAGAACATCACCACAAACGGTAAAATTTTCGGCCGTTTTTATGCCAGGCAAAAACATACCATATACGATCGGAAAAATCGTACAGGTTGTCTTCATGATTATCCTTGCGTTGCTAATCTTGGCCGTAATCATATATTTTGCAATAATAAAGCCTAGTGAGAAGACTTCTGTAAAATAAGCTGCGCTTTTTTCTTAAGAGGATTATTAGCTTTCTCTTCGGATTCTGCAATTTTTTCTACAATCTGTTTTGCCTCTGAATAATGGCTACTTGCATACATATCAAGACCAGTTCCCTTTGTCGAAACATCCTTGTGTTCAAGAAAAGCCATGCAGATATCCTCAAAATGAGGAGTCTTATGTTTAGCAATCGATTTTCCAATTGCATACCTTAAATTTTTCAGTTTATCATCTTCAAGCGTTTTTTTGGCAGTAGCCTTTATTTCATCATAGCACTCGCTTATTGAATACTCCAAAGCTGCGTCAACTGCCTTTGCTCGTGCAGTTTCACTAGCCTTATCATCAGAAATGACAGAAGCCAAGAAAGATGAGGCATCTTTTGTATTGACCGAAGCAAGTGCATAATAACTATCGTATTTAAGATTGGTCACAGGGTCGTGTTTTGCCCTAAAAATAAGTGATTTTTCAGCTTCTTGAAGTTTTTTCTCCCGACAAATCTTAATAGAAGAAGATCTTACCCCCTGATGGTTATCCTTTAGAGCGTCCAAAACTATAGTGACGGCATCAGGGTCATCTGGAACAAAATTTCCAGCGCAAGTCACAACAACAGATCTAACAGCAGGATCTTTTGAGTGATTCATATCAACGAGTATTTTGATAACTTCTTTTTTTCCCATCTTACTTGCAGCTTCTATTGCATAACGTCTGACAAAAGTATTTTCATCTTCGTCCTGAGCAATTTCGACAAGATCGTCGTAAGTTTCAACTACCGCAAGTTCGCCCAAAGCCTTCATCAGAGATTGCTTTTGCGATGTCTCCAGTTCTTCATTCCTTAGCAAATCTACCAAGAACTTTGCTTCTTCAGGACCTCCGAGTTTTCCAATTGCCGCAAGAGACATGCTCATGAATTGCTCATTATCAGACTTTAAAATATCCATTATAGGAGCAACGGCTTCAGTTATATGAAGTTCCGAAACATATTGCATAACTTGAGCAACATATTCCGTTTCCTCGTCATATGGATCTAGAAGAAAATCCAGACAAAAGTCTTTCAAACATGGATCTTCGAGTTTTTGAAAATAAAAAAGAATCTTTTTTCTGATGTTTACGTTTCTTGTCTGATTAAAAAGATTCAGCACATCTTTTGAAATTGATGCATCTTTATCTTCCGTAAGGGATGATATCAAATCAGTAACGTCACTTTCCAGACCAAAGTTCAAAGTATCTAGTTGCTTTTCAAGCTCACTCTTTTCGTCCTTTTTTGCATCTTCGCAAAGCAAAATCGATGAAAAACATAAAAGTAAAAGGCAAAAGGCTATTCTGAATTTTTTCATTAGTGCGCTCCTGTTGATATTAAAATCGTCTGGTAGTCGATGCGAAATATCTATTCAAAAAATTCTTTTTATATTCGGCAAAATTTCCGTTGTTGATAGCTTCCCTAGCCTCCTTAACCATATTATTCAAAAAATAAAGG
>JAQYSN010000179.1 GCA_028725265.1 Spirochaetales bacterium | reverse complement strand
GATTGTTGCGTTCATCAACTCTTTGTTGAAAAAGAAATATAGCGAAAGCAGGTTTTCTGCAATATCTTTTGCACTTTCGATATTCATGTTCAAGGATGCCATAAGTTCAGTGATTACTTCCTGCGCTTTCTGGACGCATTTGTTCATTTTTTCAATGTTGGAAGCTTCAACTTTGCCGTTGTCATTGAAATACGAAGAGGCCGTTTTCAGCTGCTTTATTGCCTCATCGTAAAGCATTAATAGAAGTTTTCCTTGAGTGGCTGTTTTTACACCTGTTGTTTTGTATGCCGAAAAAGCCTGATTATATGCCATAAAATCCCCTCCATGGAAATAGAATAGATATACAATTTTATTTTCGGCAGGTTAAAAAATTACTTTAGGAAAAAAGTGCAAGTTTTTTGGAGGGATTTTTTTTTGTAAAATAGTGCAGTTTGTCAATTTTTCGGCGTTTTGTAATTTTATCTTACTCCGCTAAAAATTCTTCCATAGTATCGACCAGCTCGCTGAAGTTCGTGCGCAGACGTTTCATCAGTTCTTTCGTGCGGCGCTCGTTGTGGCTGATAGCGCTGCCCTGAGGAAGAAAAAGCTCGTACGGCTCCACTTCAAGCGCATTCGCTAAATCCACGATGGTCTCAAAACTTCCCCATCCGCAAAAATTACTCTCGAAACTCTATCCGCTCAAATCGCCGACCTTCAACGACAAATTCAGGGAAAATGAATAAAAATTCTCTAAAAAAAAACTTATCAATAGTACCAAATAATGGTATCATATAACTATGAATACGAAGCAACAGAAAATTTATGATGCTATTTTCAAGAATCCTGTCCAGTCAAACATTGAATGGCAGGATATTGAAAATCTTTAGAAGGCGTTGGGTGCTTCAATTTCAGAAGGTAATGGCTCGCGAGTTCGAATTGAGTTGAATGGGGAAAGAGCCGTTTTTCATAGTCCGCATCCAGAAAAAGTAACTGATAAAGGTGCGGTAAAATCTATGCGCAGATTTTTAGAAAATGCGGGAGTAAAAAAATGATGACTTACAAAGGTTTTATTGGGGCTGTTGAATATGATGATGAGGCTCGTATTTTTTCTGGAGAAGTAATAAATACTCGTACTGTAATAACATTTCAGGGAACGACCGTTGATGAAGTGGAAAATGAATTTCATGCTTCCGTAGATGATTACCTTGAATGGTGCAAAGAAGATGGTATTGAACCAGAGAAGCCGTATTCAGGTAAATTCAATGTTCGATTGACTCCTCTGTTGCATAGTCAGGTTGCTATTGCTGCAAAAAAGATGAATATGTCCTTAAACAGTTTTGTTGAAAAATCTCTGCAAGATGAAATTTCTGCAATGCAGTTGGCATATTAAAGCATCTTGTTGTTACGACCTTCAAAAACAACTTCAGGCTAAATAATTCGGAATAGATTCCCAAAACTTATTAAAATTCAAAACTTTTCGGAGTGGAATCCAAATATGAGGAATGGGCGTTTTTGGGCGGCTTCGGGCATTGAAAATACCATTCACCGCCCGAAAATCTTCCTCTTTTTTACCCCACCAGCTCTTTTGCGTGAGCCAAGGCTTTGTCGATGTGGTCAAAGATGTGTTCTTCACCAATCTTTTTTGACATGCCGCATTTTTGGAGCAACATGTAAGGCTGTGTATGGATTCCGCTCAAGACAATCGTGATTTTCTTTCTGTCGCAAGCATTTTTCAGCTGTTCGAGCGCACGGATTCCACCCGCATCAAGGTAAAGCGTGTTTCTCATGCGCAAAATCAAAACTTTGTAGTTGATTCCTGCCTGTTCAACGGCAACTTCGAATTTTCGAACCGTACCGAAGAAAAGAGGACCGTCTATTTCGTAAACGAGCGTATCTTGCGGAATTTCTAGGGCTTCTTCATCTACATCTGTAATCCGTTTTCCGTTTGAATCAACAATTCCTGTTGCCACACCACCGACGATTGAACTTCTTTCTTCGCGGACTTCAGAAACATCAATCATCTTCTTGATGAAGAAGAATGCTGCCAAAATCAGGCCGACGCCGATTGCGACTGTCAAATCGATGAAGACCGTAATTGCGAAGGTCACGAGGAATACGGTTGCATCAGATTTTTGTCCCTTGAAAAGAGCCTTGATAGCAGGAAATCCTGCCATGTTCCAGGCAACATTGATAAGAATTGCGCTTAAAGCCGCCATCGGAATGAATGCTGCATATTTTCCGGCAAAAAGCAAAATCAGCAAAAGCGTGATAGCATGAATGATTCCTGCGATAGGGGTTCGTCCGCCATTTTTGATATTCGTCGCTGTTCGTGCGATAGCGCCTGTTGCAGGAATTCCGCCGAAAAGTGGGCTTGCGATGTTTGCAACACCCTGGGCTACGAGTTCCACGTTGGAGTCATGTTTTGTACCAATCATACCATCGGCGACGACCGCGCTCAAAAGGCTTTCGATTGCTGCCAAAACTGCGATTGAAAGTGCCGTCGGGAAAAGCTGGATAATAGTTTTTATGCTGAAATCAGGCAATTGTGGTTTCGGCAAAGTTGACGGAATTACATAATGTTCGCTTCCGTTTGCAAACTGCCCGATTGTGTCGGTTTTGAGTCCTGCAAATTTGTCGAGTAAAATTGAAACTACCGTTGCAAGAACAATTACGATAATTGAACCTGGAATTTTTTTCATGAATTTGTTCCATACAAAAAGGAAGGTGAGGCAGATTGCTGCCATTCCGAAAGAATACCAGTTGATGGTTGTTGCCGATTTGAAATACATAATCATTTTCGGCAAAAAGTCGCCCGGCATTTTGGTGTATTCTTCGCCCATGATTTTTACGGGTTCTGAAAAATCCGGCACGAGACCGAAAAAGTCTCCGATTTGTCCTGCGGCAATCGTTACTGCGATACCTGCCGTAAAACCTGTTACGATTGTATATGGAATGAATTTTACAAGACCTCCCATCTTGAATACACCGAGCAAAATGAGCAAGACTCCTGCCATGACAGTGGCGGTTGCAAGTCCTGAAAGGCCGTACTGGGCGACGACTCCGTAGACGATGACCGCGAAAGCACCCGTCGGGCCTCCGATTTGAACCCTTGATCCACCGAAGACTGAAATACAAAAGCCTGCGATGATTGCCGTGAAAAGTCCAGCGGCTGGGTTTACGCCTGATGCGATAGCGAATGCGATTGCCAGCGGCAATGCAACGATTCCGACGATGATTCCTGCGACGAGGTCCGAAACGAAGGCTTTTCCGTTGTAGCCTTTCATTGCGTTGATGATTTCTGGTTTTGGAAGTGTTGACCAGTTGATTTTAGCTTTCTTTTCCGATTTCTCTTTGTTTTTCATAGGAATTAAAGTTTGCGACTTTTTCATTTAAATGTCAAGATTTGCAAAATGCCGGATACTCTCATATAAAAAAAGGAAGCACAGCAAAAAGCTATGCTTCCTTAAATCTCATTTTTGGCTTTAGAATTATTTAGCCGTTAATTTCGTTATTGCTGATTTTTTCAGCATTTTCTTCCATAAAACTCTGAACTGCAGCTTGGATTGCAGCATCTGTATCAATAGAGGCTGTACCTCGACCTCTTTTTACAAGATCACCTTCTACAATTACTCTTGCAGGTGCCCAAATGCTACCTGTAAAAGAATTAGCAATTGTATGCCAGAAACCAACTTTGTACTCAATTGAAATATTGATAGCACCATCAGCACCAGCTTTTTGCACTTCATTAGTAATAATTTTTGTGATTTTATCATTCATAACTTTAGATGAAATATTGAAAAGATTTGCACCACCAGAAACACCTAAAAACTCATGCACAGTTTTTCTTGTCTTGAAATGATCACAAACAACATATTCTGTATTAGTTGGCATCCAAGAAAGCCCATTTACTTGAAAAGTAGTACATCCTACAAGAGCTGTTAAACAAATAACAAGTCCTGCTAAAAAAACGATTTTTTCATAAAAACCCCGTAAAGTATAAGAATAAATTCCATAATGGAACGCATTATAATGACACTTTTTTTTTGTTGTCAAGATAAGACTAATATTTTTTAAAACATTTTACACTAACTTGAAATTTTTCTGAATTAGTGTAAAATGTTTATATGAAACAGATAAAACGTGAAATATATTTATCTCAAATACGAAAATTCTATGAACTCGACTTAATCAAAGTTTTGACTGGTGTGCGACGTTCTGGAAAATCGATAATCTTAAACCAGATTATCGAAGAATTGAAGCAAAAAACAGACATTAAACATATAATCTATATAAACTTTGAAGACTTTGAATTTGAAGAAATAGATACGGCAAAAAAGCTTCATGAATTCATAAAAACAAAAATTAGTGATTCAAAAAAATACTACATACTCTTTGATGAAATTCAGCATGTAAAAGAATTTGAAAAAGCACTTGCCTCGTTTAGGGCAACTATCAATTGTTCGCTTTTTGTAACTGGTTCAAATTCAAAACTTCTTTCTGGCGAGCTTGCAACATTGCTTGTTGGTCGAACCGTCGAGTTTAAAATTATGCCCTTTTCTTACAGCGAAGCAGTACGACTATATGAAGAAAACAAAAAAGCAGTTCAGCAAGATTTTATTTATGATTATATAAAATGGGGCGGGCTTCCACAGCGCTTTGATTTTTCAGAAGAAAAAGATATAAAAAATTATATTGAAAGTGTTTTTAAAGGCATTGTAGAAAAAGATATTTACAAACGCGATTCAGAAATTGAAAAATACAAATTCAATACGATATCCAGCTACATTCTTTCAAACGCAGGAAAAGAATTTTCTTCTCAAAATATAGTAAATTTCTATAATAATCAAAACGAAGCAAACAAAAAAACTTTCGAGAAAAAAACAATTTATAACTATCTAGAAAAACTAGAAAAAGCCTATCTTATTTCTAGAGTAAAACGATTCAATATAGTAGGAAAAGAAATCTTAAAAACGATCGAAAAACAGTATGCAATAGATACCGGGTTTAGAACAATAAATACAAATCTAGTAAATTATGAAGATACTTTTTTTCTAGAAAATATAATTTACAATGAACTTATCTTACGTGGCTATTCTGTTTATACTGGCAAAACCTACAAAGGTGAAATTGATTTTGTTGCGATTGACGGCAATAGGAAATGCTTTATCCAAGTTTCTTATTTGATGCCAACTGAGGAAATCATCAGAAGAGAATTTGAAGCATTTAAACCGATTAAAGATGCTTCCCCAAAGTATGTTCTTTCACTTGATAAAATAGACTTATCACGTGATGGAATTATTCATCTAAATATTGAAGATTTTCTATTGCATAAAAAAGATTTGATTTTGTCATAAAATTATATACCCTAGTTCCTGTCATACAACGCGCTTAGCGTTTTGAGCCATTTTGCTTTTTCGTCGGCTTTGTCGCCTTCGAGCATCGTTTCGTCCATTCGCCACTGCCAGTTTCGTCCGCAAGAAGTTGAAGGCGTGTTCATTCTTCCGTTGCTTCCGACTGCATACACATCCTGCACTGGAACGACGGCCATTTTTGCGATGCTTGCGAACGCTTCCTTGACCAAAAGAGGGCACAAGTCATCGTCCTTGACGCTTTGCTCGTTTCCGCCCGAAAGATATTTTTTGATGAGTGAAATTTCTTCCCCGCTTGCGTTGTCAAGGTATCCTTTCATCGTTTCGTTGTCATGTGTGCCGGTGTAGACCACGAAATTGGAGTTGTATTCATGCGGTAAAAATGCGTTCACGAGCTTGCCGTTTTTTTCTTCGCCCACACTGAATGCGAATTGCAAAACCTTCATTCCTGGGAGAGAAAAATCTTCTCGAAGGGCGCGCACTTCGTCTGTGATGAGACCTAAGTCTTCCGCGATAATCGGAATTTCACCCAATTCTTTTTTGATTGCATTGAAAAGTGCGTGATCTGGACCTTTGACCCATTTTCCGTTAATCGCAGTCTCTTCTCCGAACGGAATTGCCCAATAGGCTTCAAAACCGCGGAAATGGTCGATTCGAACATAGTCGACTAGCGAAAGCATCGAGCGGATTCTGGAAAGCCACCACGCATAGCCGTCTTTTTTCATTTTTGCCCAGTCGTAAAGCGGATTTCCCCACAGCTGTCCTGTCGCACTGAAATAATCAGGTGGAACTCCTGCCACGACTTTTGGTTTGCAGGTTTTGTCCAGCTGGAAAAGAGCCTGGTTTGCCCATACGTCGCTTGAATCATAGGCCACGAAAATCGGAATGTCGCCGATGATTTTGATGCCTTTTTCGTTGGCGTATTTTTTGAGCGCACTCCATTGGCTGAAAAAGAAAAATTGAATTGCCTTGTGAGCTTCAATTTCTGCCTTGTGTTCGCTAGCCCATTTTTCAAGTGCGTCTGGCTTTCTAGTCGCAAGATTTTTTGGCCAATAGTTTGCCCACATCGCACCGAAACGGTTCTCTTTTTTCGCCTTTGCGTCGTACTCGTCCTTTATGCTCATAAAAAGTGCGTAGTCGTCGAGCCAGAACGCGTTTTCCCTGCAGAAAGAATTGAACTCGGCGCAGAAATTGCTACCCCCCGCGCACAATTGTATTTTGGACTGAGAGTCACCCCCAGCGCACAATTCCCTTGCAGACGATTCCCCCGTGCACAATGCAGTTTTTGCCAAAAAGTTTCTCGCTGCCGTTTTCAGCACGGGAATTTTCCAATATACAACCGCACCGTAGTCGATGTAGCCGCTGTTGTTGATCCATTCTGGCTGGGCCATTTCCTGTTCAGAAAGCCAGCCGTTTTCTTTCAGCATTTCCAAATCGATGATAAGCGGATTTCCTGCAAAGGTCGAAAAAGATGCGTAAGGCGAATCTCCGTAGCCCGTCGGCCCGATAGGAAGAATTTGCCAAAGACTTTGACCTGCCTTTTCAAGCCAGTCCACGAATTTGTAGGCCTGCTTTCCGATTGTCCCGATTCCTGGTGTTTCAGGAAGGGAAGTAGGGTGGAGTAAAATTCCGCTTGTTCGATTGTTCATGCTGAGTCCTTTTTTTACAAAGATACAAACTTTAGACTTACCAGTCTATCTTTAAAATCTTTTGTATCTTTGTGAATTAATTATTTTATTTTCTTTCCGTCGCTGAACGCTTGTCCTACGGCCTTTCCGAGGGCGTAATATTTGTGGTCCACGCTGTCGTAGGTGATTGGCTGCAATTTTGCCACATCAATTTTGCCGTCAGTGAGGATGCTTTCGTCTGCACATACATTCACGATTTTTCCGATCATGTGTTCGTTTTCGTAGCTTACAAATTCACATTCAATCGTCATCGGAAGTTCTGCAAAAAGTGGTGCGTTTACATTTGCGCTCTTTTCTGCATGCCATCCTACCTTTTCGATTTTGTCTGAATCTTTGTTGCCGGAAGCAATTCCGACATAGTCACAGGCAATTTCCTGAGCGAGGGTTGCCATACTTACAGTGAAAGCCTTTGTTTTCAGAATGTTCTGTGTTGTTTTGTGGCTTTCTGAAAGACAGATTGTGATTTCTGTGTCGCCAGAAATTCCGCCCCAAGCCGCATTCATTGCGTTCGGAACTCCGTTTTCATCATAAGTACCGATTATTAAAACCGGCATTGGATATATAAGTGGTTTAGCACCAAAATCTTTTCTCATAAAATCCTCCATATCAATAACTTTGCCTATCTTTAAAATCTTTTGTATCTTTGTTAATAATTATTTTAGCTCCCAAAAAATACGCCTTTTACAAAAATTTCTACGCCGATTCCGATGAGGATAAGCCCCCCGATAATCTGTGCGCTTCCTTCAATTTTTTCACCGATTTTTCGTCCTATTTTCAGGCCCGCTATGCAGATGCCGAAAGTTTCCAGGCCGATAATCAGTGCAGCAATTAAAGCCATAAGCCAATTGTAGTCGGAAATCGTAAAACCGACCGAAAGGGCATCAATCGATGTTGCAATTCCCTGTACCATCAAAAGACCGAAGCCCAGAGATTTTTTTTCTGAAACTTTTTCCTTTGATTCGCATTCGCTGATAATTTTCTTTTTCGTGTTTTCGACGAACTTGTATTTTCTTCCAGTACAGTTTTCGTTGTTGCAGTTTTGGCATTTTTTGCCCTTAGCAAGTTCCACTGAACTTTCAAGAACCATCTTTCCGCCGATAAAACAGAGCAATAAGAGCGCAATCCACGGAATGAATTTTTGAAAAGCGCTGAAATAAACGACAACCGTATGTACGCAAATCCAGCCAATCATCGGCATTGCAAACTGAAAGACTGCAAAAGTCAGCGCAATAAGGCAAGCCTTACGGACGCGCATTTTTGGTTCGTTAAGTCCGTTTGCAATAGAAACTGAAAACGCGTCCATCGCAAGACCTATTCCCAAAAGAACAGAATTAATAAAGAAAAAAACTGAAAAACTCATACTAATATAAACTATAAAAAAACAGCCACCTTTGCAAGTGATTGATTTTGCAAAAGTGGCTGTTAATCACAAATAAAAAATGTTAGTTAGGGAATACTCGTGACAATGCCATATCGGCGTTAGTTTCAAGCTGTGAAGGATTTTCAACTATTGATGCATGATTTGATTCTGATTTTTCCAAATACAACTTGTCATTATAAACATACCAATAGTATGTGCCTTCATCTTGTATTTCTTCTGTCTCTCCAAAAATACTAAGTTCCAAGGCTGACATTGTCATAGTTCCAGCTGCCCAACTTTTATTATCAGGACTTGCAATTGACGCTTGCCATGTGCCTTCTGCATCAGCTTTGAAACTAAAGATTCCGACTTTAAACTTCACATATTCTGTACAAGTTCCGTCCTTGTTAAAAGCAACTTGATAGGTCATCGAGGATTTCATACCCATATCTTCGGTCGTATCCTCAACCAATTCGAATGCTGCTGTTGCATCGTTTGCAGAGTAAAATGAACATGAAATAAGTACAAAAATAGAACATA
Organism: Spirochaetales bacterium; assembly: GCA_028725265.1. Lineage (GTDB taxonomy): Bacteria > Spirochaetota > Spirochaetia > Treponematales > Treponemataceae > RGIG9060. The sequence continues at coordinate 1,625 of JAQYSN010000179.1, read as the reverse complement.
CTGCAAGCAACGTCAAAGTAATTTTTCCGATTTTTTTCATCTTTTTATCCCATAAAAAGTCAATGAGGAAATATCAATTTCCGATTTGATTTTTTAACGCAATTTCGTAACAAAGTGAGAAATTGCAATTGATGATAAAGTTTGCAACGCAAACTTTAGGTAAGATAAAGCCGCGCTATTTTAGCGGTTTTATCTTACGCCTCCTTATATTGTTATTTCTCTGCCAAAAGCAATGTTTTTGAATCCAATTTCATGCTTGAATCTGGTACTTTGTCACCACGAATTTTAAGAACCTGCATCTGAATAGAATCTGGTTTTTGTTCAAGATAAAGAACTGCGTCAATTATTTTTTCTAAATCCGGCTTGAACATTTTTTTTATGTCAGTTTCGTCAGTACTTACTCCGAACCATACTACAATCTTGGCTTTTTTAGCATAGTCTTTCAAAACCTTGATTGTGTCATCTGTTACTTTTGTAAAGTCGAGACCATCAATTACAAGACCTTCGATTTTTATTCCTCCACTTGAAAGTGCTTCGAGTGTTCCTACAATTTGCTTGCCGGAAATAATATCCTGATTAAAGTTCAAAAGAATTCGATTTTTCAATAGACTTTCTTTGAGTTCATCAGGTTTTACGATGTTCTTTCGCTTCGTGATTTCTGCAAAGATATCTTCGTACCATGTGAATGCATTGTCTGACTTTTGGTCAAAAGAAAGGTGGACGATTTTTTTATCCTGTAAAAGATAGTCCATTCCGAGTTGTACCAAAACTGATGTCTTTCCCAAACCCTTTTTTGAAGTGATTGCTCCAATTTCTCCCGCTTTGATTCCTCCGTTTGTGATACTTTCGAATGTGCGAATAGGACTCCTGTCTATAAGTTCTTTGTTTTCCATAAAATCCTCCGTTTGAATTATCACGAAAAAAAGTGACTTGATTAAAAAATTAAGTCTTCGTGATAAAATAAAAAAAATCCGTTAAGTTCATCGAACCTAACGGATTCTATTATAAAGTATAATTCTCAAAATTGCGAATTATTTTTGTTGAGCTTTCTTTTCTTCCTGATATTTCTTCTGGAGTTCTTCAGAAACACTGTTTGGAACTTTACCATATTTTTCAAATTCCATTGAGAATTCTGCTTTACCCTGTGTAGAAGATCTAAGGATTGTAGAGAAACCGAACATTTCTGAAAGTGGAACTTCAGCATCAACTGTAGACTGTCCTGCATCATCTGTAGAAGAAATGATAACACCTCGTCTCTGGTTGATAAGACCGAAGATATTTCCCTGGAACTCTGTAGGTCCTGCAATTTCAACCTTCATGATAGGTTCAAGGATTACAGGTTTTGCTTTCATATATGCATCGCGGAAACCGCCCATAGCAGCAATCTGGAATGCGATATCTGAAGAGTCTACTGGGTGTGACTGACCATCGTTGATTGTAGCAGAAATACCAACAACTGGAGCACCAATCAAGCTACCTTTTTCCATAGCTTTCTGGAATCCTTTGTCACAAGATGGGATATATTCGTTAGGAATAGCACCACCCTTGATGTTGTCGATGAACTCGTAGTCCTTTTCAGACAATGGCTCAAGGAATCCTGCAACACGACCGTACTGTCCAGAACC
>JAQYSN010000178.1 GCA_028725265.1 Spirochaetales bacterium | reverse complement strand
CATAAGACCAGGTTCAGTAACAGTTGCAGGTTGACCGGAAAAATTAATCAGTTATAATCATTATACTTTTTAAAAATGTACTCAGCAGTTGCAGGTTGACCGGAAAAATTAATCAGTTATAATTATTCTTCAAACGGATATTCAAAAGAGCTCGTTGCAGGTTGACCGGAAAAATTAATCAGTTATAATTCATCCGTTGCATTTCATTATATTGTATATAATTGGAGTGTGACGGATGAATTTTTTTTGAGCATTTTTCAGAATAATTCCAACTGTTCTGGCTGTTTTTTTGAGACTTTTTCTGTGGCTTGATAGCTGATAATATTTCCATATTGTTTATCCGTTATCGTTATGATATCCACTTTTCCTTCGCTCGGCAAGTTGCTTTGAATCAGTTTATAGAACTTCTCACAAGAATCTTTCCCTGATAAAGGTTTTGTGTAGATTGAATACTGAATCATGTCAAATCCATTGTCTAAAAGAAAATTTCGGAATTGAGTAGCTTCTTTTCTCTCTGTTTTTTCAATAACAGGTAAATCAAATAAAACTATCATCCACATAAGCTCATACCTATTCAATAATGGTAATTCCATCTTCATTTCCTTCCCAAAGTGGTAATTCAATGTCTGGTTTTCCAGCTTCCAATGCACTAACAAAAGAAGAGACCAAATATTGCATACTCTGAACAACTTGAGTTTCACAGTCAGATATTCGAACTTTTATTTTTAATACGCTTACTAATACTTTTTTAACTTGCGGAGTTAACTCTGTTTCTTCATTCTCTACAAGTTTAAAAACTAATGTATCTACGATAGGGCGATATAATTCAAATAAATCATCTGCAAGACAAAATGAGTTCAAGTTATTATCATGATGAATACCAAGAGAGGGAATTAAACCATGAGAGCATATCGCTCTAGCCATACATGCACGAATGATTGCATACCCATAATTTAGCAGTGCGTTAATTCCATCTCCATTTTTATCTCTGCTGAAATCTTCATCAAATAGTGATTTCCAATACATCCTCGCAGCGTAAGCTTCGCGATTATCTGGATCTCCAGATTTTACCATTCGGGAAATTTTTTCTATCAGCGCTACATTATCAGTTTTATTGCATAATTTTAAACTCAATGCCTGATTTTTAATTTTTTGAACGACTATTTGTTGCCAAACTCTTTTTTTAAAAGGTTCGGATGCATTAATTTGCATTTTTATGATTTTGGTAAAGTAGGTATGACTTGCTATTGGTACGACCATGCTTTGTGGAACATAATTAGTTCCACAGAAAACTGATATACAGCCTTTTTCTGACAAGGCATTTAAAACATTTTTAGTAACAGTAACACCTTGTGCAGATAGTAACAGAACAGCTATATCATCCAGCGGAACAGAACCTAGTTCTTCATTTCCGCTTTGAATGACAATAAAGCCTCGCTTGAGAGAAAGATATCGATTTTCTTCTGCAATCTCTAAGACTCTGTTAAGCACACTTATTTATCGGCAGATATTGCTGATTTTATGAATAGTGCTTAAGTTTTCTGTTTATGCGTCCAATTGGAGAAACGGTTACAGGATGAGCTTTTAATTTATCAAAAAGTACATTTACAGAGATCCAGTTTTGTGTTGGAGTCGGCTTCCAATAACCTGTAAGCATTTGTTCATTTGTTGAATATATCCAATCTGCACAATACGAAACTGCATGAATAGGTCGAATATCCAATTTATTGTTTGTGGCTGCATATCCTGCAATCCTGCATAAATACATCTTTCCATTATCAGTGAACTCTAGATAATCGTCTTTATGTAGCAAGCATATTTTTTTTGCAGCAGGATGATTTAAATTTTTCCATTCCTCTAATACATTTTGTTTTGGTTCATTAGTTGTTTTATCGACTTCATTTCGTCGAATGTACTGAGCCTTATAAGTTTTCTTTTCACCAGGAATTTCCCAAATAACTGCAGCAAAATAATCTTCGGGAGCTAGATAACGCGGAATCTTGCCTGAATTAATTTCAATAGGTGTTTGAACTCTGTTAATGCAGCGAACTTTTTTGATTCCAGTTTCTTTTGAAAAATCTGTAAGAACTGCATCAATTTTTTCGCCTTTATGTTTACCAACATAATCCTTTACTTGTGCCTTAATTTTTTCATCTACAATATCATCAAGATTCTTTTCAGAAAGCGTAACGATGTTTTCTCGGCAAACAAATTTTGGTTCTCCTTTTATTAAAATCTTTCCAAGCAAGGTTTCTTTAGAAAGTTTTCCTTCTGCGCCATGGTCCGGCTTAAAACTAACTACAATCTTTTTAACTTTTTCAATTAAGGCTGGCCTGTAAATTGGAAATTCTGGAATCTCAATCCTGTTTTTCTTGTGAGAATTTTTTGTAGCGAGTTTTTGAACCATACTTCTGTCTGTAAGTCCAATGACTACGGCATCAACTGCATGGTGGCGATGGTCAAAACGATTCTTTTTATAATTGCCGATTTGTTCAGGCTTTAATCCAAGTGCTGCAACTTCTTTTTCTGTAAATTTTCTGCACAAAATAGAATCCATTTCCCATTTGTCTCGCAAGAGTTTTGTCATACTTCCGTTTGTTGCCCATACATCAGCAGGGTTTTCAACAAGACATTTCAAATATCGCAAAGCAGCTTTTGCAATGTATTGATTATCGGAAAGCTGACGAGCAATAAAACTTGAATCTTTTTCAAAAGTTTCCATTGCATTTGGCGAAAATTTATTTTTCTTTGATGTATTTTTTAGCTGATTAGCACGTTGCACGATTTCCTGCCAATTGTAGCCCTCTGGGTTTGAAGAAAATGCTTCGTAAGGCGAGCGTTCTGCTTTGACTGCGTTACACGATGAATGTGCGACGGTAAGGTTTGATTCTGCATCAAGCAAAGTCCTGCTGAAAGGCAAAATATGTTCTATTTCAATCTCTTTTGTAAAAACTTCGGCGTCTGAAATAGTTTTGCCACAATACAAACATTGCCTTGCCATTTTTTCTTCACCAAGTTCTTTCCATAAGCGATATTTTAAGCGGTCATTTCTATTTGGATAAAATGTTTTTCCTGGAAATGCATTGTGATAAAGGGATGAAATAGATTCATTTATTGTAATGTTTTCTTTTGCTCGTTGATTTTGCTTTCTTGCAATTTCAGCTTTCTTTTCTACGCTGTTTTTTAAATCGCGGCTTAATTCAATCGCTATTTGTGTTGGTTTGCCGTATTCTTTAATGAGGGCATTTACGACAACACGAGTCTGGTTTAATGCAACATGAACAGTCGGGTTACTGATTTTTCCATAGCGTTTTTCTGGCTTTGTTTCTGGAGCAGATGGATCTATGCCCACTGTAGAGCCTTTTAGAATTTTTCCATAATAAGGAAGAATGTCACATTTTTCTACAGTTTGGTCAGAAAATTTATATCCTAAAGATTCTACTGCCTCGTGAAATTTTAGATCTGCAATTTCATCATCCTTCATTCTTTTTACAAGGTTTTCTGAAACTTCTTTGCATAGCATTGATGTTCCACTTGGGAAAGTTGTATTTTTGACAATAAAATCACGCTGTTCCTGTGTAAGGTCATATTTCTTGATTACTTCATAAACTGCATCGTCTTCATCTGCTGTAATAATTGTTTCAACAATCAAGTCCTGTTCTTCTAGAGGAATATCATCCCATAATTTTCCAAAACGATTTTTGCTTCTCATTTTTACTGCTGTTGGATTTCCAATCAAAGAATCGCGATTTTCTTCAAGATTAAAAGTATTGGATTGTGATAATCCGAGTTCTTTTCTAATTTGGTCAAAAGTAACTTTTTCTTTTTCGTTAAATAGTTCATATAAAATCTTATCTTGATTATCATTTATTTCAATTTTTGTTTTTGAAATACTATCATAATAGGCAAGGTTACCTATATCCTGCAAGATTCGCAATTTTTGAGAACATGGCATAGCCTTAAAGGTTCGTTCTTTATCATTTTCGTAGACACAGTAGCCTCGTTGTTGTGGCTTTAATGGTCGTTGATCGAATATTGCTTTATAGATTGCATCCCAATCTACTTGAGAATAAAATTTTTCCTGTACAGAACGAATAAGATTAAATTCATCTTCATACATTTTACGAGTTGGGTAATAAGTCATTCGCCCAGGTGCAAAACGAAGTCCACAAATATTCGATGTTGAAGTTTGCTTAGATATTTCCCATTCAGATTTTTTAATACCATTGATTTTGTTTTTTTCTTCATCACTAATTTGATTCCATAAGAATTCAGTAATAGTTCTGCATCCGCTTTCGCTGATTGCTTTTTCAAGATGACTTTGCATGTCGCCTTGTGTTTTTATTTCATCAGAGGGTTTCTTTTCAGAAGTTTCTTCGCGGCTACCATCTTTTCGATTGCTTTTAAATCCACGTCTTACCGCAAGGTTAAATAGCGCACGGCCAAGTTCATAAGGTTCAAGTTTTTCATCTAAAGCTTTTATGCGTAATTCATAAGGATTCAGCAATTTGAGTTTAAGACAATCTTCTTTAGATTTTGGAAATAATCCCTGCGATTGTAATAGTCTGAATGCCTGTTTTCGTCTAAGTTTTCGACGATAAATTAATTTTCTTTGAGAACGTGCTGTTCTGCGTGCTACAGCCAGTGGTTCTTTTGTTTTTGGGTCTCTTCCGTCAGAAAATATTCTGACACCCATATCTTCTAATTCTATAACATTATTATCTTCATCGAGTGAAAATACACTCCAACCAATTGAATTTGTTCCTAAGTCTAAGCCTAAACGATATTTCATAAAATCCTCTAAATCAAGTTTAACATTGATTTATGAATTTGACAAATTTCAATCTCTGGTTTATAGTTTACTTACTGATTAATTTTTACGGTCAACCTGCTAACAAGGAAACTTTAAGTTTCCGCAAAATGCTTTTATATTCGTTTTTATCGCACGAATATAAATAGTTCGAAAAATGCAAAAGGAAGCTACGGCTTCCTTTTTTTTGCATAGTTGATTATAACAACAATATTACATTACCCGGATGTTCTTCACAGACCTCGTCTCTCGTTTCTGACCTGCGAGTGTTTTGCGAACCGGCCTGTATGACGGCTGCGAGGTTACCACGCCTTTTACGCCTCAACTGCAACATCAGCAACGATTTCTTTGATTTGTTCTACTGTCATGTTCAGCGACTTCGCAATGATTTCGGCAGACACGCCGTTTGCATAGAAGTTCTTTGCATTCTGAATAGTTGTTTCGTGCGCGCCTTGTGCAATGCCTTCTTTTGTCGCGGCTCGTATAATATCTCTGTCGTGCAAATTCATAGCTGCGTAGTCCTCGTTCGCTTACGCGAACACCGAGTTTTGCCTATCGTCAAAACTCGCGAAAATATTCCGCCACGGATGGCGGCTCGATAAAATTCTTACAATTACTCTGCGAGTTTTTATTTGCAAAAACTCGATTTCAAAAATTGCAAGGATGCAATTTTTGATAACATTATAAATCACTTTACAAGAATTGTCATTTAAATTTACCGCATTATTTTCTTCGCAAAAGTTCCTGAAAGTATAGCACGGCAATCCATAATAGTTGTCTTTTTCATTCTTGAATGGGTCATTCTTACAGATAAAAAGAACATAGCTTTCTTTCAAGTTAGGATAATCTTCTCCTTTCATTAGACTGTCCATATCTATCATAGACTGATAGTAACGAGTCCTTTTTCCTAATGCATCTTGAGGATATGTTTGCATTTCAATGTCGATGATTTTGTCTTCATCCTTGAGATAGACATCCAAACGTACTCCCTTTGTAGAGTAATATGGTGCAATCTCCTTTTCTAACTCTGGATACTTCGTTTGCTTGCGCAAACACCGAGTTTGTCTATCGCCAAACTCGCGGAACAGTTCCGCCAAGGATGGCGGTTCGATGAATTTAACTAGATTGATTTGCACGAATTTGAAAAATTCGTGATTTCAAAAATTACAGGGATGTAATTTTTGATAAGAACATTCCGTCGTCTGTGAATGTTAATTCGTCAACGGGTTTGAAGGTGTAAGTTCGTATTTCTTTTTCATTTTTCATAATTTTTTCCTCCATCATAATAATTATGGTCTCGGAGTTGAAGTTTTGAGTAAAATTTTGCTGGGAAATACGAAAAAAAAAGAGCCGGAAAAACTCTGGCTCTGTGGGAATCGCGCCTTGGTGCCCGAAATAAATGCCTTCCAAATAAATTGAGATTTCTTCCCATAATCTGTATAATCTAACTTATGGAAAACGGCGGCGCATACAAAAAAGTCTGCAAAAAATCCTCAACATCGCAATTTCTCTGCGTTTCACAATCCGACATGAAAGAGCGCGGAATCGAACAGCTGGACTTTGTCTTTGTTTCAGGCGACGGCTATGTAGATCATCCTTCTTTTGCCGTTGCCATCCTTGGGCGCTTGCTCGAGAGTCACGGCTTTACGGTCGGCGTAATTGCTCAGCCTGATTGGACTAAAGTCGAAAGTTTTCAGGTTTTGGGACAGCCGCGCCTTGCCTTTCTTGTAAGCTCTGGTGCGATGGATTCCATGGTTTCAAACTATACTGCCAACAATAAACCTCGTGGTGAGGATGTTTATGCTCACGGTGGCGAAAAAGGACACAGACCAGACCGAGCGCTCATCACATATTGCACAAAAATTCGACAAGCCTATAAGGGCGTTGATATCCTGATTGGAGGAATCGAGGCAAGTCTCAGGCGAACGAGCCACTACGATTATTGGTCAAACACGGTTCGCCGTTCAATTTTGCTTGATTCAAAGGCCGACCTTCTGATGTACGGCATGGGCGAACATGCAATAATCGAAATTGCAGAGCGTCTTAAAAACGGCGAGAGAGCAGGGCAAATCAGGGGCGTTCGTGGAACTTGTTGGCGAACTGGGCGTGAAGAGGAACTCCCGTCTGTTTCAATCGATGCTAACGGAAAACGTAGCAATCCGATTTTTTTGCCATCTTTTGAAGAAATCAGCGCAAATACGGAGCAAGGCAAAGAGTCGTTCGCAAAATCTTTCATAATTCAAGAACAGAATACTGATGCTATAAGTGCCCGCATTCTGATAGAACAATCCGACAGTCGCTTTGTCGTTCAAGAGCCACCAGCATTTCCTCTTACTACCGAAGAATTTGATAAGGTTATGGATTTTCCATATACGAGACGATGGCATCCCATGTATGACAAAAACGCTTCAAACGGAAAAAACGGAATTCCGGCTTTGCAGGAAGTTTTGTTCTCGCTTACGAGCGTCCGCGGATGTTTTGGCGCGTGTTCGTTTTGTGCCATCACTTTTCATCAGGGAAGGCGGATACAGGCTCGCTCACATGAATCCCTTATAAGAGAAGCGACTGAACTTACGAAAAGACCTGACTTTAAAGGCTACATTCATGATGTGGGAGGTCCTACTGCAAATTTTAGGCAGGATGCATGCGAAAAACAGAAAAAATTCGGGGCTTGTCCTAACCGAGACTGTCTTGGAACTCATCCGTGTCCGAATCTCAAGGTTGATCACAGCGATTATGTTGCTCTTTTGGGTAAACTTAGGAAAATTCCGAATGTCAAAAAGGTTTTTATACGAAGCGGCATTAGATTTGACTATTTGATAATGGACAAGAACAAGACTTTCTTTAACGACCTTTGCGCTCACCACATTTCAGGTCAGCTCAAAGTTGCTCCAGAACATGTAAGTGACAAGGTGCTTGATTACATGAGGAAAAGCACTCATGGGGTTTACGAAAAGTTCACATCTGAATATACTGAAATCAACCGAAAGCTTAATAAAAAGCAGTATCTTGTTCCATATTTGATAGCAAGTCATCCTGGGGCTGATTTAAATGATGCTTTGCAGCAGGCTCTTTATCTTAAAAAGACAGGTTTTGTGCCTGATCAGGTTCAGGATTTTTATCCGACGCCTGGAAGCCTTTCGACGGCGATGTATTACACCGAGCTTGATCCTCGCACAATGAAGAAAATTCACGTAGCAAAGGGAGCTCACGAAAGGCGATTGCAACGAGCACTCTTGCAGTTTAATCGTCCTGAAAACCGAAAGCTTGTAATCGAGGCTCTAGAGCAGATTGGACGAAAAGATTTGATTGGCAAGTTGCTTGGAAGTCGATGAATTGGGGAAAGTTATGAATGTAAAAAAATTATTTATGATATCGATGGTGATGTGCTTTATGCTTTGCACTCTTTGTGCGGCCACAAATGCAGGCGCCGCAAATTCAGATGCCACAAATTCAGACGCAGTTACTGGAAGCGGTGATTACTTTGCTCTTTCCTGGCTTGCAGATTCAATAATTTTAGGCTCATCCGTTTCTCTGGATATAACCGACATCATTCTTGATAAGGTCGTAAAACTTAATCGAACTCCTTGGTCTGGGGAGCAATTGGATGTTACGAGCGTGAATGCATTTGACAAATCAATGATGTTTTCCTATAACAAGACTTTTGATCTTGCATCAGATGTGCTTGCCGTAAGTGCCATGCTTTTTCCTGCCGTTCTTTTCGCCTCTCCTATGGAAGAGTG
>JAQYSN010000177.1 GCA_028725265.1 Spirochaetales bacterium | reverse complement strand
GCTCGCACTTTTGCCATGAAACTTGGTCAGTCTGTTGCAATGTTGATGTTTACGTCTCTTGCAACGATAGGAGCTGTTAAGTCTGCTGCAGGTGAGAGTTTGACAGAACAGGCGGCTGGTACTCCGTTTGGATATCGCATTGTTGCCATTGTTGCATCTGTTTGTTGTCTTATCGGTGGTGTAATAATGCTTTTCTTCAATGAAAAGAAGGTTATGGCAACAATTCAATCAGTTGAAAAAGTGTCGGATGATAAATAGATGATGAAAGATTTGCTTTTCTAAAAAGGTAAGTCTTGTTCGGAATTGAAGTAATCCCCTAAAGTTGAACAAATAAAGTTTAGCTTTAGGGGATTTTTTATTGGTCTTGTTCAGTTGAACTTATTTATTGATTCGTTCAACGTATTCGTTAGTTTCTGTGTTTACCATGATTTTTTCATCCTGCTTGATGAACAATGGTACTCGAACAGTAAGACCTGTTTCTGTTCTGATAGGTTTTGTTGCACCAGAAACTGTATCGCCTTTAACATAGTCTTCGTTTTCAGCAACTGTAAAAATCATTTTTGGTGGAATCTTTACGTCAATTGCTTCTTCATTGAAAAGAACGATCTGGTATTCATCACCTTCTCGAAGGTAATATTTCAAATTTTCATTTAAGCTGTTTGGTACGTTGATTGTATCAAAAGTTGTTGTGTCCATGAAAACGTAGTTTTCACCATCGTTATACTGATACTGACCGTTAACTGTTTCTACTGTTGCATCTTCTACCATATCTGGTGTCTTGATTGTTTGTGTGAGAACAGAACCGTCTTTAAGATTCTTCATCTTAACGCGTGCAAAAGCTGTTCCTTTTCCTGGGTTTACAAATTCTCGTTCTACAACAAGATATGGTGCATTCTTAATTAAAAGGACTGTTCCTTTGCCGATATCTCCGCCTCTAATCATCAGTTAGCTCCTTAAAAAAATTAGTTGAAAAATTATATAATTTTTTGGTTCTTATGACAAGATGGCTTAAAATATTACAATCGAAGTATGTTACTATCGTATCACTAAAATTCGTTAAATCAGAATGTTCAAACCAATCCTATTATAGTTTCCGATGAAATCAGCTTTTTCAAATTGGTATTCGCTGTATAAAAACAGCTGGACGTGAGAATCCTGGAGTGTAAGTGTCGAATATGCACCGAATTTGTATTGCGTCATGTAGTTATATTGGAAATATATGGTAAGCTGGGTCTTTTCCCATAGGTACGATATGTTTGCACAATTTTTCCAAAGAATGTTTTTGCAAGCAAAATCTTCTGTGTTGCTGTAATCTGGAAGTCCTGTTTTGGGAAATAAAACTGCAAAGCTTGAAATAGAAAAAAAACAATTTTGAGCGTATAAATCAAAAAGGAGACCTCCTTCAAGTCCGTTGTTTTGTAAATATTGAGAACTTTCGTTTGTCTGGTAGGTGTATGCAAGGATACCGCTTAATGAAAGATTTTCCCAATTTTTTCCGAATTTTACTGATGAACCCAAAAAGAAAGGAGTTTTTGTGTCGTTCGAATAAAAAATTGTTGTTCCGAAATGTATTGAAAATTCAAAAAAATCTAGAGGTGAATAAAGAAAATAAAAATTTAGTGGAAAGCCAAAAAGATTTTTTCCATCGTTTTGTGAATAATCAAAACCACTTTGAGAAGAAATCTTGATACAATTTTCTCCGCTCATTGTTGCAATCGGACTTGTTGCAAGCGAAGAGCCTGTCTTTCCGATTGTGGAAAAATCAATCTTGCAGTCCGATTTCACGGCAATTCGACAGTCAGGATTTTCAAGAAGAGAGTATATTCCGTCTTCAACCTTGTTACCTTCGCTGTCTCTTGCGTCCCAGATGATTTTTTGATGTTCTTTATCAAAGTTTTCAGCGTTTAGTGTTTTTATCGTATTCTTCTTTTCGTCAATAATCGTAAAACTGCATTTACCGTCGCTCGTTACATCAAAAGAAATGATGCAGTTTTTTCTAAAGGATTTTGAGTTTGGATTTACGACTTTGGGGTAAGCTTTGATATTTGAGACAGCAAATTCTTTTGCCTTGAATTTTCCTTCGATGTAAATTTTCTCGTTTGGTTGTATGTTTACGATTGTTTCTAGTCTTTCAAAACCGAATTTTTCAAGGCTGATTTTATATACGCCTGCTGTAAGTTCTATTGAGTTCTGGTTTTCTGAAAGAATATAGCGTCTTCCGTTTGCATTTATCGATTCTGGCAATGGATCCACGTTGAAAACAACGATACCTTTTGCCATTTCGAGCTCGATTTCAAATTCCTGATTACTTTTATCTGTTATGATGATTGTTTTTTCCAAAGGCTTGTAGTTTTCCTTTTCTGCACGGATTTCGTATTTTCCAGGAACGAGATAGGTGAACGTTACAGGCAGCATACCGATTTCTTCATCGTTGATATAAAGTCTTACATCAGAAAGATCAGAATAAAAGAGGACTACGGGTGCGTTCGGTGCTGAGAAAACTGGCATGGAAAGCATTGCTGCAAATAAGGCAATCAGCAATTTTGTAAAGCGGAATTTAAACTTCATGGATAGATTTTACACTGTTTTTCTGTTTTAGGTAAAGTCGATAAATGATGCTTGAATTGGATAATCAAATTTCATTATTAACTTCATTTTCGATTTGTTGGAGGAGTTTCGAATCTGCCATGCTGAAATATCCGTTTGAGCCTAAAATGATGTGATCAAGGATAGGAATTCCTATTATCTTTGCCCCCTTCATCAGCATCTTTGTAAGATGAATATCCTGCGAAGAAGGATTTGTATTTCCAGAAGGATGATTGTGGACAAAAATTACAGCATTTCCGTTATCATGCAAGACTTGAAGGAAAACTTCTTTCGGATGGATTCTCGCGCTATTCGTTGATCCCTTGCTTATTTCATGGATTTTTATGAACTCATTTGCTGCATTTATCGTAATGCAAAGAAAATATTCTACGCTTTCAAATGAATAGTGATTAACTAGTGGAATTACGTCTGTTGAACAATGTATGGCCTTTTTATTTCTGCTTCCCAAACGTTTACCCAATTCAACACAGGCGCACATGGTTTTTGCCTTGTTTTTCCCGATTCCTTTTATTTTTCGCAGATGATCATAAAGCTCATCGGAATCCTTGAAATCAAGTGCATTGAGAACTTGCCAAGAAAGTCTGTCTATCGGGCAGTCTTTGATTCCAGAGCCTAGAATTAGCATTATCAATTCTTGGTTTGTTATGTGTGCAATTCCTTGTTCATCGAATTTTTCGCGCACGCTGAGTTCTTTTTGAGAACTGTTTATTTTATAGTTCATCTTCATACTCTAATTATCAACTCAGTTTTGAAAAATGTTGTAAAAAACAGCGCATAAAAGTATAATTTTTTTATGAGAAAGTGTTTGTCGATTGTTATTTCGCTTTTTGTCCTTGTTTTTCTTTGCTTTGTAAATTCATGTTCGACCATGCGGTCTGTTCATTATGGTAATTGTTCCAGAACAATAGATGCAAAAGGAATAAAAAACGCCGATCAGCTTGTATGTTTTTTTCTTGCTCATAATCCAGATGCCGATGTGGAAAAAGTTTCCCGATTGGCCTCTTTTTATAAGATGGAATGCAAATACGAAGGAATCAATTCAGATGTGGCCTTTGTCCAGATGTGTCTGGAAACAGGTTTTCTTCGTTTTGGAAATCTTGTATCTGTAGATATGAATAATTTTTGCGGATTGGGTGCAATCAATTCTGAAAATCCGGGATTGCGTTTTGAAACAGAGCAACTGGGCGTAAAAGCTCATGTTCAGCATCTTCATGCTTACGGAACTGATCGTGAATTAAAAGGCGAGTGCGTTGATCCTCGATATAAGTATGTCAAACCAAGAAAAAAGGCCCCTACGGTTTTTGAACTTTCGGGGACTTGGGCTGCCGACAAAGAATACGGCAGTAAACTTGATTATCTTTTGGAAGACTTAGGCGCTTTTTAGCCGATTGTCGTACCGAAAAAATCCTGGTCATTCAAAATCTTTTCGATATTATCAATGTTTTTTCCGCCTGCACAGATTACCTGAATTCCGTTTTTCTCGGCTTTTGCACTTGCAATCGGATCGAAAGGACAGTTCTTTCCAGGAACCCATTCATCTCCAACCATTTTTCTAAAATCTTTCCATGAGATGCTGTCCAAAGGCTTTGCATCAGGATTTTTTCTAGGATCATCAGTATAAACTTTTTCGATATTGGAAAGATTGACCACAGTTTTTGCTCCGAATGTTTCTGCCAGGTAAACGGCATCCGTGTCAGTTGAAAAACCTGGTTTCCATCCTGCTGCGACTAAAACCCTGCCTTTGAATTCTTTTACGGCAGTCGGATCATAAACAACATCCTGGACACAAAGATCTGCAAATGAAGCTTTCAGAAGCTGGGCATTTAATCTTGTTGCCGTAATTCCTATCCAGTCAGCTTGGTAATTGTCGTAATTATCACTTCCGTTGATTTCTCTGTAAGCATTCTGGTAGATTCTTGCAGGTCCGCCACCACCTACAACTAGAATGAGTTTTCTTTCGCTGTCTTGAGAAAGCCATTTTTTTGCAAGCGAAACGAAGCTTTTCAAAAATTCTGTATCTGGAAATTCAGGAACAACGATTGAGCCTCCAACTGATAAAACTTTAATCATAAAAACTCCTATAAAAAGTCAATGCGAAAATTAATTATATAAGGCAGTTTGCAACGCAAACTAAATCAGTATATATTTTCGACAGTTATGTCTTCCCACGAAGAAACGTACGCTTTGTTTTCTTCGCTATATTCTTCCCAAACCGATTGCAATGCAAAGGATCTTGGATGATATATTTTCTTATTGTTGATGTTCGTGCTGATGAGTCTGTTCCATCCGCGTGAAAATGCTATTCGGTTCGCATCTATTGAGCCAAAATAGAAAGTCTTGTTTTTTGTATTTTCTTCCATTCCAGGATAAACAATTCCTGAGCCGAGAATAAGGTCAACTGGAATCCATCCAAAATCTTCGATGTAAAATTCTGCCCACCAATGTTTATGGGCTGTTTTTTCAGAATCAATGTAGAAACCTGCTATAGGAATGCATGGAATGTCTGAGGCTCGAAGTAGGGCGCAGTACAAAATAGTCGCGTCATAGCCGTCCGCATTTTTTGAAGCGATAAGCTCTTCTATGTTCATTTCTCCTGTTTTTAATTCTGTTGAAATTTCATAGTTTCGAATCAAATAGTTGTAGATATTTTGGGCCTTTTTGTAAGGTGAATTTTCATTCGTAATTTCACTTGCAAGTTTTTTGACCTGTTCGTTACCGGAAGGAATGATTTCATTTTCTCGTAAATAGTCAGCCAGAAATTTTTTTGTTTCGTCCGAGTATGGTTTTACACGTTCGGAGATGACTGATGTACGTATCGAATAGACTGGAATCAGGAATGTGTGCTCGATTGAAACTGCATTCTTCTGCTTTGCTGAAATTGAGGTCTGATGAACGATTGTGTTCATGTAATTTTGAATCAGTGGCTCAGGCGATGATTTTCTGATTTCGATTCCGCGCTGTGTTGTCGTTTCTGGCGGAATTGGAATGTGGACTGTGATGTCGTTTGAGTTTTTGGTATCTGTAGATGCAAAAGTTGCTTTCAAACTGATTTCGTAGGTTTTTTCTTCAGAAAACGATTTTGTTCCCGGCATATTCTGAATTTGGATGTCAGCGCTGTTACTGGCACCTGAATTTGTCATTACAAAAACAGGTCCAGAAGTCGTTCCGTTTGGAATTCTTACCCTGATTTCCTGATTGTTCCAAAATTCGTAGTATATTTCCCGTTCAGGACATGGGATAAAATCCTTTGTTCCGTCTTTGTTTTCTATTGAAAAGAACACCTTTGAATTGTTTCGCAAAGTTCCAAAATTCTTTCCAGTAATTGTGATGAGTTTTCCAATAGAACTCGATTTGCTTATTTCTGTTATCTGAGGCAGTGTTGAAGTCGCATCGTTTTTGACGAAACGAGGAATGTTGTTTTGATTGCTAAAATTTATTGGGTCTGATTTTCCGGATGATGTTACAACTTGCAAAAAGCCATCCCTTACATCCATAGGAAGCGTGAGTGTGATGACATTGTCGGTCCATGAAATGTAATGGCTGGTTGTAATTCTACTGCCGGCGATTTGAACGTAGCTATCATTGATTTTCGAACCGAAATGATTTCCGTAGATATAAATCGTGTCTCCAGGAGTTGCTATCTGAGGCGTAATCGTCGTTAAATGCGGCGCTTTTTTCATGGCAAGTTTTATGCTTATGGAAATTGATGTACATAGTACCAAGGCAATGACCAAAACTGCAAAGCGCACGATGGGCTTTTTTCGAAAAAAATATAAAAACTTAGAAAAAAATTTCAAAATCAAAATCCTATGAAAGGAGAATATGTTACATTATATAGATTTTGATTTGAATTGTACACATTAATAAACTCTGTGGAATTTGGTGATATTATGTTTTCTGTAGGTGCATAAATATTATGTGCTTCAATTTTGTTTTCGATGATGTTTTCAAGGTTTATCGATGTTAGGTACTGTGCTGATTTTATAAGCGATGTAGAATTTTCTTGTTCGATTACGCTTGAAATTGTCTTTGCATTGAAAGGACTTTGTGTGCTCAAAATCTGCGAAATATAGTCGGCACTGTATTGAGGCGCAAAGGCTCTTTTTAATCCGATTGGTAGGAAGAATGCAATCAAGAGTGCAGCGGCAACTGCAGGAACGAGCCTGTTGATTAGCGGCGTAAATTTTGAAAAATCGAGGTGCGAAGTGATTTTTTTGAAATCAAGCATATCTTCAAGTTTTTCATAGCCTTTATCAATATGAGCTTTCGAAAGGATAATGGAATCTTTGTCCTGAATTAATGAATGCCTTATGCATTTCATGGTTTCAAGGACCTTTTTGCATTTGTCACAAGAGGAAATGTGTGAAAGATATTCTTCCTTGAATTCTTCAGGAAATTCACCATCAACAAATACTGAATGAATGTCATTACTAGGACAAATAGACATTATCTTCTCCTAAAATTTTTGCAAGTTGTTCTCGGGCTCTGAAAATACGGATTTTAACATTTCCTTCCGTAATTCCAAGAACCCTTGCTATCTCTTTATAATTGAGTTCTGCATACTCACGCAAAATCAATATCGACTTGAGTTTTTCCGGTAATTTATTAAGAGCCTCAACTGTCTGTAGCTGAGTTTCTTTCCTAAGGTAATCTTCTTCACCTGTCGTCTGTCTTCTCTTGTCTTCGTAAAGGGCCTTTTGATAGGCATTTCGCTCACGAACTTTTCGTTTTGCGTAATTGAGCGAATTGTTTTTTACGACACGGATAAGCCAGTATTTTGCATCATCCATTGTCTGAAAGAACATCTTCTTTTCGCTCATCTTGATTAGCGAGTCATGGACAAGATCTTCGGCGGCTTCTTCGTCGCATACAATACGGTACGAAATCCTGAAAAGCAACTGAATGTTTGAGTAATAAATTTCCTTGAAATCAAGAGGGTTGTCGGCGTGGAGCCCTTCTTTTTCTTCACTAAATAACATCGTTCCTTTCCATAAAATAAAAACAGCGATTAGTTAAAAAAGTTACGAAATAAAATCAAAAAACAAAATGATTTATGAGCGAACCCATGTCGGTCCCTGAGGAGTGTCGATAATCGAAATGCCCCTGTTTTTGAGTTCATCACGGATTGAATCTGCCAAAGCGTAGTCCTTGTTCTTTTTTGCGTCAGTTCGTTTCTGAACGAGTTTATCGATTTCATCTTTTTCCGGATCGCCTTCGTTGCTCGAGGTAAGAACGATTGTTTTGCTTTCGTTTTCTTTTTGAACTTCAGCAGCCGTTTCCAAAAGCTTGAGACCTGTGACACTATCCATTCTGTCAATCAAATCCAAGGCTTCTTTTACTTCGAGGGAAGAATCTTTTAAAACCTTGTTTATTGTGCTCAATGCGACAGGCATCATTATGTCGTTCTCAAGCGCACTTTTGAACGTATCAAGATACTGGCATGCTTTTTCGGAAAGTCCTTCTCTGCAGTCAGCTTCGCCTTTTTTGTAGTTTTTGCCTTTTTCTAACTTTACAGAACCTTTTGAAGCCAGTTTTGCAATTTTTTGGATGAGCGAGGCCCTTCCGCTTTTTGCACTTTCGAGGGCTTCAAGCGAGAATACGAGTTGCTTTCTGTAATGTCCGCCCAAGAGAAAGAATCTATAGTCCAAAGGTTCAAACCCCTTGTCTTTGAGAGAGAATCCTTTTTCTTCTGGAAGGGTGGTTTGCAGCGTGATGAAGTGTCCGCTAGACTTACTCATTTTTCCACCTTCGAGAATCAAGAATTCATTGTGGAGCCAATACTTAACCCATGGACCTTCTTTCAGGTCTTCCTCTGAAAAACTTCCTTCGCTCTGTGCAATTTCGTTCGTGTGGTGCACTGGAACGTGGTCAATTCCTCCTGTGTGGATATCAATGTGTTTTCCGAGATATTTCATACTCATTGCAGAACATTCGATATGCCATCCCGGATATCCTCGTCCCCAAGGAGAATCCCAAGTCATTGCCTGATTTTCGAATTTTGATTTTGTGAACCAAAGTACAAAGTCTCCAGGATTGCGCTTGTTTTCGTCAATTACGACTTCTTTTCGTTTGCCAGCACCTGCAACTAGTTTATCAAGGTCAAGGTTTGCAAGCTTTCCGTAATCTTTGTATGTCGATATGTCGAAATATAGGTTACCGCCGGCCATATAGGTGTGGCCGTTTGCTTCGATTTTTTTGATGAGGTCAATCATTTCTGGAATGTGTTCTGTTGCTTTGCAGATTACATCCGGCTTGATGATATTGAGCGCTTCGATGTCCTTCATAAATGCATCCGTGTAGAATTGTGCAACTTCGAGTACGCTCTGATGTCTTTCTTCCGCAGATTTTACCATCTTGTCATCGCCATCGTCACTGTCACCAGTAAGGTGTCCGACATCGGTAATATTCATTACGTGTTTTTTGTCATATCCCAGGTATGTTAAAGTTCTGTCTAGCGTATCCAAAAATACGTATGCACGCAAATTTCCGATGTGTGCGTAATTATAAACCGTCGGTCCGCATCCGTAGAATCCAACGAAATTTTCATGAACAGGCTTGAATTCTTCAAAAGTACGACCCATTGTGTTATATAATTTTAATGACATAATAACCCTCGATTTTTTAACAAAAAATTTGTATAATTTATATATGAATAATCTATGTAAAATAACGGAAAATTTCAATATACAAGACTGTTACAAAGGCGAGTTTTCATCTCTTTCTTCATTGATTTGCTTTGATGAGCCTCTTTCTCCTAGAACGACTTTTAAAGTCGGTGGAAAAGCTAGATTTTTTGCATCGCCGAAAAATACGGAACAAATGATTTTGCTTTTTAGATTTTGTGAAGAAAATTCGATTCCATATTTTATCCTTGGTGGAGGCTCGAATCTTGTTATTTCTGATTCTGGTATTGATGCTCTTGTCATTTCTACTGAAAATCTTGATGAAATTAGTCTTGCTTCAGGGAAAAGTGTTTCTATCAGATGTGGGTGTGGTGTCACGATAAAAAAACTCACTGAATTTTGTATCGATTCTGCTCTTGGCGGACTTGAAAGTTTTGCAGGCCTTCCAGGTACATGCGGAGGAGCTGCATATATGAACGCTCGATGCTTTAACGTTTCGTTCAGCGAAAAAATCCAGACAGTCAGCTACATTGATGAAAACTTTGAAGAGCGTGTTTACCAGATGAAGGAATCTGATTGGGATTACAAAAAGTCTCCGTTTCAAACGATGATTGCCGAAAAAAAATGCCTTGCAATAACCCAAGTTCAACTTTCTGCAGAAAAATCGGATTCTGAATCTGTTAGAAGTGAATCCGAAAAATACGTTATGTTTCGGGAAGAGAAGGGGCATTTTAAGTTTCCGTCTGCGGGAAGTGTTTTTAAGAATAATCATGATTTTGGAAAGCCGAGCGGACAGCTTGTCGATGAATGTGGTTTGCGATCTTTGTCAGTAGGTGGTGCACAGGTTGCGCCTTGGCATGGGAACTTCATCATAAATACGGGAAAAGCAACAGCTTCTGATATAAAAAAACTGGTTCAGATGGTTCAAGATCGGGTACGAGAAAAAACAGGTTTTTCTCTTGAGTGTGAAATAATTTTCACCGATAAGTAAAATATAAGTGTTTGTTAATTTTTGTGCCTGTCTAAATTTCTGAATTTGTTGACAATTGCTTATATGAAATTTATAATTTCAAATGGATGGTGTTGTTTTGTTACAGTTAGCCTTTTTAAATTATAGAAAAAATTCCTATATATTACTTGAAGGAAAGGATACTACTGACAGGTTTTTTATCATTCAAAGCGGTCAGGTTCGTTGCTCTAAGGTCCTGAATGTTGTTGAAGATAAGATACTTGGTCCTGGAGACTTTGTTGGTGTTGTTCCTTGTATGGCAGGTAGACCTCAAACTGAAACTGTAATAGCAATGACCGATGTTGTCTTGATTTCAGTTCGTAGAGAGCAATATATTGAGTTGGTTACAAGCAATACTCCTGTTGCTCTTAAGATTATCAGAACGTTCTCAGAAAGAATGAGAAACCTTAATGATTTTCTTGCAAAACTTACTCTAAAAAGCAATACTATCGCTTCTCCTGAACAGTTATATTCTATTGCTGCTTACTATGAAGAAAGTGGCAATATAGATGTTGCATCATACGGTTTTTATCAGTATTTAAAAGCGTGCCCTCGTGGACCGATGGCTGAAAATGCGAAACGACGTTTTGTTGCATTGAAGCCTCGTTCAAAGGCTGTTTACTATGAGCCTTCTGCGGATCAGCTTAGGACTTATCCTAAAAATACGATGATTTTCTCGGAATGCCAGTCTGGCTCCGATATGTTTATCATTCAGAGTGGACAGGTAAAGATAACAAAATTCGTCGATAATAACGAAGTTACTCTTGCTGTTCTTAAAAAAGGTGAATTTTTTGGAGAGATGGCTCTTTTGGAAAACAAGCCCCGTTCTGCAAGTGCGATTGCTTTTGAAGACTGTCGTCTTTTGGTCGTAAATAAGCAGAACTTTAATCAGATGGTTCAGACTCAGGCAAAGATGATTTTCCAGATTACGACGACTTTTGCAGAAAGACTTTGGTCTATGGACCGTCAGCTTGAAAATACGGCTATTGTGGATCCTATCAATAAGCTTTTGGATATGCTTGCTCTTCAGATTGAAAAAATGCGAATACCTTACTCGAAAGGATCAAATTATCAGTTTGATATTACTCCTGTTGATTTGTGTAATATGTGTGGTATTCCTAAGGAAGAACAGCCTCAGATTATACAGACGTTCGAAACGAATTCTAGGATTAAACTTATCTCCAACAAGATTTTCGTAAAAGACGTTGAAGATCTTATTTCATTCTCTATCTATTGCCGCAATCACAGTGTAAAAAAGGCCGTTTGATGATCAAGAAAAGTCTTGCGTTGCTGTTTTTTTCTCTCTTTACTTCAGTTTTATTTTTTGCACAGCAAACATCTGTTTCTCCTCTGCCACGTGGCTACTCTGATGTGCAGCTTGGCTTAACCGTGGACGAAACGAAAGATCTCCTTAAAAAAAATCTGATTTTTGGGTTTCGGGGCGATAGGGATGTTTCTTTGCTTCCGACTCAAGAGCGGGTTTTGATTGAAACATCAGGTTCTTCTTTTTTTTCACGATGCTGGTTTCAGTTTTATGATGATAAGCTTTATGCCATCACTTTGAACGTAAACACAAAACGTATGGATTACTATTCGATGTTTACGCGGTTTTGCGAAAAATATGGCAAGCCTTCAACATTAAATCCTTCAAAAGCCGAATGGGTTGATGACGGAATAATTCTTTCCTTGGAAAAACCTCTGACCGTCAAATACATTGATTCAAAAATCTACAATGACTTGATAGATTCAGGCGAAAAATTAAAATCGTCTGAGAGTGTCTTGAGAGAAGAGTTTTTAAATACATTCTAAATTTTACGGAAAGATTCTATGAAAAAATCCGCTTTATTAATTTTGATTTTGCTGATGTTTTTTGTCTTGAGTTCTTGCAGTGCTTCACATCTTGAAAAGCAAAAACTGACAATTCAGACGTTGGATGGTAGGGAAGTGACGGTCGTTGCTGAAATGGCAAGAACAGAAAAAGAGCAGATGAAGGGGTTTATGGAAAGAAAAAAGATTCCTGATGGCACGGGAATGCTTTTTTTGTTTCCAAAAGATAAGATTGCTCGCTTTTGGATGAAAAATACACCTGCTGCACTTTCTATTGCATATATCGATCATAATGGAGTTATTAGAGATATTTTTGATATGACTCCGTACAGCTTGTCCGAAGTCGTGAGCTCCTGTTACGTTCGCTATGCTCTTGAAGTCCCTCAAGGCTGGTTCTTGAAAGCCGGTGTTCAAAAAGGCGACGTCTTGATTCTGAACTTTTAGTCCTAGATAAGGCTTTTTATCGCTTCTTTGGCAAGAAGGTCGTTCGGATCAATTTCGAGCACAATTTCGAAATATTTGCGAGCTTGTTCTGGATTTCCTTCCTGTAATTCCAAAAATCCAAGGTTTGAAAGGATTTTTGTGTTTTCATTTTCGTAAGAAAGTGCTTTCATCAGATGTTCGCGAGCTTCTTCGATGTTTCCTTCTTCTTTGCAACAGATTGCAAGTTCATTAAGCGTATCGGCATTTTCTCCGCCACATTCTATGGCTTGAAGAAAAGCGGCTTTTCCGTCTTGCCATCTGCCCAATCTTCTTAAGGCCCAACCGAGCATGAACCAAGCGTTCCATACTTTTGGATTTTTCTGCAAGAACTCCCTGATTTTTTCTAGAGCCTTTTCTTCTTGCTCCATCTTTATAAAATCGTAGGCGCTTTTGAAAAGTTCGTCCTCAAGGTTTCTACTGCAGATATCGTTGATGATTTCCTTTGCTCTGTCTCGCTTGTATTTGTCGTTCTCGGAAAGTTTGTTGTCATCCATTTCTTTTGTGAGCGTGAGATAGGTTTCAAAACATTCTTTCCCTTTTGCGTAATTTCTCTGTTTCAGATAGAAAAAGGCTGCGTTGAAAAAAGCGTCCGGTATTGCAGGTTCCGCAACCATGGCTTTCTTGTAATAGTCAAAGGCTATGTCATCATAAGCGTCAGCATCTTCATTTAATCCTGAACGCCTATAGCTTTCTGCTTTCTGGTCAAAGAAGAGGGCAGAGTTCAGAATTACCGTCATATCTTCTGGATCTAGGCCGTGAAGGGCTGTAAAGATTTCTTCTGCAATATCCCAGTCTTCATTTCGTGTTTTTAAAATTGCAGCTTCGGTAAGTTCAGCCTTGATGTTTGGTTTTGAAGCGAGGATGATGCTTCTATAATACTGAACATTTGGATTGTCTACTTCATAGGCAAGAACTGTTAGAATTCCTGCTAAAACCATTTCCCATTTTAGTTCTTTGATGTCGAATTCTTTGATATCTGGAGTTGGCATCTGAATTGGAAGTGGAATCGTGGTGTCGATTTTATAGGCTTCTTTCGGAAGTACATAATCGTCCGGCAACGTAACATAAATAATTGAGTTTAATGGATCTGAATTCATTTTTTTTCCTTAAAAATTTCTGCTTTTTAAGAGTTGAACATCGTCTTTCTGATGCTTGTAAGGTAGTTGTTTATGTGCATCTTGTAAGACATAGGAATTGCATCTTCGTTGAATTTTATGCTGGCAGCTACGATATCTTTTCGTTCGCCGACATTTTCAGCCTTTACGACGACTCCCGGAATATTGATTGTCTCCCTTGGTCCGTCAAAATCCAATCTAAGAACGGCTTCTTTATCCTTTATGAAAGCAGCAAGTCCTTTTAAAATGACCTGCGCTCCTGAGAATGAAAGGTCGCGAAGAATGCAGTTTCTTGGAATGGCTTGCACCTGTACGATGGTTTCCATCTGTACAAGATTCAATTTTCTTCGTATATCTTCTGAAAGAACGATTCTTTCTTCTTTTCGCTTTAACGCGTTTACATTAGCCTCCAACAGAGAACCTAATGATTCAATCAGGTCGTCCGGTGGTCTTTGTGTAAACTGGAGTGTAATTATTGCCAAATCCTGCGAGTTCATATATGGCTCGATGTTCGTAACACGCGCAGAAACAAAAAACATGATTGGCTGAGCATCGACTTGCAAGAAACAATATCGCAAGTTAACAATCATAGATTTTTCTTGAGATGATTTGAGTGCGGTGTAAGCACCACCTTCCTTTGTTCCGACAATAATCTTGGCAGTCAAAAGAGAAGTGCTGTTGATGATACAAGGCCATTGACCCTCGCTACACTTTATGTAAATCTGTCTAGGATCCAAGTGTAGTGTACGGATAATTTCTTTTGTAAAGGTTACATCGGTATCACGATACATATCGTAATACTTTGTAATTTGCTGTGTAGTAATAACACCCATAAATTAATAATAGTGTATAAGTCTGTATGTGTCAATTGAAAAGTTTTTGATGTTTTGGACCAAAAAAAAAGACCCGATGATTGATTTTTCAATCTCGAGCCTGTATTCACAATTGGAACTTAACCATTTTTCTGCTTTTTTTTCATCATTTTGCGCTGAAGAGTTTTGTTCTTGCGATTCTTAATGGTAGAAGGTTTTTCATAGTATTCGCGCTTTTTGTATTCGCGGATGATTCCTTCTCGTTCAACCATTCGTTTGAAACGTTTGATTGCTTTTTCAAGGTTTTCTGAGTCGTCAACGAGAATTTTTGCCATTATTTTCACCTCCTTCGGCCATTCCGTAAGAATTAGAACTACTCATATTATCCTGAAATTTGATTTTTGAGTCAAGAGAACGTCGAATTTGGATGAATGATTTTTTAGTCTTTGAGCTTTACAGCTTTGCAAAAGTATCATTTGCCTGTTGCTCTTTGTTCCATTCGAGGATGAACTTCATGTAATGGGCTTCGAGTGTGTGATGAGGACCTTTCAAGTTCATTCTATATCGGACTGCTGCATCGTCTCGTCTTACAGAGTACAATCTGTAGAAATTTCGCATGTCAATATCATCAAGGTTCGGAATTTCTTCCCCAAGTATGAGGCTTGCTTCTTTTCGGCTTACGGCTGAAATACCACGTTCTCGAATGTAGTTTTTGATATGCTGTATTTTTTCATATGAGATACCGAATAAAAACTCTTCCAATGCAGCTGAAACGTCAGCATCGCCGAGTTTTGTTGCAATAAAGCGTCTCCAGGAGTCATCCATCTCGATTGAAAGCAGAAGCAGTTCGCTTGTTCCCAACATTGTTCCGAAAGCGGGTGCGAATTTACGTCGAGCATTCCATACTTTGTTTAGAACAGGGGCTATGCTCTGTATTTTTTGGTCGCTTCTGTATTCCCAAAGCAAAATCAGAGATTCGGCAATTTCGTTTCTGATGTTGATGTCGATTTTGAAATCATTTAGAAGGGTAAGGTAAACGTCTTCTGTCATCAACGTAAAAACAAGGTTCATGCAAACCGAATGTGCTTTTTGAATTATTTCCTTTGGAAAATTGTGTGATTGAGCTATTTTGAAAAGGGTAAAGAAAGAGTTGAATTTTGAAAATACGAAAACTTTTCCTATGGCTGCTCGTGTAGGAAGAAAAAGTGATTTATCACCGCTGTCTTCTGCTAGCAGAAAGTCAATGATGGTCTGTTTTGTCTGAACTTCTGTACTTATCTTCATTTTGTGGAGCAAGGATGGAAATTTTGTGACCTGTTTTGCAAATTGATTGCCTATAATGATGTGTTTTCCGATAAAATCGAGGGTGTCAGGTTCCGTATCTTTTAACTGTTCTGAAATTAAATGAATGACTTCTTTTTCTTCTTCTGAAAAGGCGACGACTTCAGAACTTATGGATAAGTCTTCTTGATTAGCATCCTCATAAAATTCTTCTGCATCAATGTATTTAAAGTCATTTAAATCAACTTGTTTAGCACACATAGTTACCGTACATTATTGCATGAATTCAACTAATTTGCAAATTATTAAATTATTATAAAAATTATTATAAAATTCGAATGGTAAAAATGCTGTTTTCTGCCGATAATGGAAGTATGAAAGTTTTTAATAAATTTTTTTCATTTTTTTTGATTCTATCTGTATCAATTTCTGCTTTTTGTGCTGATTTAAAATTGACTTCTGATGATATAAAAGTTGAAAGGGATGAGACTGGTTCTTTTCACATTTATATTAGGAAAAAGGATGGAGTAGGTTCTGTATTGCTGACCGAAAGTTCAAAAAATCCTGAGGGTGAATCTGATAACTATTCTTATAGGGCAAAAGAGTGGAACCCGATTAATGGCGATGAAAAACGAATCTTGGATGGAAAGTTTCTTGAGTCGGCTTATTCTCGATATAGCATCGTCGATTCTACTCCTGAAATATTTTCTGATATGGGTGAATGTTTCCATCTCTACGTGCCGGAAACGATAGTTTATGGCTATCCATGGTCTAGAAATGGAGAAGTTCAGGTTGGTAAGGGTACTTTCCTTAATATCCGCTGTTACGAAAAACCTTATGCAGATTATTCTGGTGCATTTTACGATAATCCATTTATGGTTAGTTATAGGATAATTGAAAAGCCTAAGGTTGAAGAGCCTGTTTATATAGAACCTGAAGTTATTGAGGAAGTTGTAGAAGAAATTGTAGAAGAACCGATTGAAGAAGTTGTTGAGGAGGTTGTTGAGGAAGTTGAACTGACCGATGAATACAACTCTGAGGCTGCAAATTCATTCCAGGATCTTGCAGATATGAACAATGACCTTGTTATTATTTCAGCCGGCCCTGAAACATTGATTGAAGATATTATGAAATGTATAAAGGCTATGGATCCTTCGAAACCGTGTGATATCGTCTTTGCGATTGACGCAACTGGAAGTATGAAAGATGATATCGAAAAGTTGAGACAAGAACTGATACCTCGTCTTGAAACTGAATTCGTAAACTACGTAGATGTGCGAATTGGATTGCTTTTGTATAGGGATTATGGCGATAATTTTAAGTATAAAGATTTGCCTATAAAAATGTTTCATTTCACAAAAGAAATGAAGACTTTCAAGAAAAATCTTAACGGCTTTAAGATTAAGGGCAATGAAGGCGGGGATATTCCAGAGGCAGTATACGAAGCTCTTTATGGTTCAATCCAGTTTTTTGAATGGAATGCTGATTCGCAGAAAAAAATTATCCTTATCGGAGATGCACAACCGCATCCTCGGCCACGTGGAAAGATAATCTGTTCTAAGGAAATTGTTCAGGAATTGGCTAATAAAAATGACATCCATATTGATACGATTATAGTACCAGACAAGAAAGGATAGTTTTGAAAAGATAGAAAAAATAGATTTGAACAAAAAAAGGTGCACTTCATTCATCACTTTGTGAAGCGCACCTATTTTTTTATATCAGATTTGTTACTTTTTGTTTTTTGTCTGTTTGGATTTTTTATCCATGATTTTTTTCAAATCATTTTCCGAAAGCTTTTTGTACTGAGCAGGCAGCATCGGATTTGTGCTATAGTATGAAAGGACTTCTGTCAGCAGTTCTTCGGCTTTGTCGTATTTTTTCTGCTTGATGTACATGTGTGCCATTTCATATTTGCATGAAATGGAAACTTCGATGTTTGAACCGAATCTTTTCAATGCTTCCTGGTAATATCGTTCTGCGGCTTTGTAGTTGCTGTTTGCACTGTATTCATAGGCTTTTAATTTTAGTTCTTCGGCTGTCAAATCCTGAGAGATTTCTTTCGAAAGAGAAACGCATCCGTTTAAAATAGAACATGCTGCAAGAAGTGACAGCGATACACTTAAAATCTTTTTCATATGATTTCCTTTTTCTCGTAGGATTCATCTTTCGTAGGAAGAGTCATTCTTAGTTCTTTGATAAAGTCCTCGGCATCGCCCATGTCATCGTACATGTCGCAGTAGTCAATGCTTCTTCGTGCAACGGTAAAATATTTGTGGATTTTTTCTTCACCCAGTTTCTTTTTCCATTTTCCAGCATCGCATCTTACCCTAAGATAAAATTCATCGCGATTTTCTCCCTCTGTAGTTACGAGTTTGCAATGAATGCAATTTGCACAGTAGATTTTTTCAGTTCCGCAAGCTTCCGCCTGTTCTTCAATGGTAGTTGTAATATCTGACATATAATCCTCAATAATTTAGAGATTTTTTACATTTTATTTTCGGCAGAAAAGTGTAAAATCTTTATCTCTTGAAAACATTTACTTAAGTTTGGCTTTTTGACTTTTCGTTTTCTTGGAATTATAATTTTTTTTATGAGTAAGTCTTATTTTGATGAAAAAGATGATAAATTGAAGTGGACGGAAAAATCGCGCAAGGTGATTCTTTCTACCAGGGTTTTTGATGTTACAGAGAGGTTTTCTGTTGCAAGTGACGGGACAAGCGGAAATTATATCGTAAATGATGCTCCAAATTGGGTAATCGTTATTCCAGATTATGATGATAAATTCTTGATGGTAAAGCAATGGCGTCATGGAGAGGGAAAATTGAGCGTGGAGTTTCCCGGTGGTGTTATAGAAAAGGATGAGTCTCCTGAAAAGGCCGCTTCTCGCGAGCTCAAGGAAGAAACAGGTGCAATCGCTGGAAAATTGACGCTTTTGGGCTCGTATAACCCGAATCCAGCTTTGTTTTCAAATCGAAATTATGTTTTTCTTGCAGAGAATCTTCAGTTGACGGGAGTTCAAAATCTAGATAGGGATGAATTTGTTAACTGCATGGCTCTTGAAAAAAAAGAGGTTCTTTCAAAAATGGGGACTCCTGAATTTCCTCATGCTTTGATGGCAAGTGCACTTTGTCTTTATCTAAAAGAACATAAAATATAGTCTTGTTTTTAGCTACCTAGAAGTGAATTTTGATTTGTGATATAATTCCACTATTATACGGAGTGTTTTATGCAGTTCATTGATGGTGGAGTTTGTGCCCCTTGTGGGTTTATTGCAAATGGTGTTTTGTCTGGAATTAAGGCCGGCAGAACAAAAGAAGATACAGCGCTGATTTATTCAGAAAAGGTATGTACAGCTTCGGGTGTATTTACGCAGAATAAGGTACAGGCAGAGCCTGTTAAGCTTACTCGGTCTCGGGTTAAAAATCATGTCGCTCAGGCTATAATCGCAAATTCTGGCAACGCTAATGCTTGCACTGGAGAAGAAGGTGCAAAAAATGCAGCTCGCATGGCAAACGCCGTATCAAAATCTCTTTCAATTGATGAAGAAAACGTTCTTGTTTGTTCGACAGGTGTAATCGGGCAACAGATTAACGTTAAGGCGATAGAAGATCATGTTGATGAGCTTGCAAAGGGTTTAAGCAAGAATGGGCATGAAAAGGCTCGTGTCGCTATTATGACGACCGATACAAAATATAAAGAATGTGCTCTGGAAACGGAGATTGCCGGAAAGAAAGTTCGTTTTGGAACGATGGCTAAGGGATCTGGAATGATTCACATCAACATGGGAACGATGCTTGGTTTTATAACGACGGATTGTGCAATTTCAGGAGAGATGTTGGACAAGGCTTTGCATGAAAGCATCCTCGGTACTTACAATTGTGTGAGTGTTGACGGAGATACGTCAACAAACGACACTCTTTTGATTTTGGCAAACGGAATGGCTGAAAATCCAGAAATCACTTGTGAAGGCAAAGATTACGATGATTTTCTTGCGGCGTTGAATACCCTTAATACTCAGATTGCTCGAAAAATTGCATCCGACGGGGAGGGGGCAACGCGGCTTATTGAATGCAACATTTCAGGTGCAACCGATGTGCCGACTGCTCGTCGCCTTGCAAAATCGGTGATTTCTTCAAGTCTTGTAAAGGCCGCTTTCTTTGGAAAAGATGCAAACTGGGGACGAATTTTGTGTGCTCTTGGCTATTCTGGTGAATTTTTCACTCCAGAAAAGACATCTGTGTCGTTCGAAAGTGATTTTGACGGTGGAAAATCAATCATGGTTTTTGAGAAAGGTGTTCCTCTTGATTTCGATGAAGATCTTGCAAAAAAAATCTTGAGCGAAGATGAAGTAAAAATTCAGGTTCAGATGGAAGATGGTAATGCCGCTGGAACTGCCTGGGGTTGTGATTTGACATACGATTATGTAAAAATCAACGGTGATTATAGAACATAAGGTTTTAGGATTAATTATGAATGATATAAAAAAATTGGATACAGAAACATGGGCTCAGGTTCTTGTTGAATCTTTGCCATATTTTAAGCAGTGGGTTGGAAAGGTCGTCGTTGTAAAATACGGCGGAAATGCAATGCTTAACGAAGAATTAAAACAGGCTGTAATGCAGGATATAGTTCTTCTGAATACGATTGGGATTCATGTTGTTCTTGTTCATGGCGGTGGACCTGAAATCAATAATATGCTAGAAAAAGTCGGAAAGGAAAGCAAGTTCATAAATGGACTTCGTTATACTGATGGCGAGACGATGGAAATCGTTCAGATGGTTTTGGCCGGAAAACTCAACAAGGAAATCGTAGGTATTTTGACCCAGCAGGGCGGAAAGGCTGTCGGTCTTTGTGGTATTGATTCGGGGCTTTTGCGTGCAAAAAAAATCGAAAAAGACGGTGTTGATCTTGGTTTTGTAGGTGAGGTAACGGAAGTTCATCCTGAAATCATTACAAGTCTTTTAGACCAGGGCTTTATCCCAGTTATTTCGACTGTGGCGTTGGGTGAAGGTAATGATACAAACCGATACAATATCAACGCAGATACGGCGGCTGCTAAAATTGCTGTTGCACTTAATGCTGAAAAATTTGTTCAGCTTACGAATGTTCCTGGCGTTTTGATGAACATTGAAGATCCATCTTCTTTGATAAAAAGAGTTGCAAAGGAAGCTGTTCCTTCGATGATAGCAACGGGAGTTATTTCAAGTGGAATGATTCCAAAAATCGAATGTTGTCTTGAGGCTCTTCGGGGTGGCGTTTCCCGGACTCACATTATTGATGGGCGAGTTCCGCATTCGCTTTTGATTGAAATGTTTAGTGATCGAGGTATCGGTACTATGCTGTCATAAAAAACGCATCCGTGCGTTTTTTATTCCCGAGTTTTCGCGTTGCGAAAACTCGACAGCGTGCCGTCCGTGGCACGCTCACGGGGGCGTGAAAATGCATCCGTGGCACACAGCGAAGAACTAGTTTAAAGCGTGCCGGGAAGAAATAGGGTTTAAGGGGAAAAGAAACCCTCGCTTCGCAAATAGGGGGTGGCGTTTCCCCTTGTAAGGAGAATTATATGTCAGGTGGAAATATAGCAAATAACTTTGGAAGTTTTGATGTCGTTTTTGAAAAAGGACAGGGATCTACTGTATATGACATCAATGGTAAAAAATATATTGATTTTCTTGCAGGAATAGCAGTTAACTGCTTGGGGCACAATCATCCTTCTCTTGTAAAGGCAATTTCAGATCAAGCTACAAAACAGATTCATATTTCGAATTATTATAATTCGGATATCGGTTTGAAATATTCTGAAAAACTGCTTAAAGCAAGTGGTTTTGATAAAGTTTATTTCGGAAATTCCGGGGCTGAAGCAAATGAAGCAGCAATCAAACTTGCAAGAAAATACGGCTATCTTGAAGGTGAGAAATCGGGAATTGGCGGAAAAAATAAAAAAACGATTGTGACTCTTGAAAAGTCATTTCATGGGAGAACCTTGAATACCTTGAAGGCAACGGGACAGGAAGTGTTTCATCCTGAATGTTTTGCTCCATATCCTGATGGTTTCAAATATATCAAGGCAGGAGATTACGAGGCTTTAAAAACAGCTTTTGATGAATCAACGTGTGCCTTGATGATGGAATGTGTTCAAGGCGAGGGCGGTGTTAACCTTATCGACAAGGAATGGGCAATGGCAGCCGCCAGTGCAGCAAGAAAAGTTGGTGCAATCGTAATCGCCGATGAAGTTCAGACTGGAATGGGAAGAACTGGATCTCTTTTTGCTAGCGAATGGCTTGGAATTGAGCCTGAAGTTATAACGACTGCAAAGGGAATCGCTGGCGGCGTTCCAATGGGAGCATGCCTTTACAGGGGTAAGGTTAAAGACGTTTTTGTTGCTGGCGACCACCAGTCTACGTTTGGCGGTAATCCTTTGGCATGTAGTTGTGCAAATGCCGTTTTGGATGTGATGCTTGAAAAAGGCTTTTTCGAAAATGTTGTTCATTCTGCTGATAGAATTTGTAGTACGATAAGGTCTTGGAATCTTCCTTGTGTAAAAGAAATCAGGGGAAAAGGCCTTATGATTGGAATTGATATTGACGGTTCTAGTGCCGAAATCCAAAAAAAAGCGTTGGATCAGGGACTTTTGATGTCTACAGCTGGAAAAAATACGCTGAGGTTTCTTCCTCCGCTTGTAATTACGGATCAGGAAATAGATGAAGGTCTTGCGATTTTGAAAAAAGTTCTTTCTTGTTAGTTTATTCGAGGTCGTTTCCTTATTGAGAGGTCGTTTCCTTGTTGGAAAAGACCTCTTTTTTTTCTTGAATTTAATAAACTTTCTATTTATCTTTATTATTGTATAGCACAGGGAGAATTTTGATTTTATAAGGAAAACATTTTGGCTGATGAATTTTTAACTGATAAACAGACTGATTTTGATCAGGAGAATCTGACACATTCAGATGAATTAAAGCTTCCTACATTGAACAGCGGTTTTATTGCTCCTCTTTCTGATGATTTTTACAAGATGGCTTTTCAGTTTCAGCAAATCATGATGATTTATGAAAGTGCCATAAAGCAGATAGAAACAAAACTTGAAATCCTCAATAAAGAAAATAAAGTTCTTGGAAGACGGAATCCAATAGAAACTATAAAATCAAGGATAAAGACTCCTGAGAGCATTGCTAAAAAACTTGAGAAAAAACATTTGCCTGTGACCTTCGAATCAATGATGACTAATCTGAATGATATTGCTGGTGTTCGTGTCATCTGTCCTTATATTAGTGATATCTACACGATTCGGGATATACTTTTAAAGCAACCTGATATTAAATTGATAGAAGAAAAGGATTATATAGAGCATCCTAAAGAAAGCGGTTATAGGAGTCTTCATATCATAATTGAAATTCCTGTTTATCTTTCTGATTCTACTCATTTTGTCAGGGTTGAAATTCAGTTGAGGACTATTGCTATGGATTTCTGGGCAAGTCTTGAGCATGAAATTCACTACAAAACCGTTGAAAATGTGCCGGAGAGCGTTCGTCGGGAACTTCATCGTGTTGCTGAGACTATAGCTATAACTGACCGTGAGATGGAAGAAATAGCCATTGAGGTTCAAGCCTTGAATTAGTCGCAGGCTACAAGACTGATGTCGCTTTTTTCCAAAAGAAGCATTATCAGTCGGTCGACACCCATTGCCGTCCCGGAACATTTTGGAAAGCCGTCTTTCGTGTATCCGCCTTCACTTTCAGGTGCAAAGTTTTTCCAATAATCCTTGTCGATTTCGTGCTTTACCCTTGCGTTTTCGTTCTTTTCTTTGCCTTCTATTTCGAAATATTCGCGAACAAGTTTTGCATCGGTTTCTTCACTATAACAATTTGCAAGTTCAATTCCTCGACCGTATAACTCCCATCGTTCTTTCGTGTGCTTATCGTTGTTTTGAGCAAGACAACGAACTTCTCGTGGGTAGTTCATCAAGAAAACGCATTTATCTTTTGGCAAGTTTGGTTCTACAAACTGAACGAAAATAGCGTTGTAAAGTTCTTCCCAGTTCCATTTTGAAAAGTCATTTTCAGATGGTTCATAAATGCCAAGTTTTCGCCCTTGTTCTGCAAGTTTTTGAGTTGAAATTTGAGTATCGTCTTCAAATAATGCAAAATTGCAATATTGTTTGAAAGCATCGTTTATTGAAAGTTTTGTGAAAGGCGGTTTTAGATCGTCTTTTAGAGCTATTCCGATTTTTGAAAGTTTTTTACCCAAATATTCAAAAAGTTCTTCTGTCAACTCAAGTGAATCGATGTAATTGGCTTTCATCTTGTAGTATTCAAGCATCGTAAATTCGCTTGCGTGGTTTTTTCCTATGGATTCGACGTTTCTGTAGCACTTTGAAAGTTGAAATACGTCTATTTTATGTCTTGCGATTATCGGTTTGATGTGGATTTCCGGGGAAGGAACAAGATAGAGTTCGTGGCTTTCGTTTTTCCATGGTTCAATGTATTCAGTTTTGAACACTTCAAGGCAGGTTTCTGGAATCAAGTTTGTGGCTAATGCACCTGTGTCCAGTTCGAGAAAATCTTTTTCGATAAAAAACTCTCGTAGCGATTGTATTATAAATGCTCTTTGTTTTAGAAATTCCAGATCCATTGTTAAAATTCCTTTGTGCCTTTTAATTTGTTGCTGAAGTATTTGATGATTGCAGCTCCGCTAGGGCTTGTCAATTCACCGTTTTTTTTATCCGTGTAAGTATTCATGTCTTTTATTAGCAATTCCGTTGCCGGGGCTGGAATATTTAAAATTCCGTGGGAACATTCTATTTGACCATGTCCGAGGTTTAGGGGAGTGTAGCAAAATTCTGTTATCTCAAGTTGATTTACGAGTTCGCAAATCAGACAGATTCTCAGAATATTCTCTTTTCGCCCAATTTCGTGAAAGTGAATGGTCTCTCGTGTTTTTTTGTGAAAAATACATTCGCATTCCGTCAAAAGGTCAAAAATTCCCTTTGCATCTCGTTTTGAATTTTCAGAAATAGATGAGCCATTTGAAAGAAAACTTCCATCGATTACTTTGTGGACTTCGTTGAGTGAATGTCCGTGATGATTATTATTTGTATGA
>JAQYSN010000176.1 GCA_028725265.1 Spirochaetales bacterium | reverse complement strand
CAGTAAGGATAGCTAGTCCCCACAAGAGTCTTATTTCGTTCATCTTGAATCCTGAATCGAGACCCGTTATATAAAATTTCAGTTTATCCTTAAAAATCAGGCAGAACAATGCAACTAGGCCTAAAATTGCGAGGAGAATTAGAAAAGATAAGAGCGTTGTATTCACAAAGAACCTCTTATAAAATAATATACTATAATAAAACTTATGAAAATAGGACTTTTATGAGAAAACATTATTTTTTTCAATCAAAAAATGATATATTAAGGTTTCTCTATTTTGTATTTGAATTTTCAATTGTCTTTTTGATGCTTATTCTTCCACCAATGCTTTCATCAAAACAGACAAATGAAGTCTCCCTGGATTTTAAACTTTTTTACGTAATTTTCTTTTCGATAACAAGTATTTTCCTGTATTTCTTGGTTTATTCAATTCCATTTTCAAGCGATTATCTGAAAAAAGACAAAAAGCCTGAAAAATATTCATTTTTTTTACTTGTACTAACTTTTATTTTCATCTTGATATTAAATTCTCTTTTTTTTATTTTGCAAAAAGATTCATCGGCTGTAAGCGTAAACATCACACAACAAGATATCAAATCTAAGATTTTGCTGATAACTCAAATTTTCATCCTTGCCTGCTACGAAGAAATACTATATCGAAAGTATATTACTAATCGCATCGTAACTTTCATGGATTTTTTCCATCTTGATTCACAAATATTTAGTTTTTTTGCAATTTTGATTTCAGCCATATTATTCAGCCTTGCACATAGGTACATGGGATTCACGGCCTGCGCATTTTCGTTCATATGCGCCCTTGCATTTTCAATTTGTTATCATTTTACAAAAAATATATTTCTTAATTTTATCGTTCATTTTGCCTATAATCTTGTAGTTTTCTTTCATTCATGTTAAATTTAAACTAGTTTTAATTTTGGAGTTTTTTTTGACAGAATATATATATTTGGGAATATCATTGTCACTCGGATTTTTGCTTTCTGCTCTTTCCATGCCTTTGATTATCTATTTTTCAAGGAAACTAAAACTTTACGACACAATCGATGAAAGAAAAGTTCACAAAGGAAATATTTCACGACTTGGTGGTATCGGCATAACTCTTGCGTTTTCAGTTTCTGTCATTATTTTACATTTCACAGGTCAGCTAGATTCATTGAAGCAAAATCTTATTTTTGTCGTAGTTGCCACAGTCATAATCACTACGATGGGAATTGTTGACGACATAAAGACTTTGTCTGCCAAGGTTAAATTATTGATTCAGATTGCGGCTGCAATCCTTGTACTTTTTGGCGACTATAAATTTTCCAACATCTCTATCGGAGTCTATTCACTCAACATCGGCTATTTCGCGTACCCGCTTACCTTAATTTGGATAATAGGCGTTACAAACGCCGTAAACCTCCTTGACGGCATTGACGGTCAATGCGGAACTGTAGCTATTTTGTGTAGTCTTACTTTCTGTATGTTCTTTTTCAGAGAAGGAAATACAGCTGCAATGGCTATTTGCCTTTGCTTTTCTTGTGCAATTCTTGGGTTTTTGCTTTTCAACTGGCCGATTCCAAAGGCTCGCATTTTTATGGGAGATGGAGGAAGCCAAACTCTAGGTTTTGTGCTTTCAATTTTGCCTTTGATGAGTTCAAAAGGCTCTCTTCCGTCAATTTCGATTATTTATGCAGCGGCAGCATTGATGATTCCAATTTTTGATACTTTTGCTGCAATTTGGCGACGACTTCGTGAACACAGATCGATTGGAAGCCCTGATAAATATCATATTCACCACAAACTGATGTTATTCGGATATTCATCCAGGCAGACCCTTCTTATCGTGACACTTTTCCAATTAGTTATCAGCATATTTTTGTGTACATCCCTTTGGTTGGGTGGATGGATTGGAACCATAATTCTTTTTACGACTTATGCAATGGGAATTATCTTTTTTGCCATCGTTCATTACAACAAGCAAAACATCATCGAACACGAAATGAAAATGCAATAGATTGTTGTTTTACGAAAGTTTTTCAACATCAATTTTAACATCACCTTGACGCAAAACTGAAATACCTTTCTCACCCATAATCACGATTGTAGAAGGCTTGGAATTTTTTCTATCACCGTCATCAACGATACATGCAACCTGACTTTCAAATTCCGATATGATTTCATCGATTTCGCTTATTGCCGGACTACCAGAATAGTTTACGCTCGTTGAGTAAATCGGAAAACCGGCCTTTGATATAATCTGCCTTAACCAATCGTCATCAGGGCATCTAAAACCAATGCTCTTCGATGGGTCATCTTTAAGAGGAACTATCAAAGTTACAGGACCCGGCCAATAAGATAGAAGTTTTTTCGGAATTTCGATATCGGTAAACTTAAAAATATCATCAGGTTCGCTTATAAGCTGAATAAAAGGCTTGTTTTCATCCCTTCCCTTGATATTTTTAATGGAATCTTCTGTCCAGGGAGCCAATCCTGAAAAACCATAGATCGTATCACTTGGAATTATTACGACATCACGGTTTCTAAGATTTTCAACTACGACATCAATTGAATCTGGATCATCTTTACGAATTAACACTTGCAACCTCAACAGTATTGTTTACATGATTGAACACCTTTTTCTTGTTTAAATCAAGTAAGAAGAAAAGGACGAGACAAAGAGCAAAAACACTAATGCCCAACACTTTGCAAATCCATTCAGGGATAAACTGTATTTTTTCGATATCGTAATACGAGCCTGTCGAATAGATTTTTTCAGGAAGCTTTGCACCACCAGTAAAACGAACTATATGCTCGCCTTCCTTAACAAAACCAAGATTTCTGGCATAAGATGCTATGACTTCAGGATCTTCCAACAAAGCTGTATATTCAAGTTCAAGTTCGTCATTGATTTTTTGAATTTCCCGCACGTTTTCGGAAAGTAAATTTCTCTGTTTTATTAATTGACTTTCTGCCCATAATCCACCGGCACCAAAAAACAACGACACAAGGACGTAGATGAGAGTTCCGATAGAAACAGATATTAAAAAATACATTCTTTTCATAATATTTAAATTATCGGAATTTTTTTTGTTTTCTGAATGAAGAATTTGTGATATAATGTTGAAAATAGATATTTTTTTTGAGCAATATCGATATAGAAAAATGGTATTTGTGCCGATATTATTAAGGAATAATTATCTGTACAAAGGGGTTGAAAAGTATGGAATTTGATGAAATTGACAAATTGAATCTTGATGCAGACGATATCGAAAAATCGGTTTCCGAATCAGATCTCGATCAGTTCGGAGTCTGGGTTAAAAACGACTCGGAGCCAGAAATTGAAATTGAAGATGTGGATGATTCTTTAAGTGACTTTTCAAGCCTTGATGATTTTGAGTCAGAAATTAGTTCTACTTCTAGTGACAGTGCCCTATTCTCCGTTCCGTTGGAAAGAAATGATACGGAATCGGACATAGAATCTGATGTAAATATCGACCTTGATGCTGATATGACAGATGTGATGTTCGATACAGAATCTGTTCCGGAAGAAGATGATTTAATTCAAGAAGAACTTTCGGAAGATACTGTTGCAGAAGAATCCAAAATTGAAATTAAAGAACCTTCGGACGAAGCAATCGTCGCGGAAAGCACAGAAACTGAAGTTTCAAGCGAAAATCCACCAGCTGAAGAAGATGTTGATCTTACGGATTTTCTAGATTCTGACGACGGAGAAATAGATCTCGATGAATTTCTCACGGATGAAAGTTCGGCTAGCGAAAATGGTGACATCGTTGAAGAAGAACCAATCGATATGGACCTTGTATTCACAGATGAACAAGTTGAAGAAGAATCAAAATCTGAATTTGACGACATTTTCGATGATATCGTGGACGAAACATCTAATTCGACGGATGATTCGGTTCCCTTAAGTGAATTTGGTGTTGATTTTGAGGCCGAACAAAGCGACACTTCAAAATCAGAAACTAAAGATGAAGGCATGATTGATATAAACCCTGCATCATTCGATATTGACCTTGCTGATACGACTGAAGTTTCAATGGATGAATTCAATATGGATTTTGAAGTTGATGATAATAATAAAGACGACAGCGTTGTTGCAGAAGGGAAAGAAAGCAAAGTTCAGGATACAGACAGTTTTGAAATAAAGTTTTCTGGTACGCAAGATACGGAATCAAAAGAAGAACCTGTCCAGAATAACGATATCAATTCTGATGATGAGGGAGCAGATTTTGTTTTCAATCGAGATGATGATGATGGCTCATCAGGCGCAACATCGATTTCTAATGCAAAAGAAATGAGCGAAGAAGAAAAAGAAAAAGCCCTTGAAGACATAAAAAATTCAACTTTTGAAGATGTTGAGTTTGATTTTCTTGACGATTCTTCCTCTATAGAGAATAATAATAATGTTGATGAAAATGAGAAAACGCAATTAACTACAGATACACAGGAGACTGATATATCAG
>JAQYSN010000175.1 GCA_028725265.1 Spirochaetales bacterium | reverse complement strand
GGAAATTTCAATTTCAACATCGACTTTTTAGCGCACATTCGCAATGAAATGAGAATGTGCAATATATAAGGCAGTTTGCAACGCAAACTGGCAAGATAAAAACTGACGCCATTTTAGGAAGTTTTTATCTTACACTCCTTTCTTTTTATATGTTAATAATATTATAATATAAAAGACTTTTACGAAAAAGTTCAAATTTTTGTAAAGAATAGTCTAAAAATCAAAAATAGAGTATATTATATGGTATGACTGCCATTGCAGAAACCCTTGAAAACAACCGCATTCGAGATTTGATGAACTGGGGTAGTATTTCAGTTTTTTATAAGTGCTGCACAGGAGTTGTGATTAGGAGTAGAAAAAATTAAGGACAATGAAAACTTCAGAAGGGAGTACGCTGCTATGAATTTACACGACAGAGATATAATAAGAGCAGCAAGAAAAGAAGCAATCAACGAAAAAGCCATCGAATCTGCACAAAAATTTCTTGAAATGAATGTTCTCACACCAGAACAAATTGCCCAAGGTACAGGTCTCCCACTAAAAAAGGTGCTTGAGCTTCAGAAACAAAGATGAATTTTTCACAGTCCCATTGACATTTTTTTTAGAAAAGACTATATTTTTCTTACATTGCATTCCCCGATTGTGTAATGGTAGCACTTCAGATTCTGGTTCTGACTGTGGGGGTTCGAATCCTCCTTGGGGAACTAAAAAAGCTGGCTAAGCAGTCAGCTTTTTTTATGCGAAAAACACTTTCCATTTTTTTGGTCCCTTCGTCTATCGGCTAGGACGTGACCCTCTCAAGGTCGAAAGACGGGTTCAACTCCCGTAGGGACCGTTAAGAAGCCTTGACTACTTTTTGTAGTCGGGGCTTTTTATTTGTACTTGCAGGGAGTTGCGAGTTTCTAAAAGAAACTCGGTTTATGCCGAAGGCATATAAAACCCCAAAGTGAGCGCACAAAATTGCGAGCAGTGTCGGAGCAATTTTGTGAAAAGTTTCCATGGATGGAAACGACAGCGAGCGTAGGCGGGGTGCAAGGAGCAAAAACGATGTTTGCGACTGGAACCCTTCAACTCCCGTAGGGACCGTTTAGTAAAAAGGGGCTGTCCAAAAAGAATGGACAGCCCCTTTTTATTTGCAACACATACTCAAAATAATGGCTTTTTTTTTCAAACATGCAGTTTTCAAATATGTCTGAAACTTGGATAAATACCAAAAACTGTATTTTTAATTTCATATCTGAAAGCTAAGTATCCCGCCCGCAGCAGCCATAATTCCCAGAAGAATCCCATATAAAAAATTTACATAAGAACTTTCTCATCTTGACATAAAAAAAAAATGTCAGACTGCATACAAAATCTTAAATTTAAGGAAAGTAAAATGAAAAAATCAATGTTTATTCTTATCATAAGTTTAATGTGTTTCTGTTTTTTTATGGCAGGATGCACCGAGCCAACAGAAACGCCTGTGCAGACTGAACAACCGTCAACAGAGACAGACGACAACGGAATAAAAATTCCAGTACTACCAGAAAATGCAGGAACTTCTCCATTTTCAACAGGAACATATAATGTTACAACATACCAACCAGCAGGTCCACAAGAATGGCAATTTAATGCAGAAGACAAAACATTGTATCGAGGAGATGACTTTACGGGCCCACTCGGGAAATATAAATACAGCGTAAATGCCAACGAAAATAAAATCTACATGATTATGGACAAAATAGTACTTAATCTTGATGAAAACTCAAATGATAGCGATGAAGGTTTCTATTATGATTTTGAAACAGCTTATTCTGTATATCAGAAATATTTATTGAACATGGGAGATACGACAGAAGAAGCAATATCAACAACAGAACTTTTTATCGTCACATATTTTGAATACTTATGGTGCTATACTTACGAATTGAATGGTCAAAATTTAAAATTATACAGTGCTGAGTAAAAAATAATAATTTAACGCGGTTCAGTTTGTTTTCAAGCCACTTGATTTCAAGCCGAGCCGCTTTTTTTCATTTTGTGACGGCACATTCTGTAAAAACAATTGCAAAACACACAGAATCATGTTAGACTCTAATCGAAAAATATGTAGAATTCTACAAAAAAAGAGATTAGAACATGCAGCGACCGAAATATCTCAATCAGCTTATAAACTCACAATGGAATGGCTTTCCAAAAATCATCACTGGCATTCGTCGTTGCGGAAAATCATTTCTTCTAAAAGAAATATTTTTCAATTACCTAGTATCTTCGGGAACAATGCCAGGCTCTATAATAATTCTTGACCTAGATGATGCTAAAAATTCGAAATACAGAAATCCTCAGGCATTAAACAGCCTCATTCTTGAACTTACAAAGGATAAAACAAAAAAATTTTATATCTTTCTTGATGAAATCCAACGCGTCTATACTATAATAAATCCCGAACTTACAAACGGGCAAATAATTCTTGCTAAAAATGATGATACTGAAGTTATTTCGTTCGTAGATGTTATTCTTGGTCTTTCCCATGAAAAAAACATTGATTTGTATGCGACAGGCTCAAACTCAAAAATGCTTTCAAGCGATATCGTAACTGAATTCCGTGACAAAGCAACTGAAATTCACATGGCTCCTCTTTCTTTCAAGGAATATTATGAATATGAAAAAACAAAATCTGAAAAAAATCCAGAAAAGCAGGAAATTTTCTATGAATATATGCATCACGGAGGAATGCCTCTGGCAGTTCTAAAAAATGAAGACGAAAAAGAAAACTATCTTAAAAATCTTTTCAGCACTACATATTTGAAAGATATAATAGAACGAAAAAAATTACGCAAAACAGAATCCTTAGATGAATTATGTACAATACTAGCAGATTGCACAGGTGAATTGCTTAATGCTGAAAAAATTGCAAATACGTTCCAATCAAAGAAACATGTAAAAATCGACAAAGATACTGTTACTTCATATATTTCAGCATTTCTTGATGCATTCATAATAACTGAAGTAAAACGATATGATTTGAAGGGACGAAATTACATCAATTCTACAAGAAAGTATTACTTTTGCGACACAGGTCTTAGAAATGCAAGACTTGATTTTATGTATAGCGATGAGGGGCATCTGCTGGAAACGATTGTATACAATGAACTTATCTACAATGGCTATAATGTAAACGTCGGTTCATTTGATTCTGTAGAAAAAAATGAAGATGGAAAAAGCATCCGTAAATCGTATGAAATAGACTTTATGGCAACAAAAGGAAATAAAAAAATTTATCTGCAAATTGCTGATGACATTTCAAATTCCGAAACAAAAAAAAGAGAAATTCGCC
The DNA here is from genome assembly GCA_028725265.1 of Spirochaetales bacterium. Lineage (GTDB taxonomy): Bacteria > Spirochaetota > Spirochaetia > Treponematales > Treponemataceae > RGIG9060. Next base: position 11,412 of record JAQYSN010000175.1, on the reverse strand, counting down.
CGTTTATTCTTATGAACGATCAAATAAAAAAAGTTATCGTGATAAACCGTCCTATCAACGAGCGAATCGATGAAAACGGTTTTACGATTGTAGGCGTAGTAGACTTTCTGCTCAATCTAGAACGAATGTGAGTTTTTAGAGATTGCCATAATTATAAATGGTAAAAATCTAAAGTAAAACATGGTAAAAATCCAAACCGCAATTCTCTTTGAAAACTACTATAAACTTTTTTAAAAATCTGCTACACTTCAGTTATGAAATTTACCGAATTTAACCTACACGAAGACCTGCTCAAAGGCATTGAAAAATCGGGTTATGTTGAATGTACGCCCGTACAGGAGCAGGTAATTAAAGCCGCACTCGACGGAAGCGATTTGTATGTTCAGTCACAGACTGGAACTGGAAAAACAGCGGCATTTTTAACAACAGTCATTCAGGAAATGCTCACCTTCCCTGCAAACGAAGGTGAAAAATCAAAAAAAGCTCTTATCATGGTACCAACACGTGAACTTGCAGTTCAGGTTGAAGAAGAAGCAAAATATCTTGCCAGCGGAACAAATCTTAAAGTTGCAAGTTTCTATGGAGGAGTTGGATATGGAAGACAGACTGATGCACTCAAAAAAGACATCGATATCATCATCGGAACACCGGGTCGGGTAATAGACTTGCAGGAACAGGGGTTGATGGATTTGTCGACTGTCGCATACTTAATCGTTGACGAAGCTGACCGAATGTTCGATATGGGATTTTATCCGGATTTACGAAAGCTTTTGAAATGTGTTCCTGCAAGCGAAAACAGACAAACAATGCTTTTCAGCGCAACACTCAACACATACGTAAAAAATCTTGCATGGGAATATACAAGGAATCCAAAAGAAATAGAAATCGAACCAGAAAACATCACGGTAGAAGAAATTCATCAGGAACTTTTTCACGTAGCAAGTGATGAAAAAATGAAACTTTTGCTCGGAATTATCAAAAATGAAAATCCTGAAAGTCTCATCATTTTCTGTAACACAAAAAAATCCTGCGAACTCGTTTCAAAAAGACTCAAACTTAATGAAATCGAAAGCGAATACATCATCGGGGATTTGCCACAGTCAAAAAGGCTCCAAGTTCTCGATTCGTTCAAACGAGGTTCGCTCAAGATTCTCGTTGCAACCGATGTTGCTGCACGAGGAATCGATGTTGACGACCTTGCAATGGTCATAAACTATGATTTGCCTAACGAAGCAGAAAACTACGTGCACAGAATCGGACGAACAGCAAGGGCCGGAAAATCGGGCAAAGCTTACACATTCTGCTCAGAACAGGACGTTTACAATCTTCCTGCTATCGAAAGATACATTGACGCACAAATTCCGGCCACGGTTGCCGACCCTGAAAAAATGGTTGAAGACAAGAGCAGCGGAATTTATATCAAACTTGACCGATACGGCGACGATAATTCACGAGATTATAAAGGACATTCTTCATACAAGGGAAATGACAAAAAACACGACGGAAACTATCACGGACACGGAAGCAAAAGTCGATACGAAAAAGACAGTTACAAGGGTGCAAAAGACGGCCACTGCGAAAACTACAAGGGTAATTACAAGAACAATTACAAGGGCCGAAAACCAGACAACCGAAATTCTGGTAAAAAGCACTATGAGGAAAATCTCAATCTTTACAATCTTTCCTTTGATGAGCGCATGAAGCTTTACAAAGAAAAATATGAAAATTCAAGCTCTGCAAACAAAAATAAAAATTATAAAAATGATAAATATCAAAACGGTGGAAAGCAGTTCGATCGAAAGAATAACAATCACGGCAGAAAATACTCTGAAAATTCAAAATACAAGAACAGTAATTCTCAGCAAAAACACATTTCTGCAAAATCTACTCAAGTTCCGCAGAAAAAAGTCGGCTTGATTGCAAAAATCAAAGCTCTTTTCGGAGGTAAAAAATGATTACAGTTAGTGACGTTAGTGTACGATTCGGACAGAAACCTCTTTTCAAAGATGTAAACTTAAAGTTTACAAACGGAAACTGTTACGGCATCACTGGTGCCAATGGAGCCGGAAAATCGACTTTTTTGAAAGTACTTTCAGGCGACCTTGAACATGATACAGGAACGATTTCGATCTCAACCGGAGAGCGAATGGCCGTCTTGAAGCAGGACCACTTCGCTTTTGACGATTATTCGGTAAAAGAAACCGTAATGATGGGATTTCCAAAGCTTTATGAGCTTTCAAAGGGAATTGATGAAATCTACGCAAAGGAAGATTTCACGGACGAGGACGGAATCAAGGCTAGTGAAATGCAGGCCGATTTCGGAGAACTTGGAGGATATGAATCTGAAAATCAGATTGAGCAGATGCTTTCGGGTCTTGGACTTGAAGAGGAATATCATGACAAGATGATGAACGAACTTGATGAAAGCCAGAAAGTACGAGTCCTCCTCGCGCAGGCTCTTTTCGGAAATCCAGACATTCTTCTTTTGGACGAACCAACGAACGGTCTTGACCTGGAATCAATCAGTTGGCTTGAAGACTTTTTGATGGACTTTCCGAACACCGTCATCGTCGTAAGCCATGACCGACACTTTTTGAATGCAGTTTGTACTTACATCTGTGATATTGACTATGGCAAAATCACACAGTTTGCCGGAAACTACGACTTCTGGTACCAGATGACACAGGTCTTACAGCGACAAGCAAAAGAACAGCAGAAAAAAGCCGAAGACAAGATGAAAGACTTAAAAGAATTCATTCTCCGATTCAGCTCAAATGCCGCAAAATCAAAACAGGCAACTAGCCGTAAAAAAGTTTACGATAAACTTGCCCAATCAGTTGAAGACCTCCCTGTTTCAACGCGAAAATTCCCATACGTAAACTTCAAGTCAGATCGAGACATAGGAAACAACGTCCTTGAAATCAGAAATCTGAACTACAAGGACTCTGACGGAGTCCAACTTCTCAAGGACTTCAGCCTTACAATTAACAGAACTGATAAAATTGCATTTGTCGGAGTTGAACATAATTCCATTTCGGCTCTTTTTGACATCATCAATGAAGTGAAAAAAGCCGACAGCGGCGATTATGTTTGGGGACAAACAACAAGCCATACATATCTGCCTCGCGACAACGCTGATTTTTTCAACAACGACCTCAATATCACGGAATGGCTAAAACAGTACTCAAAAGAACAGGATGATGCCTACGTACGAGGATTCCTAGGCAGAATGCTTTTCACTGGAGATGAGTCTCTTAAAAAAGTAAAGGTCCTTTCTGGAGGTGAAAAAGTTAGGTGTATGCTTTCCAAACTAATGCTTAGCGGAGCAAACATCCTTACCCTAGACGACCCTACGAACCATCTTGATTTGGAAGCTATTCAGTCCTTAAATGAAGGGCTCATTAACTTTCCAGGCGTCGTGCTTTTCTCAAGCCATGACCACGAGTTCATTTCTTCGATAGCAAACCGCATCATCGAAATCACACCAAAAGGCATTATCGACAGAATGATGCCTTTTGACGACTATCTTGCCGATGAGCAAATCAAGCAAATGCGAAAAGAAATGTACGAAGGGACAAACAAGAAAATAAAGTTCTAACAAAAACATGCCTGTTCAGTTTCTGCTCTGGAACTGGACAGTTCTTGAAAAAGCGGATTTGAAAATATCAAATTTATTTCTTCTCCGCATTTTTTTTGCATGCAAGAAATTTTTACAGCGTAATATATTTCATCGATTGCAACTTCAATATGGCCTTCCTGAAAAGATGTTTCTGAAATAACATCTAGGTTGGCCATAATTTTCAGATAATCCATCACGAGCCGACAAGTAGTACTTGGCACTATTCTCTTCTTTTTAATAAATCCATTGCTTACATAATAAAGTTTGTAATAATTTCCTTGAGGTTCGAAGCAGATTTCTGATGAGGCATCTTGAATGGCATCCTTAAAAATAACACTGATAGTATTGTCAAAAAACAGTTGCCTTTTTTTCCTAAACTTCTGATCCAAAACGAAATCGCAAATTTTCTGAAAATCAGCATTTTTTATTCTTAGGAAAGAAACTTCCTTATCTTTATGAAAAAGAAGAATCATCGGAGCAACTCTTTCAAAACAAGAACTTTGAATTCCGACAAAAATACTATTTTCAGTTTCATACAGTTTTAATGCCATACAACTTTGAATAAAAGCCGGGCTATACTGGTTCTTTACAAAAGGTAAAATTAAAAGTCTGTGCAATTCGAAATTTTTAGAATCGAAACAAACGCAGTTCCTGATATTCGGCTTAAAAAAATCCTTTCGCGATGGAATCGAATTTCCCATAAAACCTCCTCACTTTTTTCATTTTCATCCCCTATATTATTAATAGAGTCAATTTTAAAAAATGAAGCAAAATTTTACGGGAAATTTTCTTTTTTTATACTTTCCAGAAACTTAAGCCGTTTTCACCATTTTCGTGACTAACCTTCACCGTACTATTTTCAGTGTATTTGCCTGTCAAAAGTTCCTTAGCAAATGGATTTTCAACGTAAGTCTGAATAGCTCTCTTTATAGGTCGCGCACCAAACAAAGGATCGTATCCGACATCACTGATAAAGTCGATTGCGGACTGTTCGAAAATCATCTTTATTCTTCGACTTTCAAGACGATGTGAAACCCTTTCAAGCTGGTTTTTGACAATACCTGAAATGCAATCTTTGTCCAAACGAGAGAAAGTTATGACCTCATCAATTCGGTTGATAAATTCAGGCCTAAACTGCTGTTTCAACATTGCATCAATCTGTGGCTTCAAAAGATCCAGTTTTTCCTGAGTGTCAGCTTCAAGAATAAGGTTAGAACCAAGATTACTCGTCATAATTATGATGGTGTTCTTGAAATCAACGATTCGACCCTGGCTATCTGTCAGACGACCATCATCCAAAACTTGAAGCAAAATATTAAAGACATCTGGATGAGCCTTTTCAATTTCATCAAAAAGAACGACGCTGTACGGGCGACGTCGGACGGCTTCCGTAAGTTGGCCTCCCTCATCATATCCGACATATCCTGGCGGCGCTCCAATAAGCCGGCTCACACTGAATTTTTCCATATATTCGCTCATATCAATTCGAGTAAGAGCCTTTTCATCATTAAAAAGGAAATCCGCAAGAGTCTTTGCAAGCTCAGTTTTACCAACGCCTGTAGGTCCAATGAACAAGAAACTTCCTAAAGGCTTGTTCTCGTCGCTCAAACCCGCCTTATTTCGCCTTATTGCATCACTTACCGCCTGAACAGCTGCATCCTGTCCGATAATTCGCTTATGCATAACGTTTTCAAGTTCAAGATATTTTTGCATTTCGCTTGTCATCATCTTGCTAACAGGAATTCCGGTCCAGGTTGATACGACTTTTGCAATATCTTCTTCTGTAACTTCCTGCCTCAAAAGACTTTCGCGCTCAGGATTTTCCTGACGTTTTTTATCTTCTTCAACGCTTTCTGCAAGGGCTTTTTCGAGGTTCGGAATAACAGAATATTTTAGTTCAGCAGCCTTTTCAAGATTGCCTTCCCTCATGTATTTTTCCTGCTCAAATCGCTTGCCTTCAAGTTGTTCCTTTAGTTTTCGACTCTTATCGATACTTTCCTTCTCATTCATCCATTGAAGTTTCATCGAATCGCGTTCACTGCTAAGTTCAGAAAGTTCCCCTTCGAGTTTTTCAAGCCTCTCTCGTGACGCTTCATCATCTTCTTTGCTTAAGGACTGTTTTTCAATTTGAAGCTGAAGGATTTTCCTCTCAATTTGATCTAGTTCCGTCGGCTGGCTTTCGATTTCCATTTTAATTCGGCTAGCAGCTTCATCGACCAAATCAATAGCCTTATCCGGCAAAAATCTTGATGTGATATATCTGTTTGAAAGGGTAGCTGCGGCAACCAATGCTTCATCATTGATTCTAACGCCATGATGGATTTCGTACTTATCCCTAAGACCTCGAAGAATTGCAATAGTATCTTCAACAGACGGTTCGGCACAATACACTTGTTGGAATCGTCGCTCCAAAGCAGAATCCTTTTCAATATATTTACGATACTCATCAAGAGTCGTTGCACCTATTACGTGAAGTTCTCCTCGAGCAAGGGCTGGTTTTAACATATTTGAAGCATCCATAGAACCTTCGCTTGCACCCGCACCAACCAAAGTATGAAGTTCATCGATAAAAAGGATAACTTGGCCTTCGCTTTTCTGCACTTCTTGAATGACGCTTTTTAGACGCTCTTCAAATTCCCCTCGGAATTTTGCCCCCGCAACAAGAGCACCTAAATCAAGGCTCAAAAGTCGCTTGTCCTTAAGGCTGTCAGGTACATCGCCAGAAACTATTCGGCGCGCCAGGCCTTCGACTATAGCTGTCTTTCCGACACCCGGTTCTCCTATCAAAACCGGATTATTTTTAGTTCGTCGGCTCAAAACCTGCATTACACGCCTAATTTCTTCGTCTCGACCGATTACAGGATCTATTTTGTCCTGGCGCGCCAAAGTCGTAAGATCTCGGCAATATTTTTCCAAAGACTGCATTGTGCTTTCCGGATCCTGAGACGTTACACGCTGATTGCCACGAACGGCCTTCAATGCCTTAATTATTTCGTTTTTTGTTATTCCGTTGTTTTTGAGAAGCTCACCGACCTTCCCTGTCGACTGAGCCATTGCAAGAAAAAGATGTTCAGTCGAAAGATATTCATCTTTCAAAGCTGCAACTTCGTTCTCAGCCTTGGCCACAATTTTTTGAAGTTCAGGTGAAAAATTTACTTGTGCGTTTCCAGTTACCCTCGGATACTTCGAAAGCAAATCTTCTACCTGAGAGATCAATGAGTTAAGGTTTACTCCAATTCTTTCGACAAGAGGTGGTATGACGCCATCCTGTTGTCTCAGAAGAGCCAACAACAAATGTTCAGTTCCGATTTCAGAAGAATCGGATTTCTGTGCGATTGTATTCGCTTCTTGAATAGCATCTTGCGCTTTTAATGTAAATTGATTGTAATTCATACTGTTAAAATAACTTCAAAAAGCATGAACGGCAAGAGAAAAATAAAAAGAAAAATTAGACTGTCAGAAATTTATCGCTGACTATTAGATGCAAATTCACAGGCGCAATTTTCTACTCGTGCATGCTCCATGATTTCAAGGGTTCTGTTAACTTTTTTATAAAGCCTAATTTCACCAGAACCGTTTCCGCCGGAAAGGAATTTTTCAAAGGTGATTGTTCCCCGAGAATTCATGTACTTCATCGGGACCATATCGCGTTTTCTGCTGAAAATATCAACATCAAGAAGATTTTTCTTATTCTCGGCCGTAATCTGCCAATGACAAAATTCATCATTTTCAGAATAAATGCATTTTATCTTAGAATTTTTGCTCGAAAAACTGTAACTCTGATTTTGCTGACAGAAAAAAACGTTGAAAGAGTTATGTTTTTCATCATAGAAAGTTCCACTCAAGTCAAAACAAGAGGAAGGAAGATACGAACCTGAAATGATGCTAATTAAATTACAGCTTGAAAGCCATACAAATGGATCAGGAAAATCTCGACCCCAGAATTTATCTGCATGACCGTATGATTTTTGAGGGACAACGGCATATTCTTCACCATCAAGGATGATGGCCCCACCGTACATAGTCTTAGCCCCCTGAACGTACCAAAATGAAGGAGGAACAATCTTAAGTTTCTTTGGCAAAAATGCAATTTTCTTATCCATTTTGATTTTCCACTTCATAACACCACTATCCGTAAGATATTCTGGATGAAGCTTCATTTCAGTTGGCAAAACTTCTATTGCTCCAAAAAGTTCAGTTTCAGTCAATAAAAAATTGTCCGCCCTGATGTTTAATTTATGCTTATTATACTGCATCTTGCTAATAGGCAAAAATGCATGGAATTGTTTTCCGTTTGGGCCCCAATATCCCGCTTTTACCATAAGAAAGGATGGTTTCCCCTCTTTTTTAGCTACAGTTTGATTATTTTCAAATGAAATTTCATCAGGCGACACAGCAGGATTTAGCATATAGAATTCAATAAAAAAAGTCTTTTGATCGCCGGAACTCTTACTATATGCCGTAAAATTATGACGCCATAACTCGAAACCGTTTTTACGAAAATTTCCTTTCAACATCACTTTATTTCTTTTTCGATTTTCCCCTAAATCACCCATATAAAACCTCTGTATATAATCTATACTCTCTTATTTCATTTTCGGATGATTAATTAAAAACCTTAGCAAAATAAAAAAAAACTGCCCCTTACCAGGCAGTTTGTATAAAATCTAGTTATCAAGAACTTCTGTCAATGTCTTACCGACGTCGCCAGCCTCATCTGGAAAATTTTTATCCAAAAATTCATAGCATTCCAAAGCTGATTTCTGGACATGCTCGTACCAAATAAAATACAACTCATCCTGAACGTCTCCAGGATATGGAGCTCCTTGTATATCAGAAACAAGTTTTCGTAAGCGTTCTGTACATTCCTTAAATTTCTTGTCCATAACCAACCTCGATACTTTACTTTATATAATTATAAAACAATATCAATTATTTTTCCATAACTTTCACCATTTTTTGATGAAATTATTGCAGTTTTAGCGTCAAGGTCTTTTTCGGCAAATCTTCGGGCGACATTCCTCAAGTCCTCTACACTTGCATTCAAAAGCCAGTTTACTCTTTGCTCTTTGAAAGAATCCGGTATTCCCCCTGCATATCGAACAAAGGCAGAAAAGCCTCTTGCTGAAGGTGATTTTGGCTGAATTTCCCTACTGAAACAGCCTGTTATTAACCGCTCGAATTCTTCCTGACTTATTGAAAAATCTTCCATTTCCTGAAGGATTTCATTTAGAAGCTTTGCGTTTTTGACAGGACTTGGGTCCCTATATGTCAAAAGACTGAAAACACCATCCAGTACATTATTCACGGCAAAAACTCCGTAAGCTCCCCCTGCCATCCTGATTTTTTCCCATAAAACATTGTTGGAAAGATAGTGCGCATAAATTGATTCATGGACAGATTCTTTAGTTCCACCGCTAGAACATCCAAAAGATTCTGCACAATAGCCAACTTGGGTTTCACAGACATAAGTTTCATAATTTTCGGGATTTCCCTGGATTTTAGTCAGATCAAAAAACTCCTGTGTCGTTACCTTTGCCTTAGGTTTAAAACCTCCGAAGTAAAAACCTTTGTCCTTTATTTTTTCGACATTTGCTTCCAGATAAGATTTGCATTTTTCTATACCTGATTTTTCAGCAACGACGTTGAACAAAAAACCTGAATTAAAAATCGTATTTTTTAGCTTTTCAAAATAGCAAGCCAAATCAGAAGACTTTTCTTCTGCAATTTTCACTGCTTTTATTACAGATGAAAGCCCGCTTGTAATTTCTTCTATTGCCTTCAACCTTGAAAAATTTCTAGTCGTTCGTAAAACAGCATAATCGTGGCCACTTGAAACGATTGAAGAAACCAGATCATTACGGTTTTCTTTTGCTAGATTTGAAAGGCGCTCCGTATCAGAAAAATTGACAGTCATCAAAAATCTGAAAAATAAATCGAGAGCTTCGGTCAGTTTTTCTTCAAGGAACTTCATTTTTATAACAAGATAGCATCTTCCTTGGCTTGGATCATTTTCGTAGAGTTTCGCGTCCAATGTCTCATCATCAACAGAACTAGCCCCTACTTTTTGCAAAAGCCATGGACTTATCGGAGCTAGATAGATATCAGAAGAGAAACCTCCAGTCGTCTTAGAAACCATGACAGAACATTCAGACCAGTTTTTCCCGTCAAAGCCTACATTCATCAATGCCGATGCAAAAAAACTAAGATAAGGATAATCCTCTGCCTTTAGAACATCAACAGGGAAAAATATTTGGAAATATACGACACCGTTAACACTCTGCTCGCTTGAGAAAAAATCAATTCCCCTGATTTTGCATCGTTCAAGCCTACTTTCATCTTTAGGAACTTCAAGATCACGAGGATTGATGTGCGGCATAAGTGCAAGTACGCTTTCGCTTTCTTTTTTTGACTGCTCTTCTTCAAGCCTTTTGCAATCCGATTTTATTTTTTCGATAAAAGCATCATATTCTGCCTTATTAAAACCTTTTTTCAGAAGTTTCGCCCTATACTGAAGGTCTCTTTCATTTCGGAGATTGTAGTTTTTATCAGGAGTCGCAATAAGGGTCAATCGCTGCTGATTGTCATAAACCAACTCCCGTACAAGTTTTTCGATGTATTTAGGATTTTCCTTCAAGGTTTCCTTTATTTTTTCAAAGGCACGATAGGTCATAATACCATCAAAAGGTGTTCCTCCATTCAGCCAGGTTCTATAAGCACGACGCATCAAAACCAAAGAATAAGGAGAATAGTTTCTGACTATTTCCCTGTAAGAAAATTCAACGCTCATCATTGCACTTTCAAGATCGTCTGGAGCTATTCCATTTTCAACAACATCTTTAAGGACATCAAATATCAACTCTACGAGCTTGTTTATATTTGCTTTTTTTACACCACGCATTCCGACAGTCAAAATCACGTAACGTAAATCGCTATCCAGTCCAATGTTTGGAGACAGGTCTTCTCCCAAATTGCTGCTAAGCAAGGCCTTTGTTAAAGGAGCCCCGTCGTGTCCGATAAGAACTTCTGCAAGCAAAAGTCCTTTCATGTAAAGTTCAGGGTCGTTTATCTCACCGATTCGCCATGAAACAATCACCGAGTTTTCTTTTTCACCGCCACTGTTAGGAACGCTCACCTTCTTCACGATACTTTCGCGTAATTGAGGAGAAAAGGTTTTTCCTGCAAAAAAATCTTCCCTACAAAAGGCCCTGCCTGATGCAAGCTTTGTTTTCGTAAATCTAGAAAGAAAATTATCTTGTAGAAAATCAATTTGTTTTTGGGTCGAAATGTTTCCATACAAAAATAAAAAACAATTTGAAGGATGATAATATTTTTCATGAAATTCACGAAATTTTTCGTAAGTCAAATCCGGAATCTCCAAAGGATCTCCTCCAGAATCATACTGATAGCAACTACTCGGAAGAAGATATTTTTTAATTTCTTCCTGGATAACACCTTCGCTACTTGAATAAGAGCCCTTCATTTCATTGAAAACGACCCCCTGCAAAACGAGGTTTCCTTTTTCATCAACTTCAAACCGATGTCCTTCCTGCATAAAAGTCTGCTCGGTCAAAAGCGGGAAAAATACTGCATCAGCATAAACTGACATCAGATTAAAATAATCTTTTTCGGAAACAGAACTTGCAGGATACACTGTCTTGTCCGGAAAAGTCATTGCATTAAGAAAAGTTTTTACGCTCTGATTTGAAAGTTGTTTAAACGGATCCTTTAACGGATATTTTTCCGATCCGCATAAAACCGAATGTTCTATTATATGAGCAACACCTGTAGAA
>JAQYSN010000174.1 GCA_028725265.1 Spirochaetales bacterium | reverse complement strand
GCATTGAAAATGTATTGTGCGGAGTCTGCTGACTTTCGCTCATCAGCGCAAAAAGCCTTTCTTCTTTTTCGCTCAAAATGTGTGGTTTATTGTGAAGCAGTTTTTTGAGCATGATTTTATATTCAGCATAATCTGCTCTTTCAAGTCGTCTTGCCATTTCATCATCTGGAATTTCTTGAATTTCTGTAACGACAAAACAAGTCTTGCTTTCTGCTTCTACAGCGGCCATCATGTAACGGCCTTCTTTGTCCTGAAAATCGGCATTGCTTGCATCGCTGGCAGTTTGCAAAAATGCGTAGTTTCCAGCTCTTTCACTGATTTGCTCCAACTCTTCATTTAGTTTGATGGCGGCAAGCATGTCATCGGCGTTTGATTTGATTCTGCCCTGATAGGCAGCAACTTTGTCGGCAAGTTCGTTTATTCTAAGGATGTCACTTTCCCAGTCTGCATCCGTTTTGTAAAGTGATGTGAGATCCCATTTATCACAAGCTGGAACATCAGCTCGTGAAGGGATTCCTGAAGTGTTTTTATCATTATTTGTTGTGCTCATTCAACAAATATAGCATTATTTTGTTTGAAGGGCAAACATATGAATAAATTATTGTTTTACTACGACGTTAAGTGCTTTGTACTGAGTTCTATCTTCTGTAAGAGGAAGTCCATAAATTTGTACATTTTGCATTGTGCTGGCGATATTTGCTATAGTAGAGTATTCAATTTTTGTGTTTCCCAAACTAATGTTTGTGCCGTTTGCAAAATTGTTTCTTATTGCTGACATAAGATTATTATATTTGTCGCATGATGAAGCACAGTAAAAGGTAATAACTTCTCCTGAAGATGCGATTATCCTGACAGAATCAGAATAACCTATAATTGAATCGATTTTTTCTGTGTTAAAAGCATACCAAGTATCAATAGTAAACCACATATAAAGCTCCTATAAATTTCTTTTTTCAAGTTTATTATAAACGAAGCAGCCCTGTTTTTACAAGCGCATTGTCAATGAGTTGTTTTCGTGATATTATTTGCTTATGTTAAAAGGCAGACACGTTATAGAACCGGGAAATTTATCGGTTCAGGAAATCGATGAGATTTGTGCGTTAGCGGAGCAGATGATTGTTGATCCTGCATCATTTTCGGATGTATGCAGAGGAAAGATTCTTGCTACGCTTTTTTTTGAGCCTAGTACCCGAACAAGGCTTTCTTTTGAAGCTGCAATGCAGCATTTGGGTGGTTCCGTGCTTGGTTTTGCTGATGCGAACGCAACTTCGTCAACGAAGGGCGAAACTTTAGCTGACACAATCAGGGTCGTTTCAAGTTATGTTGATGTAATTGCAATGCGAAACCCTAAAGAAGGATCTGCTTATCTTGCAAGCAAGTATTCTGCATGTCCTATTATTAATGCAGGTGATGGTGGACATCATCATCCTACACAGACTCTTACCGATCTTGTTACGATTCGTGCTCTTAAAGGCGGATGGGAAGGTCATACAGTTGGCTTTTGTGGCGACTTAAAATTTGGCCGAACGGTTCACTCTCTTACAAAGGCCTTGAGTCGATATCCGAATAACAAGTTTGTTCTCATCAGTCCTAACGAACTTGCAATTCCAGACTACATCATCGATCAGGTTTTACGACCGGCCGGAATCCAGTACACGACTGCAGAGCGTCTTGAGGATGTAATCGGCGATTTGGACATTCTCTACATGACTCGAGTTCAAAAAGAGAGATTTTTCAACGAACAGGATTATATCCGATTGAAAGACAGCTACATCCTTGATAAAGAAAAGATGAAGATGGCGAAAGACAACATGATTGTTTTGCATCCACTTCCTCGTGTTAATGAAATTTCGCCAGAAGTTGATGAAGATCCGAGGGCTGCCTATTTTAAGCAGGTCAAATACGGAATGTTTGCCAGAATGGCATTGATTTCAAAACTCACAGGTGCTTTATAAGGAAGGAAAATATGCTGAACGTTGATACGATAAAAAATGGCTTGGTAATAGATCACATTCGAAGCGGTTGCGGAATCAAGATTTTCAATTACCTTGGGTTGGATAAGGCTGATTATTGTGTTGCCCTGATTATGAATGTTCCTTCAAAAACAATGGGCAAAAAAGATATCATCAAGATTGATAATATCATAAATATTGATTATTCAGTTCTTGGTTTTATCGATCCGAATATTACTGTAAATGTTATCATGGATGAGCATATCGCTAAAAAAATTACGCTTTCTTTGCCAGACAGGGTTGAAAACGTAATCAAATGTCGAAATCCACGATGTATTACCACAACGGAACACTATGTTCCTCATTCCTTCAAATTGGTCAACCGAAAAAAAGCCGAGTATGCCTGCGAATACTGTGATGAACTTTATAGGGCAGGAATCGGCGACGTTTTTTAATAACCTTTTTTGATGTCCTTTTGAAAAAAAAATGCACTGACTGCTCAACGCAAATCAGTGCATTTTGACTAATCCTTTTATCCTATCATTCTATAAATTACAGTTTTACAGTAACTAAGAAAGAGAAATCGTGGAAAACAACTTTTCCAACACCTTCCCAGAAGTCTGTAGGGTAAGTGATGTTTGATGAGAAGTTAGTGAACAAATCCTGTAAGATTGTGTATGAACAGTCAAATGATACCTTTTTTGAAACGTCAAGTCGCAATCCTGAAGCCCAAGTTACGTTACCAAAAGAGTCTGCGTTGTTTCCAAATTCAGTATCTACTGTTTTTCTACCACTCGTAGTTGTTGTAGAAGTGATTACCAAACCAGGAACATGGATATCTGCACCAGCATACAATCCTAACTTTTCAATAGGGTTGTACATAATGCTCATGTTCAATTCAGGAATGATTTCTGTTGTGAATGTGATATCTTGATTTGTGCTTGTAGATGATGACACTACATTTTCTGTACCATTAACTGTAGTTTTTGTTGTGGTTGATCCTGAGTAATTAGGATTGTTAAAGATGAAAGATACAGGGATGCTAGCACCGAAAGACATAGTTACGTTGTCAGATGCTACAAAATCTGCATTCCAAGCTCCCGTGAATGAAGTTGTATTTTCTGCTCCATAGTTACGAATTGTTTCTGTTTCTGTGATTTGTGTACTGTTTGTATCACCTGAAGTAACTGTATTTGTGTATGAATAAACTTTGTAGTTTTTAACTTTTGCGTCAAACTGCAAATCAGCATCAAATGAATGAGCCCAAGCACCTTTTTCAGGAAGTTCGAATGTAGAACCGATTCCTGTTGTAATATAATCAGTATTGTTTTTTGAATAACTTTTTGCGTTAGTTGTAGCACTTGTGGTGTCATTAAGTTTCATCCACGATTCATATTTTCCTTTGGTGTGATCAGTATAGATATCGTAACCAAAATTTGCTCGAGGACTTATTGTAACTTTTTCTGTTTCGATGCTGTAACCAACTTCAACAATCGGGAATAATTCATATTCAGCAGAATGTGACTTAGATTTTACTGTTTGAGTTTCGTTCTGAGTGTTATTCTGTGAATCTGCTGAAGATACAGGATCGTGCAAAATTGTTGCTTTAATTCCTAAATTGTTGATTCCGAATAAAGCGGCAAAAGTAAGTGGTGTATTATTTGCATTTGCAATAGATTCTTTTGTTATTTGAGAATCTTCTGTTGAAGAACTTGTTTCAACACCAAAATAGTTTCCTGCATAGAAGAAAGCTGCATACAGTTTATTGAAATTTGTTGCAACTCCAAAGTTGAAAAGATTGTCAGCTGTGCCATCATCAATTACATCACTCCAACCAGCATAAAAGAAGACTTTTTCGAAGTCTAAGCTGTTGAATGAATTGACATCCATGAAATCTTCAACTTCCGAAACATTTGTTAGGGAAACAGGACTTGCTGGGATACTTACTTGTGCGAACACAAGCGAAACCAGACTTGTTGCTAAAAGCAACGCAAAGACTTTTTTCAGATTTTTCATAAAAATTCCTTTACTTTTTTTTGACTTTTTTTTCAACCATACGGCTGATTTATTTATATGATAATATGCAGGATATGAGCTTGCAGGGCAAACGCATTTTAAAGACTTTAAAAATAAATACTTAACAAAGTATAGTATTTAAAAATCTAAAAAAGCATTAGAATTCTTTCGGGAGAAAAAAAATGACATTGAAAGAATCACTAATGACAATAAAAGATTTCAGAAT
>JAQYSN010000173.1 GCA_028725265.1 Spirochaetales bacterium | reverse complement strand
ATGTGAAGTTATTGTGTGAGACACTTCATATCGAAATTCCAAATGAGTATAGATAACTGCAAATAACAGTTTGTAGGGGAGTTCTGATACTCCCCTATAAAAATGGCTATTTATCAACTGTTTGTTGTGACATAGCCATTCTATTTTAATGCGCTTCCGATTCTTTCCAAAACCTTTTTTCGGTCAAGAGGCTTAACAATGTAGTTCTTAGCACCAAGGAGCAAAGACTTTTTAACAAGTTCTTCTTTTCCAAGAGCACTTACCATTACTACACGAGCATTCTTGTCAAATGCCATAATCTGTTCTAGAGCCGCAATTCCATCCATACGAGGCATTGTAATATCCATAGTAACGATATCAACGTTAGGACACAAATCCTTGTACTTATCTACGCCATCTTTACCATCTACAGCAGTAGCAACTACCTCGTATCCTTCACTAGTAAGAATCTGTCCAATCTGTTTTGCAACGAACATTGAATCATCAACAACAAGAACTCTTACTTTTGTACCATCATCTTTGATACCCTCTGGTGGTCTCTCGTTGATTGCAGGAAAATCTTGCTTAGTAATCATATATGTATCTCCTTACTTTACCGTCGTATAAAATTAATTTCTCTCACGAATTGCAACGTTAACTTCAACTTTTCCCTGTTGTGTGATAATAGGAACAATCAAAGCCTCAACATCACTGTTTGCAATTTCCATTCGTTCACCAGTAAACAATGTAGGTGGAGTCAAGTCAAACCTAAAACCAAGTTCATGCAATTTAGTTACAGCCTGTGCCGTTACGATATTAGCAAGCTCAGTAATAGTAGCTTTAGCCAATTCATCAAACTCCTTTAATTCTTCCATGTTCATTGTTGATGCAATGTTCATAGCAGTTTCCATTGTCATATCGAACAAAACTCGACCTTCAACATCACCTGCAAGACCGACCAAAGCAGCAACACCCATAACTGGAGTTGAAGTTGATTTTAAGTACAAATCTCCACGTTTTACTTCTCCACCAAGAACCTCCCCCAAAACACTGAAGGCAGTTTCTACAAATGGATTAATATATTCTACTCTCATCTAAAAACCTCCAAAATCATTTAGAATAAACAGTAATATTTCCAATCAGCTTCTCTGACCAATTCATTTTTCCGCTGAGCGATTCGTTTTCACCCAAAATCAAAATACCATTACCCTTCAATTTTTCCTCAAAGTCGGCAAGTATTGTTTCCTGAACATCAAGTGGGACGATAGAAAGCATATCCCTACAGAAAATCAAATCTGGACTCGGAACGCTATTAGTATGAGAACAATCATGATACTCAAACATAATAGTTTCCTTTATGTCCTGATTAAAAGTATACCCGCCAGAAACATTTTTTGTCACATAAGGAGCATACCAAGAATTTGCAGCATCGTCTGGAACTGCAAGCAAAGCAGCATTAGAAATGTTAAGCAAATCCATGTCTTGTGCAAAAACCTTTATCTTAGCATCTGGATATCTTTTTTTCAGAAGACAAGCCAAAGAATATGACTCAAAACCTTTTCCGCAACCTGGATTCCAAACAACAATCTGATGTGCAGAATTATCAGGCAAAGTGGCATAAACTGCATCGGCATATTCCTTCGTCCAAAAACTTCCCGTACAAGGAGAAGCAAAACCTTTTATATAGGCTTCTGCATCCGATTCATTTGTTATCTGAGTCGTTGCAGAAAATCTTTCTTTTACCCATGATTCGTATCGTGATTTTACCCACTGAGAATTTATATCCGAAACGTAAAGTTTTTTCTGTGCAGAAAGACCTTCAATAATAAATTTAAGGTCAACTTCCTGTTTAGACTCTTTCTTTGCAGGAGCAGCCTTTGAATCAGAAGAGCCCATTGTCTTAGCCTGATAACTTCCCTTCAGAACATCATTAATGTTCTTTCCTTCCAAAGAAACCTTAGGTTTAACAGAAGCTTTTGACGTTCCATCAATTGCAACATCTGATTTTTCTTCTTCACAAGGTTTATTCGTAAAAATTCGATCAACGTCAAGAAGGACGTAAAGCTTGTTATTACTTTCAACAATTCCGTAGATGTACTTAACGTTTATATCACCAAACAGAGGATGTGGCGGCTGAATTGTAGACTTCTGAATACCAACAACCTTGTCAATTCCATCTACGATAATTCCGAAAACCTTATCCTCAACAGTCAAAATAATCATATTTTCGATTAAATTGCATTTTTTTGAAGAAACGTCAATGTTAAAAAACAAACGCAAATCAATAATTGGAATTATATCACCTCGAAGATTATAAACACCAAGAACGAAAGGAGCTGTATTCGGAACATACGTAAAATGTCCACCTTTTGCAATTTCCTTTACATTCATGATATCAACAGCATAATCTTTGCCTGCCAAAGAAAAGGTAACCATCTTAAAGTCAATATTAACGAGCTTTTCTTTTCCTTCTGCCTCTGACTTGGCATGCTGATCTTCTATAACTTCTTTCTGTACGATTTCATCCATAAAGACACCCTCTAATTAATTGCCGCATCTCGTTCTTCACGAGCAAGAATTTCTTGTTTTACACCAAGATCCAAAAGCTGGCTCACATCGATAATCAACGAAACTGAACCATCACCCAAAATTGAAGCACCGGCAATACCTGGCGTTACGGTAAACTGATCCTGCAACGGTTTAATTACAACATCTTCTTCTCCAACAAGAGAATCAACCACAACACCAATCTTTTTATTTTCCGAACCTACGATGACAACAAAGGTAAAATCTTCATCTTCTGCTTCTGGAATACCAAAAAGCCTGTTAAGACGCAAGATACTAATTACCTCATCTCGTACATTCAAAACTTCATAATTATCAATCGTATTAATATCAGATCGAGAAACTCGCTGACTTTCAATAACAGAAGCAATAGGAATTGAATAGATTTCTTGACCAACACGAATCAAAAGTCCCTGAATGATAGCAAGAGTCAACGGCAACCTAATCGTAAATCTAGATCCCTTACCTCGCTCAGACCAAACAGTTACGGTTCCCTTCAATTTTTCAATCTGAGTCTTTACAACATCAAGACCTACACCTCGACCAGAAACGTTCGTTATCTTGTCAGCAGTTGAAAATCCAGGTTCAAACATGAGATTGAAAGCTTCCTGATCAGTTATAATCTTGTTAGGATGAATCAAACCACGTTCAATAGCCTTATTACGAATCTTCTCAACATCAATACCCTTTCCGTCATCTTCAATATCGATAACAATCATGTTACCTTCATTGCTTGCACGCAAGAGCAACGTTCCTTCTTCATCTTTTCCCTGCTCGACACGAACATCTGGTGTTTCAATACCATGGTCAAGAGAATTTCGAACACAGTGCATAATTGGGTCAAGAAGATCTTCTACAACCGACTTATCAAGTTCGGTATCTTCACCTTCGATTACCAAATTAACTTTTTTGTTCAAATCACGGCAAAGGTCACGAACAACTCTTGGGAATCTGCTGAAAATCTGATTGATAGGAACCATTCGGATTTTCATTACACCTTCCTGAAGTTCACTTGTTATTCGTCCCAAATTCTGAGTTGAAGAACGGAACTTGCCGACCAATCCCTTGAATTCCGAATCGAAAGAATCGAAAATCGAGAACAAATCGTTATATTTATCATTAATCTGAGATTTTACGTCTCTTAAATCCGCACCATTCTGAACAGCTTCTATATATTCAGGAACAGAATCAATCAACTTTCGTATCTGTTCGCGATACAAAAGCAAACTGCCCTGGAAAGAAGAATGCATCTGAGAAATTTGATTAGAAGTTTGGTTGAACGCAGCTTTTGCAATAACCGTTTCACTGATAAGGTTAAGGAGGTAATCGATTCGTTTTGAATCAACACGAAGTACACTACCAGTATTGGTTGCAGGCGTTGCCTTCTTTTCAGAACCCTTTTTATTTTCCGGTTCTGTATGAGCAACCGCTTCTGTTTCAGTCTTTTCGACCTTAGCAACCGAAACTTCAAGTGCAGGAGCTTCTTTTTCCACAGTCTTCTCTTCTTTTACCTTTTCTACAGGAGCTTCAGCCTTTGGAGATTCAACTTTCTGAGGTTCTATAGCAGGACTTCCCTGAGCAGAATCTGCACTAATAATCTGCGCATCAACACACAAAGATACGTCATCAAGAAAAGCTGCCATCTCCAACTCTTCTTGTGAACAAACAGAAGCAACATAATATACAACTTTTGGCTGGAATTCATCTTCATAAAGAGCTTCGAAATCAGGAATAGTCTTAAGGACATTCCCCTTCTCTTTCAATGCCGTAAATACCTGAATTCCTCCAACTGAATTCATAGGATTTGATTCGTCAAAAAGAACCGTTACACCCCAAAGTTTGCTTGAACCTTCACAAAGTTCCTTAAGTTCGAGAATTTCATACTCCGAAAGAAGAGTACTAGGATTCTGAATATCAGGATTGCCAGAATTTGCAGCAGGTTTTTCAGCAACAGGTTCTGATTCTGCTTTTTTAGCTCCAAGTGTAGGCATAAGACCCTGTGGAACAGATTTCTTCTCTTTCTTTTTATTTCCCTTCTCTGGAATGAAAGAAGCAAGTTTGTTCTTTGTATCAGAAACATCCTCTTCGTAAACCGAACCATTCTGTCTGCACTCAAGCATCGCCTTGATAATATCGATTGAAGAAAGCAGTATATCAACGACAGGTTCTGTAACAGTTACAGTTCCTGATCGCAACTCATCTAGCAAGTCTTCAACAGCATGAGTAAAGCCGGAAAGTTCATTCATTTCCACAGTCGCAGATCCACCTTTCAAGGTATGAGCTGCACGGAAAATCTCATCGATTGCTTCGTGATTAGAAGGATCGTTTTCTATTACGAGAATATTACTTTCCAACGTCTCTACCTGCATTTCTGCTTCGCTGAAAAAGTCTTTCAATAGTTCTTCATTATTCAAATCAAGATAATCACTCATGTCTTTATATTTTATACGATAAAGGACAGAAGTCAAGATTATTTTTTTTCATATTCAAATCAAAAAAAATAGTTTAAATTTCGTAAAAAGCATTGTATTCTATAGATAATTGAAGAAATTAACTATTTCTGCCGATAATATGATGTGTTAAAAAGAACCGAATTGGAGTTTTAAATGATACGGAAATCGAATTTTATAAAAAGAAGCGCAGCTCTTTCTTTTTGTCTTTTTACCCTGATTACTACCAGCTTTGCAACCCCATATTTCAGCGGATATGCCGGAGTCGGAGGAACATTAAAGAACCTGGACGGCTCAACAGCTTTTCTTCTTGACGGATTTTTTTCAGGACAATTCGACATAACCCAGTCTTTCATCATAAGGACAAATGCAAGTCTTTATACGACATCATCAATTTTTTCGAACTTTACGTTCAAAAATAAAGAATCTTATTTCAATCTCGATGAATTTTCGCTTACCTATCGAAATTATTTTGGTTCTGTAACTCAGTTTCTCGCAGCTTTTGCAGGCGATTACGACCCGATAGGCTCGGATCTTTTTCTACAGCGAATGTTCGGTATCGATTCGTTCGCTTCCAAACTAACAGACACGATTTCTGGCATTTCAAAAGCTACAATTTTTGACAACAGCGGACTTGGTATCGCATATTACCTTAAATTGCCGGCAAATACAGCCTTAGGTTTATACGGATATTACAATGCAGCAGAGATTCTCAGCACAAACACCACTTCAACAAGTGATGAAGATTTGGCTAGCTTGAATGCAGACTTACGTTTTGCAGGAGCTTGGTCACAAGTTGCACTCGATTTTGTTTTTGGATGCAATATGCCTATTGAAAAGACCTACACAAATGAAAACGGCGAAGAAGTCAAAGTTGTTGTTTTGATTCAAAGGGCAGACCTCCATATGGGACTTACAGCCTTCTTCGGAAACACAAATTCCTCTTCTCTTCTCTTTCAGGCAGGAATCACACAGTTAATCGTAGACAAAAAAACTCTTGCAAATCAAAGTGCTCTTTCGCTCGACAACGTTTTTCTCTTTATAGAACCAAAATTCGTAACGAAAAACCTGATTTTTTCTGTGGCTCTTTTCAATATGCCATCTGATATGCTCAACAGTTTGTATTATATCTCCAATCCAACAGGGATCAACTTGACTTTCAGCTCTCCTTGGATAGTAATTTCCGGAAATAGAAATCAATTTGGAGGCATGATTACGATTTCTTCGGAGAATTCAATGGACACCTTACTTCAGGATGCATCAAACCTTGTCTCTGGACTTGATTTGGACATAATACCATACGGAACGACAAAATTCACATCGGGAACGTTAAACTACTCCGTACAAATCAGTGCACTTGGGATTACAAGCGTAAAAGGATTCTTTGAATCTATGGTCGCAAGAATCAGCTATAAAACCATGTTCTAAAATATGATGAAAAAGCGATTTATATTCTTTGCAATTCTATTTTCTCTGATAACATCAGGATTTGCCGTAACTCTTGAAGCTGGTTTTCAATGGGATACGTACAGTTCTGCAAAAGCAAAGGGTGTACCAGGCTTCACATTTGATATTAGCGAACAACTAAGCGAAAACTTCAGCATGATTGCAACAATCGACAATCTTTACGCACTGAACTATAACGCCTTTTGCGGCGGCTCTTTTTTTACCGAAAATTTTTATTTTTCAGCTGCCTTTATGTTTGCATTAAGAAACGGAATGCTCTCTCCAGGAATTATGCTTGAAACAGGCTTTGATATCGGCAAAGTCGTTAGTTTCGAAATCGAAGCAGACTTTGCATTTTCGCCTTCTGATTTTTCGTCAAACTCGCTCATTTATATAGAAGGAGATGTTATTTTTCATTCAAAAAATTCAGACCTAACACTCTCGTATACATACGACCATGTATTTACCAGCAACGGATTCGAAAACAGAAACTCAGGACTTATTGATATACTTGCTTTTGAAGAAGGATTTCCATTCAAACTAGGAATTTTCTTTGGAGCAGGAGCAGAACAGCACAGTTATGATACAAGTTTCTTTGATTTAGGAATTAGTGCAGGTGGCAATATGATTTTTGAATTCGGAAAAGCGGGCACCTACATCCTCAAAGGAGAAAGCGAAGTATTCCGACTTTTACGAACGAGCGAAGAAAAAATACCATTCGCTATATCTTTTTCAACAAAATTTGAAATCGAATAACAAAAAAAAGGCTTTCAAGAAACACAAATTCCTGAAAACCCCTTCTCTATCAAAATACTGATTAGATTTTAAAATTTGCCAAACGGCGACAAGCCTCTTCAACATCCTGACGATGTCCGAATGCACTGAATCGAATAAAACTTTCGCCTGCAGAACCGAAACCGCTTCCTGGCGTTGTTACAACGTTGCACTGCTCAAGAATCTGGTCAAAAACATCCCAGCTCTTTTTTCCAGGAAATTTCACCCAAAGATAAGGAGAATCGCCAGTAAAATAAACTTGAACTCCCTTTGAAGCAAAATTTTCACCTTCAAGTGCTTTTTTCATGATTGCGGCATTCTCAAGATAATAATCAACGAGTTCCTTTGT
>JAQYSN010000172.1 GCA_028725265.1 Spirochaetales bacterium | reverse complement strand
GCACAATACATTTTCAATGCTCACAAACGTAGATATGGATTTTGGCGAAATTGAAATTTCTGCGACAAATAATTCTGGCACGGGTGTATCCGATTGTGTAAAAACAAAAATGCCTTTAACTCAATCAACCTATTCTGTTTTTATGGAAAATCCTGATAGAAAAATTCGTAAAGAGGCCTATGAAAAATTTTATGCAGGATTCGACTCGCACAAAAATACGCTTGCCACACTTTACACTGGCAACGTTCAGCAGGATGTGTTTGAAGCAAGGGCTCGCGGCTATAAATCAAGCCTTGAAAGAGCTCTCTATCCAGATAACGTTCCTCTTTCAGTTTATACAAACCTAATTGAAACAGTCCATAAAAACCTGCCAGTATTGCACAAATACTACTCAATTCGTAAGCGAGCCCTTAAATTAGACGAATTGCATCACTACGATGTATACGCGCCGCTCGTCGACGAACTTAAAATTTCGACACCTTACGATGAAGCAGTCGAAATAGTCAAAGATGCGCTTTCTCCTCTCGGCAAAAATTACACAGACATCTTATGCGGAGGTCTTAAAAACGGCTGGGTCGATAAATACGAAAATAAGGGTAAAAGGAGCGGTGCTTTTTCGAGCGGTGCGTACACGGGCTATCCGTACATCCTTCTGAACTACAAAGACGATTCCATCCGAGACGTTTTCACGATTGCCCATGAAGGCGGACACAGCATGCACAGCTGGTTTTCTGCCCACAACAATCCGTTCAGTTGCTATGACTACACGATTTTTGAGGCAGAAGTCGCATCAACCTTCAATGAAGAACTTTTGTTCCAATATTTGCTAAAAAAAGCAAAATCCGATAACAACGAAAAAATGCAGCGATATCTGATTTGTACGCACACCTCGGATATCCTTGCAACCTTGCACCGACAAACAATGTTTGCAGAGTTCGAACTTAAGGCTCACGAACTTGTAGAAAACGGAACTCCTCTTTCAATTGATGTTTTGAGAAGTGAATATCGAAAACTTCTTGAACTTTATTTTGGTCCAGAAATGGTTTTTGAAGATGCAAGCGACCTAGAAGGCTTGAGGATTCCGCATTTTTATAACTCATTCTACGTTTATAAATACGCAACTGGTATTTCAGCAAGTCTTGCACTAAGCCAGCGGGTTTTGAACGGGGGACAACAAGAGCTTGATGATTATTTCACCTTCCTTAAATCTGGTGGTTCACGATATCCGATTGACTCGCTCAAAGTTGCAGGTGTTGATATGTCTAGTTCAAAACCGATTCAAGCAGCACTCGATACGTTCGCAAATCTTGTTTCTCAAATGGACGCAATATTTTAACACTGTTTTAATTAACACTGTTTTAACACGATATGAGACTACTCGAAAATCGTAGTTTACAAAAAAAACTTCCATTATTTTTGTTTGCGTTATATAATGAAAGTACATATTTTTTGCTTAACAAACAAAGCTAAGCTATAGAGGAAAACATGGTTTCAGTTTCAGATTTTATAACATTAAAAAAAGTTGATTGCCATAATCACTTGAACTTGGGAATGCGATACGCTTCATACGTTCCATGGGCAGGATTCCAAATTCCAAATTTCCCTCGAAAAATGAACGGACTTGGAGAAATGCATGAAGTTATCGGACAGTATACACGAGTTCGAATCGCAACAAAAAAAGATGTACAAGACGTTATTACATTGGCCGTTCAAGATGCAGTTGCAGATGGAATCACCGTTCTTGAAGGAAGTTTTGACATAAATTTCGTAAATCATTGTGGCGGTAATGTTGATGAATTCTGCCAGCTTGCTGAAGATATCCGAAAGAAATTCGAAGGAAAGATTGATTTACGACCTGAACTTGGAATGGGAAAACTTTTTGATAAAGCTAAAATCGATGCATGGGTTCCAGAGTGTCTAAAAAGTGGCGTTTTCAAAAGTTTGGACCTTTACGGACCAGAAGTTGAAGACGGACTTGATGATTTCGTTTATATCTATGATTTGGCTGGGCAACTTGGCATAAAGAAAAAGGCACATGTTGGTGAGTTTAGCGATGCAAATTCTGTAAAACGATTCATCGAAATCTTTAATCTTGATGAAGTTCAGCATGGTATCGGAGCTGCAAAAGATGACAAGATAATGCAGTTCTTGAAAGATAAGAACATCCGATGTAACATCACACCAGCAAGTAACGTAATGCTTAGTGCTGTTCCTTCTCTTGAGGAGCATCCTATAAAGAAATTTGTCGAATGGGGAATTCCTGTAACAATCGGCACTGATGACCTTTTGTTCTTCAACAAGAGCGTAAGCGAGCAGTGCGTAGATTTGGTAAATTCAGGAGTGCTTACCGTTGAACAGATAAAAAAGATTTTTTCAGACAATATTGCAAGTTACGGACTTTGATTTCAAAATTCCGCTATGATTCCCGGTTTTCAAGATTTTGAGCCGGGATTTTTACCCCCCCCCAAAAAAAAAAAAAGAGCATTGCCCACTCTGCCATAAAAAAAACCGTGCAATCCAGAATTTTGGAAAGCACGGTCGTAAAATCCACTAAAATTGTATTAGATTTTTAGGAATGCCTTGTAAGCATTGTAGGCCTGTTTCATATCCTCGGCCGAGGTTATTTCCCACGGCGCGTGCATGCTTAAAACTGGGACTCCAGCATCCAAAACATACATACCGTATTTTGCGGCAAGGTAGGCAATCGTTCCTCCACCACCCTGATCGACTTTTCCCAATTCTGCCATCTGGTAAGTTACGTTGGCATCATCGAGAACTGCACGCAGCCGGGCAATAAATTCTGGACTTGCATCACTTGCACCGCTTTTTCCCCTGCTACCAGTATATTTGTTGAACACGATACCTCCGCCCAAAAATGAAGCATTGTCTTTGTCATAAAGACTTCCGTTCATAGGATCGTAGGCTGCGTTTACATCACTTGAAAGCATGTTGCTGTTGTTCAATGCACGTCGAACCGTAAGTTCATTATATCCTTCAGCCGTTCGTGCAACGATTTCTGCAACGCAATTTTCAAAAAAGTGACTTGCCATACCAGTTGCACCAACCGAACCAATTTCTTCTTTGTCTACGCACAGACAAACGTTCGTTCGCTTGCCTGCTGTGCTTTCCATCATTGCAGCAAAAGATGCAAATGCACAGCTTCTGTCGTCCTGTCCGTAACCCAAAATCAACGAGCGATCAAAACCAAGGTCGCGGGCTTTTCCTGCTGGCACAACTTCAAGTTCGGCAGAGCCAAAATCGTTTTCTGCAATTCCGTATTTTTCCTTTAGAATTGCAAGCACTGCCTTCTTTGCAGCATCTTTTGCAGGTTTATCGGCTTTGTCATTAGATTCTTCGTCCGTAACTCGCTCAGGATTTCGGCTACCGATAATTACATCAAGATTTTCACCAGGGATAAAATCACTCGCAGCTTCCTTCATCTGATCCTTTGCAAGATGAGGTAGAATATCACCGATACAGAAAACTGGATCTGATTCATCCTCACCTACAGTTACGTTGACAACGGTTCCGTCCTTCTTGCAAACAACTCCGTGAATTGCAAGCGGCAAAGTTACCCACTGATATTTTTTGATTCCACCATAATAATGCGTGTTCAGATAAACAACAAAATCCTTTTCGTACATCGGATTCTGCTTCACGTCAAGGCGCGGACTGTCGATGTGAGCTCCAAGGATGTTCATTCCTTTCGAAATATCATCTGATCCAATCTGGAAAAGAGCAATTGCCTTTCCCCATTTTGTAACGTAAACTTTGTCCCCGGCCTTAAGTTTTTCAACCTCATTGATGTCTTTATAACCGTTCTTTTTTGCTTCGGAAACTATAAAAGAACAACATTCTCGTTCGGTTTTGCCCTTATTCAAAAAATTTTTATAATCTGATATCAAATCCATAGCATTTTGCGTTCGGCGCTCAATTTTGCACGCCGAAAACGCCCTCCAACATTCATTATAACGCTTTGATTAGCCATTGACAACGACAAAAAAGATCAAACAGTAAACTGCTCATTCATAGCAGCTTCAAACCTAGAACGATTGACCAGAGTTATCCTCAATCATATTATTTTGCTTATTTTTTTTTACTTCATTTTTGCTGTCCTTTTTTTGATTATGAGGTAACATATACTAATACGATAATTTTCAACATTCACATTGGAGAACAAAATGCATACACAAGAAGAGTTAGACAAAATTTTAAATTCCCAAAGAGATTTTTTTAGATCAGGAAAAACCTTTGACATTTCATGGCGAATTGAACAACTGAAAAAATTGCGAGATGCAGTAATTGAAAATGAAATTGAAATTGAACAAGCTTTGCATGAAGATTTAGGCCGTTCAGCACTTGAAGCCTATTTTTGTGATATCGGAAGCGTCATACTTGAAGTAAATGAAATCATCAAAGGCTTGCGAAAATGGGCAAAACCAGAAACGCACTTTAGCGGACTGACTTGCTTCCCGAGCGTAACGACAAAAGTATACAAAATCCCATACGGAAATGTCCTGATTATCAGTCCTTTCAACTTCCCGTTCCTGCTTTCTTTAGGAGTTCTTGCGGCTGCAATTTGTGGAGGAAACACTGCGATAATCAAGGCAAGCTCAAAATCACAGAGTTCCACAGCCGTCTTGCAAAAGATAATTTCAAAAACGTTTGAACCTGAATTTGTCACGGTGATTGACGGAGATCACGATGTGGCTGATATGTGTCTTTCCATGAATTTTGACAAAATTTTCTATACTGGCTCCCCAAAAATCGGAAAACACGTTATGGAAGCTGCCTCAAAAAATCTAACTCCTGTCGTACTGGAACTTGGCGGAGAAAACGGAAACTGGGCTATAGTTCGCAAGGATGCAAACATAAAAGATGCAGCAAGAAAAATCGCTTTCTTCAAGATGTGCAATAGCGGGCAAATCTGCATCAATATAAATCAGGTGGCTGTTGCAAGCGAAATCGCCGATGATTTTTTACAAGCTCTCAAAGAAGAATTTGAAAGACAAATCGGTAAGAGCGCCATCGAAAATCCTGAATACGCAAAGCTTATAACCAAGGCCGCTTATGAAAAATGTAGCAGCGAAGCAGAACTTTACAAAGACAGAATCGTCTACGGCGGAAAAGGCAATCCTGATGAGCAAAAGTTTGAACCTACAATAATTTATCCGGTAAATATCGATGAAAAAATTGTACAGCACGAACTTTTCAATCCTCTTTTACCTGTTGTTCCGTTTGCTGACAAAGATATCGACAAAATTCTGGACGTCGTTGCACAGCGTGAACATGGTCTTGCACTCTATATTTTCACAAAAAATCTTCGCTGGGCAAAAAAAGTCATGGCAACTCAGCAATATGGTGGCGGATGTATCAATGAAGTCTGCTTGCATATCATGGTAAAAGGAGTTCCTTTTGGTGGAACAGGGCATTCTGGAATGGGCTCATACCATGGAAAATGGGGTTTTATGGAATTTACACATCCTTCAAGTGTATTGATTGGAAAAACTTTTGGAAATTTATCCTTACGAGAACATCCATACACAGGGAAAAAAGCAAAAGGAAAGAAAACTCTTTTGAAGTTGTTCGAACGCTGATTTTTGGTGATGCCTCCTGTATTTTTCAGTCAAGCCTAAATTTTTCGGGTTTGATTATTTAATATGAAAAATGCTAGAATGAATGTGGAAAGTCTGAAAAAACGGACGGACCCATTCGGAGGCTAAAAAAATGACATATTATCACCCAGGACAAGAAATAGAAACAGAAATCGTGGCCATAACAGATAGCTACGTTTTCCTAGACTTGAATGCTAAAACTGAAGGAGTTTTAGACAGGCACGAACTCGAAGATGATGATGGAAACATCAGCGTTAAAGAGGGAGATAGAATTAAGGCTTATTTCGTCGGAGCAAAAGACGGCGAAATGCAGTTCACAACAAAACTTACTGGCGAAAAAGCTGATAAATCTATGCTTGAAAATGCATGGAAAAACAAGATTCCAGTTGAAGGCCGAGTAGAAAAAGAAATTAAGGGCGGATTCGAAGTACGAATCGGTAATTCTCGCGCTTTCTGTCCTTTTAGCCAGATGGGATTCCGACAGAAAGAAGAGCCATCATTTTTCGTAGGAAAGACGCTCAACTTCATCATCACAGAATATAAAAAAGAAGGAAAAGACATCCTCGTTTCAAATAGAAAAATCGCTGAAAAAGAATACGAAGATGACCTTGTCACATTGAGTCAGTCGCTCACAGAAGGTTCTGTTGTTGATGCAACCGTTACTTCACTTCAGAAATTTGGTGCTTTTGTTGACATTCAGGGATTCAAGGCTCTTCTTCCAATTTCTGAAATTTCAAGAAGCAGAGTTGAAAATGTTTCTGACATTCTTTCTGAAGGCCAAAAAATTACCGTAAAAATCATAAAAGCTGACTGGGAAAACAAAAAAGTCAGCGTAAGCATGAAAGAACTGCAGGATAATCCTTGGGATTCGATTGCAGACCGATATCCAGTAGGAAAAAAATTCGATGGAAAAATTTCGAGAATATCAGACTTTGGTATTTTTGTTGAACTCGAAGAGGGCATTGAAGGTCTTGTGCATGTTTCAGAACTTGATGTTGAAAAAGGCACAAATTTGAAAGCTAAATTCAATGTCGGTGATAACTTCAGCGTTGTTGTTAAAGAAGTGAACGTCAATAAACAAAGGCTTTCGCTTAGACCAGCAAGTTCTGTAGAACAGGATAAGGTTACGGCTAAATACCTAAATTCTCAGGATGACAGCGACGGAGAAACATACAATCCATTTGCGCAATTGTTAAAGAAATAATTGAACAAACATCGCTATTCGTAGCCCTATTGAAAACAAAGTCCCTTGATGGACCTTGCCCGCCCTGTTGTTTTACAGAGCGGGTTATTTTTTATCGCTTTATTCTATCGTAAGACGAATCGTTCGTTATGTTGATGCAGCACCTGTGTTCCAGAAGAATGAAAGGCCGAATCATCAACTTCCGTCAACATCATCGATAAAAAAATCACAAAAAATTTTAAAAAAAATTTCCAAAACAGCCCGATTTTGTTGTTAAAAATATCACATTTTGTTAAAATTTTTCTGTCGAAAGTAACAAAAACTTTTGCACCGCGAGCTTTGTCAGGTTCGGGTTAATTTTGGGTTGTTCTGGCAATCCGTTCCTTTCTGGGGGAAATTTTATGAAAAACGCTTATGTCACACGCGTATTTGAGCAGGTAAAGGCTAAAAATGCTAACGAGCCGGAATTCCTGCAGGCTGTTCAAGAAGTATTCGAAACTCTTGAACCTGTTGTTGAACAAATGCCTGAAATCGAGAAAAATGCAATTCTCGAAAGAATGGTAGAACCAGAGCGCGTTATTATGTTCCGCGTTCCATGGACAGATGACGCTGGAAATATTCACATCAATCGTGGATATCGTGTTCAGTTTAACAGCGCTATTGGTCCTTACAAAGGTGGTATTCGATTCCATCCATCTGTAAACTTGAGCATCCTTAAATTCCTCGGTTTTGAACAGACTTTCAAAAACTCACTTACAACACTTCCAATGGGTGGTGGTAAAGGTGGTGCTGATTTCGATCCACACGGAAAATCAGACGCTGAAGTTATGAGATTCTGCCAGTCATTCATGACAGAACTTGCAAAACATATCGGTTCTTGCACAGACGTTCCAGCCGGAGATATCGGTGTTGGTGGACGAGAAGTTGGATATATGTTCGGACAGTACAAAAAAATCCGAAACGAATTCACAGGTGTTCTTACAGGAAAAGGACTTTCATTCGGTGGTTCTTTGATTCGAACACAGGCTACAGGTTACGGACTCATCTACTTCGCAGAAAACATGCTTGCTAAAGTTGGCGATAACTTCAAAGGCAAAATTTGTGCAATTTCAGGAAGCGGAAACGTTGCTCAGTATGCTGTTGAAAAGTTGATTCAGCTCGGTGCAAAACCAGTTACAATGTCTGACTCTAACGGATATATCTACGATCCAGACGGAATTACACAGGAAAAATTGGATTGGGTAAAAGAACTTAAAGGCGTAAAGCGAGGAAGAATTTCTGAATATGTTAAACAGTTCCCAAGTGCAAAATATTTTGAGAACGAAAAGCCATGGGGAGTAAAAGTTGACTGTGCATTCCCTTGTGCTACACAGAATGAACTTGACGGTGAAGCTGCTAAGACTTTGGTTGCTAACGGATGTAAACTTGTTGCTGAAGGAGCTAACATGCCTTCTACAATCGAAGCTGTTAACACATTCCTCGCTGCAAAAATTCTTTATGCTCCAGGAAAAGCTTCTAATGCAGGTGGTGTAGCAACATCAGGTCTTGAAATGAGCCAGAACAGTGAAAGACTTTCATGGTCTTCTGAAGAAGTTGATGCAAAACTCAAGGGAATCATGAAAAACATTCACGACAGTGCCTATGCTGCTGCTGAAAAATTCGGCATGAAAGGAAACTACGTTGCAGGTGCAAATATCGCAGGATTCCTCAAAGTAGCAAATGCTATGATCGCACAGGGCTTGGTATAAAACCGTTTTCAGACTGACGGCGGCTTTCGCCTTGCAGTCTAAAACTTTTAATGGCACGACACTATTTGTGCGTGCCAAAGAAATTTCAAGCTGACAATCTTTGATTGCAGCTTAAATCATAGAAGGCACGCTCGTTTGGACAGCCTTTTTTTTGCTTACTCCAGGAACAAAGCGGGAACTACACCGCCGTTCTCAGAGTTCGCATCGGTGTTGGTAAGGGTTCTGCCCTCGTAGCCGATGTGGAGCGCCCTGTAACCAAAGATATCGTGGGGCGAGCGGAGCCACCACCAGCCGCCGTAGGTTTTCGCTGTTTGCACCAGCTTGGGCAACTGTGTCGCCATTGCTGTAGGTGTGGTTGTGTCCGCTGTTTCACTGGCATCCGTACCAGTTGATGGGTCTGGGCATCCTGTAAATGCAAAAAAGCACAAATGCCACCACCAGTAAAATTACGGCAAATTTAGATAATTTTTTCATTCTGTTTTTCTCCACTCAGATGAATTTAAAATATAAAAACCCGCATCCATTTTTTTTACGGACACGGGTTAATTTACAAAAATGAGAAAGTTGAATTTTTTGGTTTAAAATATGAACAACTCGATAAATTCTTGCGGAAAAAGTTATCGCGATGCGAACGGCGAATTTTGCACGCGAGAAGTATTTATGTCAAGGTGCTGTATAAGTTCCGCGAGTAACTTGTTCATGGGTTAAATTATAAGGCATAAATTTTAGTTTTCAAGTTTTTTACAGAATTATTTTTAATGCACCTCAGGTATTCTCACTTGTCAAAAAATTTAGTATTCCCATAATCGTAAAACCGTGGTCTGTTGTTTGGGGGGCTTTTTTCCCTCCAACAAGCACGATTTTTCTGAAAGAATCATTTACATTTAAAAAAGGTCTAAGTTCAATAGCAGCCTTTTCTTCGTCTGCCATAGTCAACGCTGACTGAATGTAAAGACGTTCCTGAGCTTTGTTTGCTACAAAATCAATTTCAAGCTGCTTTTTCTGGCCACTTCCTTTTTTGTTGGTCTCATAAATTTCTACCACGCCTACATCAACATCATAACCGCGGATTTTCAGTTCATTGAAAATGATGTTTTCCATAAGATGATTTTCTTCAATCTGGCGGAAATTCAAAAGTGCGTTTCTCAATCCTGTATCCACAAAATAATACTTGAGGGGAGTTGAAATATATTTTCGACCTTTTATGTCAAATCTTTTTGCGCTATCAATCAGAAATGCATCTTGCAGGGCCTTTGTGTATGAGGAAATTGTATTTATACTGACGCTCTGTTTTTTTACCGAAAGAAAAGTATTTTGTATGTTCAGGCTGTTTGTAAGTGAGCCAACGGAAGAAGCAAGAATATTCAATAAATCAGAAATGTTCTCCTCATTTTTGAATTTATTTCGCTCAATGACATCCTTTATATAGGTTTGTGTAAAAAGATTTTTCAGATATGAGCTTTTTGCCTCGTGACTTTTTGCATTCACTGCAAGAGGAAGTCCGCCATACATAAGATATTCATCCCAGCCATCGCGAATATCTCCCTGATAGTTTTCCATAAACTCTGAAAAACTCAGCGGATAAACGCGAACCTCATCGCCTCTTCCACGAAACTCTGTCAGAATATCGCCTGAAAGCATTTTAGAATTTGAGTCGGTAACATAAACATCCACATTTTCCCGTTTTAAAAGCGAGTTCAGCACGGAATAAAATGTAATTGGCTCAGCATCTGAAAGGCTGGTGTCAGGATTTTTTATGCTTTTTACAAACTGAATTTCGTCCAGAAAAATGTAATACTGCTTTTTATCAGCCAGCAGTTTTTTGAGATGAGCATCAAGGGCAAGAGGATTATGAAGGGAAAAGTTTTGGGTTTCTTCCAAGGAAATTTGAATTATGTGCGAATCCTCAATTCCCGACTTATTCAAGTATTCTTTATACAATTTAGACAGCAAAAATGATTTTCCACACCTGCGAACACCGGTAATTATTTTTATAAGCCCGTTGTCTTTTCGCTCTATAAGTTTATCCAAATAAATTTGACGCTTATACAAAATAATCTCCTGATTTTATATTTAATGAAAAATTTCTATGCGTACGCACATTTTTTTTCATTATACTAATTTTAAGCGTTTTTTCAATAGAGGGATAAAAAAGACGCTCAAAAAAATA
Organism: Spirochaetales bacterium; assembly: GCA_028725265.1. Taxonomy (GTDB): domain Bacteria; phylum Spirochaetota; class Spirochaetia; order Treponematales; family Treponemataceae; genus RGIG9060. The sequence goes on along the minus strand of JAQYSN010000172.1, from coordinate 9,825 downwards.
AATCAGCTTCTTGCGGATATTGAGCGAAACGGAAATGATGGAATTATCATTACGTACTTGCCACCTTGTCATTGCCACACTTGATGCGGCAATCTCATGCATGAGATTATCGGGTCGAGCCCGATAATGACATTACGGAGCGCGGGGATGACTGCACGCAATAAAATGAACTGACCCCAAATTTTTGAACTGATTTTGATGTCTGCCTGGCGACTTTGAACTGAATTGACTAAAGTAATATCATTAATCATAATTATTTTCGATAGAGAGCCAAATATAAAATGAAGATTCTTTTTGCCGCCATAAATTCAAGATATAATCACACTAATCTTGCAATTCGCTCGATTGCCTGCTACGCGGAAAAAAACTTGTCGTGCGAAAAAGCAAGTTCGACGAGCATTGAAATCGCCGAGTACACGATAAATCAGCAGGAAGGCGATATTTTGCGTTCGATTTATGGCAAGTCGCCCGACATAATTCTTTTTTCCGTATACATTTGGAACGTTGAAATGACCTTAAAAATCATTGCTGAAATTAAAAAAATCCTGCCAAATGTAATTATCGCCCTTGGAGGCCCCGAAGTAAGCTACCGAAACCAAGAAATTCTGGAGCAAAATCCAAATGTTGATTTTGTAATTTGTGGTGAAGGTGAAATAACAACTTTGGAAGCAATCCACATTCTATCAACTGATACGGAATCCCGCGACAACTTAATTCACTCCCTTTCGATGATTCCAGGCGTAAAAACTAGAACAAATATTCTTGCACCGCGAGTTCCAATGCAAAATCTTGATTCAATTCCTTTTGCCTACACTGATGATGAACTTTCGGAGTGCGCCGACACGAAAATTTTTTATTATGAATCGAGCCGTGGCTGTCCGTTCCGATGTTCCTACTGCCTTTCTTCTATAGATAAGACTATGCGTTATCGCTGTCTGGATCAAGTTTTTGCCGACCTAAAACGGTTTTTGGATGCAGGCGTTAAGCTGGTAAAATTCGTTGACCGCACCTTCAACCTGAACGAAGAACGGACGATAGCCATCTGGGATTTTTTGCGCAAAAACCACAACGGAAAAACAATGTTCCATTTTGAAATTGAAGCACATACACTCACACAAAAAATGCTGGATGTGATTGCAAATTTTCCTGCAGGAATTATGCAATTTGAAATCGGGGTTCAAAGCACAAATCCAAAAACTCTAGAAGAAATCGGGCGGCAAACTGATTTCCAGAAAATCCGCGAGAATGTAAAGCGTATTCCAAAGACAATCCATCAGCATCTGGATTTGATAGCAGGACTTCCGCATGAAAACCTCGAATCGTTCGGGAAATCTTTTGACGATGTAATCGGCCTGCGACCTGATATGCTGCAACTGGGCTTCCTCAAAGTTTTGAGCGGCACGAAAATGGCCGACTATGCATCGGGCAAAATTGAGTATAAGTTTTTGGATACTCCGCCCTATGAAGTGCTTACGACGCCGTGGCTTTCGTATTCTGACATCCTTTTTCTGAAGGACCTGGAAAAGCTTTTGGATATCTACTACAATTCAGGCAATTTTCCCAAGACGATTGAATTTTTGTTTAGATTGAAGGAGGCTTCTAACTTATCGGCTTCGCCCAATTCGAAGGATTTTTCTTTCTTTGGTTTTTTCTCGGAACTAACGCGAAATTTCAGGCAGAAAGGAATTTTTGAAAATGCCTGTCGCGAAACGGAATATTTTGCCTTCCTGATTGATTTTCTTTCATCGACTGTGGCGACAGAAATACATGAAACGGCATGTGCTTTTTTTGACGAAAATTCGCGCAAGATCCTTCGCGACACTTTGCGCTTCGATTTTATTTCCGCACAAAAAACTTCGAATTTTCCTGCCTGGTACGAACATCGCTACGACAAGGACTCTCATCGCGATGCCCTCAATCAGCATACGGAAATCACAAGCACGCGGGAAAGTTATGCTCACAGCGAGTACGAAACTTTCGATTTTAATATGGAAAATTTCGACAGCGAAAAAACAGCCTACCTTTTCCTCTACGACAGTGTGAAAGGAAAAACGAAAAACCGCCACTGGATACGACTAGACAAACGCATCAAAAATTAAAAAATGCAAAAACTCTCGACGAGCCTGGAACTGCTCACGGCTTCAAACGCGGATTTTTTTCGATATTAACCACTGCATTGACTTGCAAAACACATCAAAACATAAAACTCAAAAAAGAAAATATGCACTACCGAAAAAGACATGGCACCAAGCCAAGAGTTGAATGCTTCGCATTCAACTCTTGGCTCGTGCCATTCTGCTTTTTCTCCCGTTGCATATTTTCTTACTTTATTTTTTCATGATGTGTTTGACCGTGCCGGTGTTTGACAAATGAAATCGGCCTAGTATAATTAAAATAATTCGAATGGAGAATTAAAGCTAATATGGGAAAAATAAAATTGACTTTCATTATAATTTCGGCGATTTTGTTGGCTATCATCGTTTTTCTTTTGTTGGCAAATTTCGTTTACAAGCCAAAAGCCTTGACTTCATCTCTTTTCATTTATTTTTGCAAAAAGGGCGATACCGTCCGCGATGCTGGTCTTACAACTCCTGAGGGCATAATCAGATTTGATGACATTCAATACGAAAGCAGCCCAAAATGGAACATCCTTGATGTTTACGGAACAAATGACGCTCCACAGAATCACGTTTTTCATTGCGACATCAAAAACCCGGTTGCACTTATTTGCAACGAAAAAGAAAGTCAATTTTTGAAAAGTTTTTTACGATAAAAATATGAAAGAAAAAATTCTTGAGTTCCTAAAAAAAGAAGTTGTCTTTGAAATTGCATTTATCCTGGCCTTGGCAAGTTCTATTTTCCTTGCCACCCAGAAAATTCAGATAGACGTTTTGCACGCCATAGATTGGCGCGTACTTGCCATACTGCTCAGCCTGATGCTCGTAGTAGCCGGCTTCCAAAAAATCGGTTTTTTCACCTGGTGCGCAAATATTTTCTGCCGCAGGCTAAGCAACCTTCGATCGCTCAGCTTAGTCCTAATTCTTTTGTGCTTTTTCTCTAGCATGCTCATCACCAACGATGTCGCACTGATTACTTTTGTGCCTTTCGCATTGATGATTATTAATTCGACTGGCAACCTCGACCGTGCCGCCTACATCATTGTTCTACAGACAATCGCCGCAAACCTTGGTTCAATGCTGACTCCGCTTGGTAATCCTCAAAACCTGTTTTTGTTCAGCAAGATGAATCTGCCACTCGGAAATTTCATTTTAATTTTGTTGCCATACACGTTTCTCTCCCTGATTTTGCTTTTTGCCTCAATTTTTTTTATTCCAAAACGAAATCTTCCTAGAAATATAATCTCATCATCAAACAGGAACAGAGATATAAAAGGAGCCATTCTTTTCCCAATTCTTTTTGTACTGTGCATCTTATGCGTTTTGAATATCGTGCCGTATTGGATTGTTCTCCCTGTAGTTTTTGCTGCAACTGCAATTCACAGTGCACCTCTTTTACTAAAAGCCGATTACATGCTGCTTTTGACTTTCTGCGGATTTTTCATTTTTACACACAACATAGCACAAATTCCTGAAATAAAAACGGCACTACAAAACGCCGTCGCTGGCCATGACTTTTGGATTTCGCTTGTTGCAAGTCAGGTTATCAGCAACGTTCCTGCAACACTTCTTCTCTATCCGTTCAGCCAAAATACAAAAGATTTATTGCTCGGCGTAGATATCGGTGGTTTAGGAACTTTGATTGCAAGCCTTGCAAGCCTGATTTCATTCAAGATTTATACGAATTCATCGAAAAGCGACAAATCTTCGCTCGCAAAATATCTGGGACTTTTCACACTGATGAATGTCCTTTTTTTAATAGCAGAAATTGCTTTATTTTTGCTATTAAAAATCAAAAAATGAGAAGGTTCTGCCTCTATTCGCAACGAAGTTTCAAGCGACGCGGAGTTTTAATACAAGGAGAAAAGCATGTCAGTTTCAGCAATCATTTTTACTTTAGCCTGCAAAAAAGGAGACCAAAAACGAGATTCAGGTCTTTCAACACCAGATGACATCCAGCGATTCGACAACATCCAATATGGCAAAAACTCAAAATGGAACGTGCTCGACATCTATAGACCAAAATCAGCAGAAAAAAATGATTCTAAACTCCCCGTAATCGTTAATTTTCACGGAGGCGGATGGGTTTACGGCGACAAAGAACTTTATCAGTTTTACTGCATGCATCTTAGCCAAAGCGGATTTGCCGTAGTCAATTTTACCTACAGGCTCGCACCACGCTACAAATTTCCTTCACCGCTGCAAGATATGAACAACGTCATGGAATTTATTTTTGACAATGCGGAAACTTATGGCTTTGATACCGACCACATCTTTTTTGCTGGCGATTCTGCCGGCGCTCATTTGGCAAGTCTTTACACGCAATTTTGCATCCAGCCAGAATTAATGACTAACGAACTTTTCCCAAAAGGACTTGGATTCACTCCAAAAAACGAATTTATCCCTAAGGCACTTCTTTTAAACTGCGGTCTTTATGACGTCCACTACTCGATGAATCTTCCTCATCAAAATGATGGTGGCGTTAATTTTATTTTCAAAAATGTGATGAAAGATTTTTGCGGATGGAAGCGAACATTTTTCAAAACAAAAGCAAATCAGATGTATAAATTTTTAAGCCCCGTAAATCACATGACAAAAGATTTTCCACCTTGCCTTGTGATGAGTGCAAATCAGGATTTTTTGAAAGAACAATATCCGTTCTTGATAAAGCAACTTGAAAATGCCAGAGTCCGCCATGAAAAACGTTTTTATGGCTCTCAGGAAAAGCCTCTCGCCCACGTTTTCCATCTGAATATGAAATCAGAAGAAGCAGAAATCTGCAACAAAGACGAAATCAACTTTCAAATCAACTTTCTTAGAAAGTTTCTGTAAACGCTCGCATAGTTTTGTTCATGACATCTATTATTATGGAAGACAACAACATCGACTTTTGATATAATTCTTTATATGCCAAGTGTTTTAAGTCGTACAACTCCAATCCGCATCCTTTTCATCTGCCACGGAAATATTTGCCGCTCTACAATGGCACAGTTCGTAATGCAAGATCTAGTAAACAAGGCCGGCCTTGCAGACGATTTTTTCATCGACTCTGCCGCAACAAGTCGCGAAGAAATCGGAATGCCTGCTGATTTACGAACAGTCAAAAAACTCAAAAAGGAAGGAATTCCAAGCCTGAAACATCGGGCAAAACAGGTTAAAATTGACGACTACAATGACTTCGACTATCTTATCTGCATGGATGACAAAAACATACGAAATCTCACACGAATCTTGGGCGAAGACACGGACGGAAAATTTCATAAACTTCTCGAATACACTGATGGAAACTTCGGTCTTCCCGCTTCACAAACTCCAGACATCGCCGATCCTTGGTACACTGGAAACTTCGATATAACTTTTGACCAAGTTATGATGGGCTGCAAAGGACTATTAAAAACTCTTTTGGGAAATAATCAATAAAATTGCAAAATTAAGGGCAAATTGCTATAATATTTTTATCGGTTGCGAAAAAGGGGGATTTATTATGGATAAGACAAGACTTGAAACAAGCGTTCCGTATACTGCTGAAAATTTTGATGATGTAAACACAACCTTTTTTAACAAATTCCACAACATAAAATACACAGCGTCAAAAGTCGAGATACGAGACGGCGAAATCTTTTTCACGATTGACGGAAAAGAATACAATGCCGAAGAACTCTATAAAAACTTCGATGAACGCTACAGAAGTTTCGACTTAGGTGGTGAATATTACTATCTTCCTGCAGGAATGAGAGAAGAATCAATTTATACCAAACAAATTGAAGAAAAAGAGCGCGAACTGAAAAAAGTTTGCCCGATTTGCGGAAGTAAAAACGTCACATCTTCGGAAGAACCTCACGATTTGCGACTTGATTTTAACTCAAATGATCCGACTGGACTCTACATAAAATGCAACGACTGTGGTTTTACCTTACATGAAGGAAAACGTATAAACAACGACGAGGAAAAACTTGAAATTTTCGGTTCTTTCGTAGACCGATGGAACAGTTTTAAAATAGAAAAATAAAATTTGTAAAACGGAGTTAAAGGATGAAAATCGAGACAAAATGTTTACATTCAGGCTATAAACCAGAAAACGGAGGTCCAAGCCAAATTCCTATCGTTCAGAGCACGACTTACCGATTCGATTCTTGCGACCACGTTGCAGATCTTTTCGACAAGCCTGTTGAATATATGTACTCTAGATTCGCAAATCCGACCTGCGATGCAGTTGAAAAAAGAATTGCCGATCTCGAAGGTGGAGTTGGTTGTATGCTCACCTCAAGCGGACAGGCAGCATCGCTTCTTTCTATATTAAATCTTTGTTGTGCAGGCGACAGTTTCATCGCTTCAAGTTCGATTTACGGCGGAACGATAAACCTTTTCGGCTTCACGCTCAAAAAACTCGGAATTGAATGTATCTGGGTCGATGTGAATGCAAGCTACGATGAAATTTGTGCGGCAATTAAACCGAATACAAAATGCATTTTCGGCGAAACAATTGCGAACCCTGCATTGACGGTTTTCGACATCGAAAAATGGGCAAAGGCCGCTCACGACAATTTCCTTCCGCTCATCGTGGACAACACCTTTGCAACTCCGATTTTGTGCCGACCTTTTGAATGGGATGCCGACATCGTAGTTCATTCGACGACAAAATACATGGACGGTCACGCAGTACAGGGCGGCGGCGCAATCGTTGACAGCGGAAAATTCGACTGGGAAACAGCCTACAAAAAAACTGGCAAATTTGCCGACATGATTGAACCAGACGAAAGCTATCACGGACTTTGCTACAAAAAAGAATTTGGAAACGCCGCCTACATCATCAAGGCTCGAACGCAGCTCATGCGAGATTTTGGTTGCTATCCTGCAGCTCAAAGTGCATTTTATCTTAACCTCGGTCTTGAAACTTTGGCAGTCCGAATGGAACGCTATTGCCGAAATGCCGAAAAAGTTGCCGCTTACTTCAAGAAAAGCGACAAAATCGCGTGGGTTTCGTATCCGGGACTCGAAGGCGACAAATATCACGATTTGGCTAAAAAATACCTTCCGAACGGAACTTGTGGCGTAATCTCTATCGGAATCAAAGGCGGACGACAGGCTGCAATGCGCTTTATGGATGCGCTCAAGCTTGCATCTGACGAAGTTCACGTTGCCGATATCAGAACTTGCGTACTTCATCCGGCTAGCGCAACTCACAGACAGCTTACCGATGAACAGCTTGTTGCGGCAGGAATTGACGGTGGAATGGTTCGTTTCAGCTGTGGTTTGGAAAATGTTGACGACATCATCGCCGATATCGATTTAGGCTTAGCAGCTATTTAAACTGCAAAGTTACCAATACTTCTTCGTAGAGAGGGAAAAATGAAAAAAAGTATAAAATTTAACACAACATTTCTTTTAGTCTTGATGAGTTTCGCCGTGCTAGCAGGTATCCAGTCCTGTGCCGGCGGATTTAACCAAACCGACAGTTTCACCCTAATCTTGGATGATAACTTCATGCAAAGCATTAAAAGCCAAGCCTCACAAAGAAATGCTGAGTCCGACGAATCTGTTGTAACAATTGCAGTAACTCTTTCAGGCGAATATTCGGATAGCCAGAGCAAGACAGGCACTCTCTCTTCACTCAAAAATGAGTCGTTTAACTTTACTCAAATTCCAGTCCGAGCAACATTTGACCTTCGCGTTGCAATTTACCGAGGCGAAGCGATTGACGAACTGAACCTGATTTACGAAGGCACGCAGTCTGGCCTTACCGTTGCAAAGGGGACGCAAGCCGTTACCGTCGCGATGCAGAAATTCTTAAACACTCCGATTGTGCTGTATGAAAAGAATGATAATAATTTTTATAATTATTCGTTGTCTGGTTCTGAAACTTTCGGCGGAACAGATCATCTTTCATTCTGCTTTGATAATGATGAAAACCTTTACACATTAAAGCTCAATAGCGAAAATAGTTCATATACTGTCTGCAAAGATGGAGCAGAATTAGCAAGTTTGACATACTCTTTTGGTATCGCCCCTACTCTTATGGTTGATATGGCAACGAATACTATGTATACATGGTTTATGGAAAAAGAACTTGTTCTTGTTGAATGGCCTAATCTTCTTACAGAAGGTTCTGCTGAAACTTACAATGAAATTAAAGTTGTACCAACCGGAGATATCCCAACCTACTGTACAATTTATAATAAAACGCTTTATGTAGCAGCAACCTATTCAGATTCAACCTATTCAGATTCAGAATTTATGTATTCTCGCATATATCAACTTGATATTTCCAGTGGAGCTAATCAGTATTCTTTAGCACAAGCAATGTCAACTGATTTGGGAACATCAGATATGAAAGTTTCATCGTATTCTGAAATCACCGACATGCTGTATCAGGATGGAAGCGTGTATTTGTTGGTAAGGGACTATTATAATAAAATATCAGGTTATGCTGTAAGCCCTGATGATAATTCATATTGTTATTATAGCCGTGGTGCTATAATTCGTTATGATGTTAATAACAAAACTATTAAGACAATAGGATGGACATCTAGTTGTCTAGATAATACAAACACAAATCTTTATGCTAGCTCATCGGGCTCAGGAATATATTATACAGAACAATATAGCAATGAAATTAAAGATGATAGAACAAAGTGGGTTAAAATAAGTAGTGATAATGCAAATATGAATGGTGATATAGGTAAAACAATAGCAGCTTGTTTTCCAAAATTCTATGTTCCTAAAGGACTTAATAACAAGAATAGTTTCTATGGCCCAGAAAAATTTATAGCATTGAAACCAAAAAAACTTATTGTTTCAGATGATGGAGTTGCATTTTATACAGATTCAAATGGAGCATACAATGTAAAAAATGTTAATCGTATTGTTGAAATTGACCTAGAAAAGTTTGCTATTTCTTCTGATTCAGAAACTTCAGTTAGTTTTAATGAAGATTTAAAAGATGATATCGTTTCAAGTGCATTTACATCAATAAGTAATCTGAATCTTTCGAGTTCTATTTATACAAGTAGTAATGTGTATGACTCAACTTCAACAGACTCTGTCAATGTTTCAATTCCACTCGGAGAATAATACTTAATCTACAGAGTCACAGCGGTCTTATTATTCTGCGGTTCGGACTAGGCAAACTCCTTTGCAAGTAGTTTGTCTGCCTGTCCGCGTGAAAACCTAATCGCCAGTATAGTTATAGTTTATGACCATGTTTTTAGGGCAATTTTTATTCCAATAATCCTCTTTAGCAATTGCGTTCCACTGCTCTTTCGTACCAGTGTAATTGATAGTTGCAAGGCTTGTTCCAGAAACAATTATTCCGTACGGTATTTCTACCGTATTTTGTTTCAAATCCTAGTACCCTCCCCTACATGTGTATTTTTTCAAGAGCTTTCTAAGAAAATCCTTGCTTTTTCGACTTTTTTTATTTTCCACGAAAATTTTTAACGAATTTTGCAATTTTCTCTCCATAATTTAAACAAAGATAACAAAGATGAAAAAGATTGGGTTTGTTATATTTTTTGAAAATGCGGAGTCAGAAAAGTGACATCGAAAACATCTGCACAAGCGAAGCTCGGAGAAATTGTCAAATGTTGTGGATGAAAAATTGAACATTTGCTAAGCCGCTAATAATCCATCTACAAATATCATGTCCTGCTGGACAAGTCGGAGTTTCTCAAATCCTTTGAGTCTTCTCCAGTTTTTTTCTGCTTCCTTG
>JAQYSN010000171.1 GCA_028725265.1 Spirochaetales bacterium | reverse complement strand
TCTTCTTTTGCTTTGCTTTCTTCAGGTCATCTTCTAAAGATTGAATGGATTCATCGAGAGGAAAAAGTTCTTTGTATTTCGAGAGAGTTTCATCAGCTTTATCAAAGTCACCTTTTATTATCTGCAAAACTAAAAGATTTTTGTAGTTTGAATTTTCAACAGAATCTTCTTTTATCAAATCAAGGTAAATTTTTTCAGCTTCATCATATCTATTGGTTTTTATCATGCAAAAAGCAATAGATGATTTCAGATTCATATTTTGGCCGTCAATTTCGAGCAGTTCACGATAAATATGTTCTGCCTTATCGTATTTTTGTTGTTGTATATAAGTCTTTGCAAGTTTATACTGAACGGATCTTCTTTCACTAGAATCTTTATCTTTTAGACATTTTTCATAATAAATAGCAGCCTTGTCATATTTTTTTAGGTTATAAAACTCTTCCGCAATTTCAAAATAACCTGCATACATGTCTTTAAAAATTGCAGAAGAGTTACTTTGACAAGAAAAAAGAGAAATTATAAAAAGAATTATGAAAAATGCCTTTTTTTTCATTCTAGTCAAACTCTACTGATTTTTTTTTGAGAAAACTGTATTTTCTATCTGTCTAAGCTGAGATCTGTAGAGACCTGTAATATTAGAACCATAATCAGCAATGAGCTGGAGAATATTCCTAGGAGTATATTCTGTATCCTTTCCGTTAAGTCTGTCTCCGGCATCACCCAATCCCGGCATAATATATGCTGAAGCATTCAACACAGGATCCATCCACAAAGTATAGCAAGTACAGTTATCCAATGCTCGAACAACCCTCAAACTACCCTTTAATGCAGCTATTACATTGAAGAACTTTATAGAACGAGGTTTTATTCCATTATGTTCAAGATATTTTACAACAGTTACTAATGAACCTCCTGTAGCGTTCATAGGGTCAGCAAAAATAAGATCCTTATCCTGTAACTGTTCCAAATCAAAGAAGGATTTATCCAAATCCATAACATATTCCATATTATTTTCTTTTTTAGTATCGTCGCGCTTTATTTTGAAAAGTGCAAATGGTGTTACATATCCATGACTTGAATACTCTTCGATTTCTTTTGACATAATCATAGAAGGCAAAAGCGCACCACGAAGCATTACGCACATAACAGTGTTTTCAATTTTATAGTCGATATCAGGAATTTTATGTACGGCATAATTTTGTACAGGATTGTTTACTGGTGTTTTTACAACAAGATAGTTTTTATTATCGCTATGATTTGTTGTATAAGCCAACCTAAAAAGCATCTCGTATGCTCTCTGGCTATAATAAAGAAATTCATTGTGACCTGTTTTTATATCCCTTAATTTGGCAATTACTCGAGATGCTTCTGCATGGCTTTCTTCTGGTGTCGCAAAAGAAAAAACCTGTAACTGTGGAACGTTGCTACAGATTTCTTGCATGATATGTCCCATTTCATCAAAAATGCTGATTACTTTTTTCTCTTCATTTGCGATAGTAGAACTGAAACCTCCGTTTTCAATCATCTGAAATGATTTCATCACGTTTTCATAAAGTGCATCCATTCGTGCAAGATATTCGTTATCCTTATCAGTAAGATAACCATCAAGGTCTTCTGCCTTCATAATAATTTTAGAATTCATAATTGTCCTCCATCAGCATTTTAAAAAAGTTATTCTGTATAAATATAATAAAATCTTCAGAATTTTTAATGTTCTCGATTTTTAATATACCATTATCATCGATTGATATATATGAATTTGGAAAAGCCTTGTTTAACAAAAACTTTTCAATCCGAACAAGATTTTCATCATTGATTTCAAAATAAATAGAAGAAGACATCTCTTTTTCATTTTTTTGAGCTTTCAAAGTCGCCCTATTAAAACTCAAATTAATACCCGGAAATATTAAATTTGAAATTTTTTGAAATTCCCGTACATGAAAAAGTATATCATCTTCTGTAAAGTTAACAAGAGATTGCCCAAAAAATTTTTCAGGATCGTAATTCAAAAAAGAAATATATTTATCAATTGAAAATTCAACATCATCTTTAGTTGTCAAAAGAATACAACGATTTGTAAGATAAAAAAATGACCATTTCGAATTAAAATTATCATTAAGAATCGAAACTAAAGTTTTTGAAAATTTTCCTCTTAAAATAATTTCAAAAGCATTAGCTTCTATGTCGTAAGAACCATATAAAAAATTGCATTTCGAAAGAAACAATCTAATTTCTTGCTCGCTTGCGATTTCGTTATCAATCAATGCTTTTTCAATTTGCTTGCTGTAATTCTTAACAGGAACTTGAAAAAATATATCATAGTTAGCCGAAATTGAACTGAAATAATCAAATTGTGAATCAATTTTCGGCAATGTCAAACATGAGGTAAAAATAATCAAAATAATGCTTGGGCCGATTAAAAACCGGCCCAATTTTTTGCATATTTGATCAAACTTTTGCAAGTTTAATACTCCAGATTTTTTCTTCACTTTCGACTGCCGTAAATTTATCATCGGATTTTGAAGCCCAATCGGTTTTATCGGCAAGAGTTTCACCTGAAATATAGTCAGCAAACATTTCGTAAGCTTTTTTCAGTTCATCATCACCAGAAAGTGTCAAATTGATATGATCTGAAACTTCAAGACCACTTTCTTTTCGAAGATTCTGGATTCCGCGAATAAGGTCACGAACAAAACCTTCAAGTTTGAGTTCTTCGGTAATTTCAGTATCCAAACCTACAGTAATCGTTCCGTCGTTCAAAACTTTAAGATTTGCTTTTTCAATTCGTTCAACGATGATTTTATCTGTCGTAAGTTCAACATTCTTACCATCAACATCGATAGAAAGAACGCTTCCGTCCAAAATTGACTGAATTGATTCCTGACCAAGTTCAGAGATTTTGTTTGCAGCGGCTTTCATCAAAGGTCCGAGCTCTTTACCGAGAGTCTTGAAGTTAGCCTTTGCCTTGTATTCGACAAGTTCATCTTCTCTTTCATGGAAAACGACTTTTTTAACATTAAGTTCTTCACGAATTGAATCTTCCATTTCAAGAAGGACTTTCTTTTCTTCAGAATTTCTCGTTACAAGTTCTACGCTCTTTAGAGGCTGACGAACTTTCAAGTTATATTGATAGCGCAAACTTCGTCCCATAGAAACTGCTTTTTGAATCGTATCCATCTTGAATTCGATTTTTTCATCACGCATTTTTTCGTTATAAACAGGATAATCGCAAAGATGAACTGATTCAGGCTCTGATTTTCCGCGCAAATTTGTGTAAATGCTTTCTGTAATAAATGGAATTACAGGGGCTGCTACCTTGCTGAAAGTCATGAGCGCGTAATAAAGCGTATCGTATGCTTCTTTTTTGTCGCTGTCATTTTCGCTCTTCCAGAAACGTCGTCTGTTTCGTCTGATGTACCAGTTATTGAGCTGATCGATGAAAGCAACGATTGGGTCAATTGCCTTGCTAAGGTCGTATTCGTCCAAAGCATCAGTTACATTTTTGATGAGTTTTTGTGTAATTGACAAAAGCCACATATCAAGAGGATTTGAAGGCAATTTTTCGTTGAATGCGTCCAAAGAACAAGTAACACCATCGATGTTCGCATAAGTTACGAAGAACGAATAACTGTTCCAAAGTGGGATGAGGATTCCTTTGAGAACTTCTCGAACGCCATCGTCACTGTATTTAAGATCATCGGCCTTGACGGCAGGGCTGTGCATCAAGAAAAGTCGGATTGCATCCGCACCGAACATGTTCATAACTTCGACAGGATCGGTATAGTTTCTAAGGCTTTTGGACATTTTTTTGCCGTCGCTTGCAAGAATAAGTCCGTTTACGACGCAGTTTTCAAATGCAGGCTTGTCAAAAAGTTCTGCTGCCAGAATCGTAAGCGTATAGAACCAACCTCGTGTCTGATCCAAACCTTCTGAAATGAAGTTTGCAGGGAAATGCTTTTCAAAATACTCTTTATTTTCAAAAGGATAATGCTGCTGAGCGTAAGGCATAGAACCACTTTCAAACCAGCAGTCCAAAACCTCAGGAATTCGACTCATCGTTCCGCCACATTCACAAGGAATCGTGATTTTGTCGACGAAATGTTTGTGGAGATCTTCAGGATATGTTCCGGAAAGTTGTTTCAATTCTTCGCGGCTTCCGACACAGATTGTTTTTCCGCAGTCCGGACACTTCCAAACTGGAATCGGGTTACCCCAATAACGATTTCGGCTGATTGCCCAGTCACGGCTATTGGCAAGCCATTTTCCGAATCGGCCTTCTTTGATGTGCGAAGGTTGCCAGTTAATCTTTGAATTTGCCTTCAAAAGTTTTTCGTGCATTGATTCAACTTTTACGAACCAGCTTCCAACACCACGATAGATAAGAGGGCTGTTACATCGCCAGCAGAAAGGATATGAGTGAAGGATTTGATCTCGTTTTACCAATTTTCCTTCGTTCTTAAGCCTGTCCATGATGTCTTTGTCGCAGTCTTTAACGAATCGTCCCTGATAGTCAGGAACTTCAGAAGTGAATTTGCATTCATTATCTACAGGGCAGATTGTAGGAACTCCACTACCCTTGAAAACCTTGTTATCGTCTTCACCAAATCCAGGAGCCGTATGAACGATACCTGTACCGTCTTCAGTTGAAACGAAATCAGCATTGAAAACCCGGAAAGCACCTTCTTTGCAGTCAAAACCACTCTGTTCTGCACAAATTTTGGCATCTGTAAGTTCTGCAAAATATGAGAAAAGAGGCTCGTATCGGCAACCGAGAAGCTCACTTCCCTTTTTTTTCCAGATAATTGTGTAATCTTCTGGGTTTTTGTAATATGCACCAAGCCGACTTTCTGCAAGAATGTAACATTCGTCGCCGTCTTTTACTTTTACATAGTCGATGTCTGGTCCCATCGTAAGACCGAGGTTTGAAGGAAGTGTCCAAGGAGTCGTAGTCCATGCAAGGAAATAGGTCGAACCGTTGGCAATTTCATCATCGTTGGTTTTAGGACCTGCTTTTGTCACCTTGAAACGGATTGTGATTGCAGGATCGTGAACTTCTTTGTATCCACCAGTTGCAACTTCGTGGCTTGAAAGAGGCGTTGCACATCGAGGACAAGTCGGCAAAATATAGTGACCTTCGTAAACCAGTCCCTTATCCCACAAGCTTTTAAAAACCCACCATATTGATTCCATGTATTCAGGATTCATCGTCTTATAGTCGTGGTCAAAGTCAACCCAGCGTCCAAGTCGAGTGATTGTCTGACGCCATTCTTTTGTGTAGCGCAAAACTGAGGCGCGGCAAGCTTCGTTGAATTTATCGATTCCGTATTCTTCGATTTCTGTCTTTGATTTAAGGCCGATTTCTTTTTCAATAAGGTTTTCAACCGGTAATCCGTGGCAGTCCCAACCGAAACGGCGTTCGACTTTCTTACCTTTCATCGTCTGGTAGCGCGGAATAATATCTTTTATTGTAGATGGAATGAAGTGTCCAAAGTGTGGCAGTCCTGTTGCAAATGGAGGACCGTCATAGAAAACATATTCGTCACAGCCTTCACGCTGCGAAACTGATTTTTCAAAAATTTTGTTATCTTCCCAAAATTTCAAGATTTTTTCTTCCTGCTTTGGGAAGCTCACTTTTGGATCTACATTTTCGTACATCGTCATTTCCTTAAAAAGTTAGCATTTTAATATAGAATATTTGTATCATTTTGCCATAAATATAGAATATTTTCAATAATACAAAAGTTGATTTTGAAAAATGAAAGCTAGCCTTCGATTCCGTATTCTTCGATTTTTCGATGCAAAGTCTTTCGACCAATCTGAAGGACATCCGCCGTCTTACTCTTATTGCCGCTATTAAAAGCAAGATTCTGCTCGATTAATATTTTTTCGGCCTCAGCCAAAGGAATTCCGAAAGGAATTTTTATAGAATCAGCATCCCCTGTAGGATTTATTCCAGGCGGTAAATCGTCCAACGTTATTACATTCGACTGTGCCATTACAACACAACTTTCGATACAGTTTTTCAATTGCCTGATATTTCCTGGCCAATCATAGTTGTACAAAATGCTACGAACTTTATTATCAAGGCCTTCAATTTTTTTGTTATTTTCCTCGCACGATTCTTTTAAAAAGTGTGCAATTAAGAGAGGAATATCTTCTTTTCGTTCTCTCAAAGGTGGAATATGAATGTGAACAACATTCAACCTATAAAACAAATCTTCCCTAAAAGTTCCCTTTTCGATTTCTTTTTGCAAATCACGATTCGTTGCAGATACAACTCGAACATCAACGGTTACGGTTTCTTCTCCACCGACACGTTCGAACTGTCTTTCCTGCAAAACTCGCAAAAGTTTTATCTGCGTATTTTGGTCGATTTCACCAATTTCGTCCAAAAAAATCGTCCCTGTATTGGCAAGTTCAAAACGACCTCGTTTTCGTGTTATAGCACCGGTAAAAGCCCCTTTTTCGTGACCAAAAAGTTCACTTTCAAGCAGATCTTTTGAAAGAGCGGCACAATGAACGTTTATCATCGGTTTATCTTTTCTCGAAGAAAGGTTGTGAATGGCATGCGCAATAAGTTCTTTTCCGACTCCGCTTTCTCCCGTAATCAAAACGCTCGCTTTAGAATCTGCAACACGACGAATCATGTCAAAGACTTTCTGCATTTCACTTGATTTTCCGATTATTGATTCAAAAGCCTTCGATGAATGGAGTTCCTCCTTAAGCTGTCTGTGCTGTAGCGAAAGTTCTCTGCCCTGAAGAGCTCGCTTTACAATCATTGTAAGTTGATCAAGATTAAAAGGTTTTGTCAAAAAATCGTAGGCACCATTACGCATTGCGTCAACGGCACTATCTATGCTTCCATGTCCGGTCAAAATGATGACAGGTACACCAGGTGTTTCACTCGATACCTTTTCCAAAACCTGCTCACCGGTAACTTCAGGCATCCTTAAATCCGTTATTACAAGATCTATATCACCTTTTGAAATTCTTTCGATGGCAACTTTTCCGTTTTCGGCAAGGACAGTTTCATAGCCTTCCATTTCAAGTGCTGCACTCAACCCCTGACGAATATTTTTCTCATCATCACAAATCAAAATCTTAAAATTCATAGCATCGAACTCCAAAAAATCCTATTCCAGCAGATTTTTTTTATCTTGTGGAACAGGAAGTGAAATAATAAAAGTAGTTCCCTTACCGAGTTCACTTTCAACTTCAATTTCACCGCCAAATTCTTTGATGATTTTGTAGACCATCGTCAATCCAAGCCCCGTTCCGTTAGTCTTAGTCGTAAAATAAGGTTCGAAAATTCGCTGTCTTGTTTCCTCATCCATTCCAATTCCCGTATCCGATAAGACTACATAGAATAAATCATCTTTGATATAAGAATGTATTGTAATTTTACCACCATTTGCCATTGCAGCAATTGAATTCTGCATCAAGTTGATGATGACTTGCTTAAAAAGTTTTTCATCAAGCAAAAGTTTTGGTGGATTTTGAAGAAGGTTTATATCCAGCTCAATATTTTTTATTTCGAATTCTGGTCTGTAAAAATCTGCAAAAGTCTTTAGTAAAGCACTTGCATCAACCGGAATAAGCTGGGCTTGAATAGGACGAACTGCAAAAAGAAAATCAACGATGATTTTGTTCAATCTGTCTATTTCCTGATTTACGATTTCAAGATAATTTTCCAAAAACTTTTGATCAGGAAGCATACCGTCCGTATCACGGGCCTTTTTGATTGCCTTTTGCAAAAGCTGGATATAAATACTGATAGAGCCAAGTGGATTTTTTATTTCATGAGCAACGCTAGCCGCAAGATTCGTCAAACTCGAAAGATTTTCCATTCGCCGTATGACGGTCTCTGTATTTCGCTTTTCCGTAATATCTTCAATTTTTATGATATTTCCAGAAATCTGCTTTTGATGAACCAAAGGTTCAATGCTGATGTTCAAAAACCGCACCGTACCGCCAGAGGTTTTAAGAACGAATTCCTGGCTAATATTGATTTTTTTATCATTGCTGGCATTTTTTAAAAAAATTCCTATGTCATCGTCATCAATGAAATTCCAAATTTGATCAGAAAGAAGATTATCCTGAGATTTTTCCTCAAAATATCGGTTTTTAAATGGAATAAGCCTTTCACTTGCCCTATTAGACATTAAAATTTGCCACTCAGTCGAACATATAACAAGTCCGAGTGTAAGAGACTCAATCACAGAATAGAAACTTTCATTTTCGTCAACTATATTATTGAAAAGTTGCTCTATCTGAGAACTGGACATTTTAGAGATTTTTTGAGTAGCTTTTTTTGCAAAATCGTTCATCATAATAAATCACCTGCAAGTTTTTGAAGTGCACGAGATGGTGTCTGATTATAAATCGTAACGCTTTCATAACATTCCTGGACTTTTTTCAAAAGGAAAATCTGTTTTTCGCCGTACAAAATATTTTGTCGTTGATAGCCTTCTGTTCGAATACGTTTTTTTCCGTTTTCAAAAAGCTTTTCCAAAAACATCTGAAAAAGAACTAAAGGCTTAAAATCATTTGCCTCTTTTGAAAGCTCTTCAAAATCGAGTAACCTTGAATTGTTTATCGACTCCAAAAACTTTTCTGAAAGGTCCTCCAACTTTTCCTTACCTACAGGAAGATATTCATAAAGATATTCGTTAATCGAGCATTTTTTTTCTGAATGAAAGATTCTTTCAATGACCGTACTTTCCTGCTCAATGCTTCTTTCTGAAAAAGTATAATTCCTTACTCTGGAAAGAATTGTCGGCATAATAGCAGATTTTCGTTCTGTTGTCAGGATAAAAATCATATTTTCAGGAGGCTCTTCCAGAATCTTGAGGAGAGCATTTCTTGAACTGTCATTCATCTTGTCTGCATTTTCGATTATTAAAACTTTTTTACCTTCGACGGCAGTATATTGAGCCCATTTCGATGCATTACGAATGTGTGAAATCAAAATCGAAGCTTTCATCGAAGATGTTTCCAGTTTTTCGCAAAGAGATAAAAGCTCATCTGCAAGTTTTGTAATCTGTTCGACATCAATCTTTCCGTTTTTATATTGTTCCGAAATTTTTAAAGGATCCAAATCTTCAAGAATCTGATCGATTGGCTGAATAAGAGCTGATATTTTTTGAATATTATCCTCTCCTTCATAAAAAACAGGATTGAATCTAGAAGTAAGTTTTCTAACGCTTCGAACAAAAAGATAGTTTGCTGCCTGTAGATAAGGTTTATTCTGTGTCAAAGCACTCAAAAATGTTTCTCGACTTGCAGCAATTTCTAAAAAACAATTTTTAGGACCCGTAATCAATAGATTTTGGGAAACCAAAGCCTTATTTTTAAGACAAGAAGGACAAGTGCAGTTCCAATCGCCTCTTACCTTTCCGTTTCCCTGGCATGACAAGACACGCGCCAATTCCAAAGCACAAGTAAGTTTGCCAGAACTCGCTGGACCTGAAAATAGGATTGAGTTCGGAAGCATGTTATTATGCAAGTTTGAGGCCAAATTTTTAACGGCATTTTGGTATAAAACATTTTCGAACAAGTTTTCACCCCCTGGATGAAATATTGCCCATAGTCAAATTAATTCCATTTTTGACGATTTCATAATCGGAAAAAAACGGCAAAAGCATTTTAGCAAACCAGCTTGTTTCCAAAAGTGATTGGGTATTAACAAACGACTGAATCTTCAAAAGCAAAAGTATAGCGATTACAAACAATAAGCCAATTAAGACACCCCAAACAGCTCCAAAAATCCTATCTAAGGTCTTTAATATTCGGCCTGAAAAGATTTTTTCAATCAAAAGCTGAAATAACTTCAAAACTAAAAAAGCAATTATAAAAACTGCAATAAAAGCGAGAATCGTTGTTACATACTTAATATCAACCCATTTTTTTATGATTTCAGCAGCGTTTGGAGTAAAAGAAACTGCAAGAAGTATGCTTACGATTATGGCTGCCTTACTCAAAAAGCATTTTACAAAGCCTTTAATCGTTGCAATCAAAATACAGACTGCAAT
Source organism: Spirochaetales bacterium (assembly GCA_028725265.1). GTDB lineage: Bacteria > Spirochaetota > Spirochaetia > Treponematales > Treponemataceae > RGIG9060. Next base: position 1,611 of record JAQYSN010000171.1, on the reverse strand, counting down.
TATAACCAAACAAAGGATATCTAGAATAGAAATTGACATAACTCACTCCGCTTTTAATTCCGATAAAATATTTTCGGCAATAATTTTTGTAGCTCTTTTTTCACCGCAAAGAATTTTTGCACATTCACTCATTTTACTTCGCTCATCTTTATCAAGTACCTTTTCAAGAGCGTTTTTTAAAAGAGCATCATCAGCTTTTATGCAGTCGATAACAATTGCACAACCTTTCTTTTCAAAATAACTTGCATTATCAATCTGGTCACCGCGGCTTCCTTCTCCACCAAGCGGAATCAAAACCATCGGCTTATTCTGTGTACAAGCTTCCCACAAAAAGTTTGCACCGGCTCTAGAAAGAATTACATCGGAACATTTCATAACATCGGCCATCTGGGAATAAATAAATTCCGTTTGGAAATATCCTGAATTGTCAAAATTTTTCATTTCATCTTGTTTTCCAGTCTGATGTATAACCGTAAAATGCTGGCATAACCAATCAACGTTATTCCAAACCAAATCATTTATCTGTTTTGCACCCAGACTTCCGCCAACGACAAGAAGAATTGGCTTGGATTTATCTATATCATCAACGGTGATATTTTTTATACTTGCAATAAATTCCAAACCTTTTTTTGCATCCGAATTGAAAAAAGCTGGACGAACAGGATTTCCGCTTACGATAGTTTTGTTTTGTATTGACTGAGAAAGTGATTCTTTTGTCTCTGCGTAAGAAACGAAAAGTTTTTTTGCAACTTTTGTATTAAGTCGGGTTGCAAGTCCTGTAGTAAAGTCACATTCATGTGTAAAAACAGGGATTTTGAGAGCTTTTGCAGCATAGCAAGGAGGAACGCTTACAAAGCCGCCTTTTGAAAAAACGACCTGAGGTTTTAGTTTTGCTAGTACAAAATAACTTTTTATCAGACCGGCAACAATCTTAAACAAATCAAAAAAATTCTGTAATGAGAAATATCTTCTGAGTTTACCGCATGGAATCCCGATAAATTGGTCTACGACAGAACTTTTAGAAACCAATTCTTTGTCCATGCCTGATTTTGCTCCAATCCAAAAAATTTTATAATTTTTTTGTCCATCAGAATTGAATTCCGAGTTATCAAGCATTTCTCGTAATTCTTCGACGACGGCGAGTCCTGGATATATATGACCGCCTGTTCCTCCACCCGTAAATACAATATTTAGCATTTTGAATACTCTTTATATAAGTTTATTAGATTATCTTTTTTAAACAATTTGGCATAAGCCATACTAGACATTCCCATTTTGTCTTTAAAATCAGGATCTGCACCATTTTTTACAAGAATTTCACAGATTTTCTCTTTTCCGATACCTGTTGCAAGGATGAGAGCAGACTGCCCGTCCTTACCGACAAAATTTAAGCTGGCACCTTTTTCAACAAAATATTTAACAAGATCAAAATCGCTTTTCCAAACAGCATCCATCACTGCCGAATATCCTCTATCTTCAGAAACTGCATCGATATCAGCTCCGTTTTTCAAAAGCCAATCAATCATATTTTTTCTTTCACTTCTTGATGCAATGCAAATCATAGGAGTTCCGCTTGAATCCCTGCAATTAACATCCATACCTGCCTTAAGG
>JAQYSN010000170.1 GCA_028725265.1 Spirochaetales bacterium | reverse complement strand
CAAGGAAGATTCAGTTCAGGGATATCCTCCGGATGCACTGTCGTGGAAAAAAAACCAAATATTTCATAAAAGTAGAGGTCTTTCATCACCTCATAAAAATGCTCAATCAGTTTCTTAAATTCTAAGGCAACAGGAGAAGTCTTATCACCAAAACGTTCCCATTTCATCAGGCTGATTTTGATTTCATTGTAGCAGTCAATAATAAGAAAGTCTGAAAACTCATCAATAATTGCAAATGAATCAAATAGTTCTTTAAGTGATTTTGCATTTTTATTGAAGTCAATTTCATTCTTTGACCGTATGCTTTGTTCTGTAAAAACAGGAAGAATTTTAATAAATCTTTTTGTTTTCTTATCAATATTATTTGTCATCAGCTATCTCCCATAAATTTACACCAGATTAATGATCTCTTTAACAGTTTTTGTTATACGATTTATAAGTTCCTGCAGATTATCTTTCTGGGCTTCTGGAAAATTCTGAAAATTATTCAGTTCATCAAGAAATGCTTTTCCATAATTGACTACATCAGGAGTAAGTTCAAGTTGATTGTTACACGCTTTTTCGATAGAGTCATCGAACTTTGTATATGCATCTTCGACCTTCTCCCATTCCGGCCATTCCTTTTTTATGGAATCACAAGCTGCATCTAAAACTATCATACCGGAAGCAAGCGACATACTTTTTATTGCGAGAATATAACTTTGTACTGGTATATTATTTTTCTTTTTAGACATAAGAATCTCCTGTTTTACAAGATAAATATAAAACAGAAGGTTCTCATTTTATGAGAATTTAAGAGATATTGATACTAATCTTTTACTTTTTCCGCCATTGCAAGAACTTTTTCTTTCCAGTCTTTTGCATAGCCGGTAAAGCGGATTTTATAATTTTCAATTTTATCGCCTTTGTAAGCACCAAGACGACCGCCACATAAGAAAAACATAATATTGACGCATTACAAAAGTGTATATACAATAATGTATGAGGAAATAATGACAGAAATAAGTGCCGACAACAGGTTTGAATGGGATATTGACAAGAACGTGAAGAACAAGGCAAAGCACGGACTCTCATTCGAGCAGATTCTGCCAGTTTTCGATGATCCATACTTTCTGGAGAGATACGACTGTGCGCACTCTTCGGAAGCTGAGGACAGATATTTCGGGCTTGGCTGTGTGCAGGGAGTCATTGTTGTTGCAACAGCTTATACGGAGAACAAAAGGATAAGGATAATTTCGGCGTGACTTGCATCGTCTAAGGAAGAGGAGGTATACAATGAATACTGCAAAAACATTAACAGCTAAAGATATTGAATAACTTAAGAATAGACCGATAGATTTTTCAGATATTCCTGAGCTTACCGATTCACAGGTAAAGGAACTCTATCCGAAAAATTGGCGACCAAGAAAAAAGGCTGTATCTGCAAGAATCGACCTTGATACTATAGAGTGGCTTAAAAGTCCCGGGGAGAAAGGCTATCTTCAGAGAATGAATGCGGTGCTCCGCTGGGCGAAAATGAAAGGCTGCCCCATCATGCAGCTTTAGAAAACCAGAATCCGGCAAGGGACGGTGTCAACTGGTGGAATTATTGTAACAACTGAAGATATTGCAAAGGCGAATAATAATGAAAATGGGTCTTCCATGATTGGGAAACCTTTACATCATTCCTACGAATTTGTCGAATAGAAAATTTGTGTCGTGCGGGCCGCCACAAGCTTCCGGATGAAACTGCACGCTGAACGCAGAAATGTCTGTGTATTCGATGCCCTCAACAGTTCCGTCGTTGACATTTACAAAACTTAAGCGTGCAGTCGGCATTAGGCTTGCTGCATCCACCGCGTAGCCGTGGTTCTGGCTTGTGATGTAGACTCTGCCAGTAGATAAATCCTTGCACGGATGGTTTCCGCCGCGGTGGCCGTATTTTAGCTTGCTTGTGGTGGCTCCCCGTGCGAGCGCGAGCATCTGATGCCCCAGGCAGATTCCGAAAATCGGGATTTTGCCATAGTCGCATAGTTTTTTGATTTGCTCGATTACTTCCACATTTTCCGCAGGGTCTCCTGGGCCGTTACTGAGCATTATTCCGTCTGGGTTGAGCTTGAGCACGGTTTCGGTACTCGTGTCGAAAGGCACGACCGTCACGTTGCAACCGCGTTTTTCAAGTTCCCGCTGAATATTTGCTTTCGCTCCAAAATCGAATAAGCAAACTGAATATTTTTTATTTGACAAACGGATTTGTTCAGGACTAACGTCCTTCACTTTTTCTGTGAGTGTCGTTAGACACGAACCAATCCGTTTGTTATTATCCTGCACATTTTTAAGGGCGTCTTTTATCGTGTAACTGCGGATTTCTTCCAGAAGTTTTTCCGTTACCGAAGGTTTTTCATCCGAACTCAAAATCATGCCGTTCATGACGCCTGCATCACGCAGTTTTTTCGTAAGGGCTCTTGTGTCGATTCCGCAAATGCCTACGATGTTTTGTTTTTTCAAAAACTCATCAAGATTTTCTTCGCAACGGAAATTGCTTGGTTTTTCGCAAAGTTCACGAACGATGTAGCCGCGTACCCAGTTTTTTTTGCTTTCAAAATCCTGATTGATGACGCCATAGTTTCCTATAAGAGGAAAGGTCTGTGTTACAATTTGTCCGTAATAGCTTGGGTCGGTTAGTGTTTCCAGGTATCCAGTCATTCCCGTCGTAAAAACAACTTCGCCGACTGTTTTTCCTAAGGCTCCCATCGACTGACCTTCAAAAACCGTACCATCAGCAAGAATCAAAAATGCACTACCCATTTATTTTCTCCACAAAAAAAAGACGCTTATTCCATCCGACGACATTGATGTCACCAAATTGAATAAGCGCCTTTGCTCATTTGAGTTGTAGTATATCCAATTGAAAAAATAACTTCAACTGGTTATCAGAAATCTGAATAAAAACATGACAAAAATGAAAACTAGCGGTGTTTTTTCAAGGCGTTCAATATTTCCGTTCCGGCTAAAATGATGATTGCAAAGCTGATAAGGAAAAATGGATACAAATATATCCCGAGCCTTGAAGCGATAAGACCGAAAAGTGGTGGCATGAAAGTGCTTCCAAGATACGCGCTTGCCATCTGGATACCGACGACTGACTGTGAATTTTCTCGTCCGAAATTGTCAGGTGTCGAATGAATTATCGAAGGATAAATTGGTGCACATCCAAGGCCTATTATGATAAGTCCTGTAAGTGCGACGACATTTGATGAAAACGGTATCATTACCATAAGAATTCCAAGAATTGCAATTGAAATGCCCGCTCTTATCAAGTTTCTGTCGTTGAATTTTTCTGCGATAAATCCGTTTAAAAATCTACCGCCAGTGATTCCGAGGTAAAAAAACGAAGCGAACCGTGCAGCTATTTCTGGTTGAATTTGCCGATTGTTTACGAGGTAACTTGCGGCCCAAAGGCCTGTTGTTGTTTCAAGGGCGCAATAACCGAAAAATGCAAAGAGTACGAACGGAACTCCTTTGATTTTCAAAACTGATACAAGGCTTTTTGGCTGTGAGCTTTCATCAAGATTTGAATTTTCAGTTTTCTGTTTCCAAAGTGGCAGGCTTATGAAAAGCAGTATGGTAAGTACAATTTGGATGATAGAAATTGCACGGTATCCGACATGGTAACTTTGTTCTCTTGTGAGAAAAAAGGCCATTATGCAAGGCCCCATCGAAGCACCGACTCCCCAAAAACAATGCAGCCAGCTCATGTGCCTGGCCTTGAAGTGCAGGGCGACGAAGTTGTTTAGGGCCGAATCGACGGCGCCCGCCCCCAAACCGTAAGGAACGGCCAAAAGGCAAAGACACAGAAGGTTCGGCGCAAACGAAAAACCTGCAAGAGATGCGGCCGTAAGTCCGACAGAAATTGCTGTTACAAGGCCTGCGCCCATCTTTTTTGTAAGGCGGGCGCTCAAAAGGCTTGATACGATGGTGCCGCCTGAAATAATCATATTTATCATTCCGCACGCTTCAAGCGGCGCATTGATAGCTATGCTCATAGTTGGCCACGCGGCACCCAAAATTGAGTCGGGGAGACCGAGGCTGATGAATGAGATGTAAATTATCGGAAGAAGGAATGAAATCATAAGTAAACTTCGTCGCCCGAGTGTATGTAGGATTCCGTTCTTATTTAGAAACTTTTGAACTCTGAGAAGTCAGACGACCTGCAATTGCGAAACAGTTGTCTCCCATTTTTTCGATTTTTCGAACAATATCGATATAAAGAAGTTCGGCTTTAACGTTGCATCCAGATTCGAGCCTCGTTCGAGCACATTTTTTAAGTTTGTTTCGTTCTGTATCAATTTGGTCTTCCAAACTGTGGGCAAATTCGTGCTGGTCTTCAGTGAGTGTACTACCGATGTGGCGGTAAACGAAGTATAGAAGTTGTCGTACAAGTTCGATGTACGGAAACAGGAGTTCCTTATCATCCTGCGGAATCGAAAGATTCTTTTCGACCATTCTAGCAAGGTAAAATCCGAGAGCCACGCACTGATCGGAAAGTTCTTCAAGTTCCGATGTGATGGCTATCATCGTGTTGATTGATTCTGCTTGGCCGTTGCTTATCGTCAAAAGCTGGCATTTAAGAAGATATGCTGTCAGCTGTTCTTGCATTTGGTCTAGATATGCTTCCTGTTTTATCAACTTTTCATAGTGTTTTTCAACAAAAACTTGCGTGTTCGAAAGTCCCATTTGTACGCTGTCGAACATTTCGACCGTAATGTCAGCCATGTGCTGGATTTCTGTTTTTGCAGCTACTATAGGGATAGTTGCTGATTCGTGCGCAGCGTGCTCTGGGAAAGGAAAAATATAATTTTCTGACAGATATTCCTTTTTTTCCTTGATGATTTTTTTGACGAGAGCTGCGATTTGTTTTGTGAAAGGCAAAAACAAAATCGTTCCGATAAAATTGAAAACTGTGTGAAGCATGGCGATGTGGTAAGTAATCGATTCTTCAGGTTTTCCTGGGACTATCAAATCAATAAGTTTTGTAAGATATGGAAGAAAAATCAGGGCTAGAATTGCAGTTGCCGTATTAAAAAGAACGTGAACGAGAGCGGCTCTCCGTGCATTCGTTTTGGAACCGAAGGATGCCATGATTGAATCGATTGTTGAACCGATGTTGCTTCCGATTACGAGGGCCGCAGAAAAAGTCCATGTAAGGATATTGTTGTAAGCCATCGTGATTATGATGGCGGTTACGGCAGAAGAAGAGTGGAGCAGGGCTGTGATTAATATACCAATCAGAACTGCGATTACGTAACTCCAGAAGCCGAGAGTCTGAATCGTTGCAAGAAAACTCATGTTTTCGGCATTGACTGAAACTGCATCAGAAAGCCATCCTAGAGCAACGAACATCAGAGAAAATCCCATGATGGACTGGCCTAAGCCTTCTTTTTTGATTTTTTTCCAGATTGAAAGAATGTAGCCGAGTGCGAAGATTGGAATTGCGATGCTCGAAATTTTGAAATTGAATCCGAAAAGTGCAACAATCCATGCGGTGATTGTCGTACCGATGTTTGCGCCGAAGATTACGGCAACCGATTGTTCAAGTGTTACAAGACCGGCATTTACAAAAGAAACAACCATTACGGTAGTTGCTCCTGAAGACTGTATGAGCATCGTCAGAAAGCATCCGGTAAAAAGTCCTAGGAAGCGATTTTTTGTCATGAATGAAAGTGTTTTTTGGAGTCGCTCACCGGCAGATTTTTGGATACCATCGCTAAGAAATTTCATGCCAAAAAGTAAGACGGAAAGGCTTCCCGCAAAATTTAAAATCATCAAGATTATTGATTGGACTTTCATTCTTAATTCTCCCATAAAAAGTCAAGAAGATTGTTTCAACAATCGATTGACTTTTTACGCTGTTCCGTAATGTAATGAGGAACAGCAGTTTAATAATAAGTTTGCAACGCAAACTTTAGTAAAATAAAGCCGCGCTATTTTAGCGGTTTTATCTTACACCTCCTTACGGGGCAAAATTACCATTTTATTATAATATCTGTCAAGCAAACTTTTAACGACTGTTGACAAATTTTTTCTTTAGTTCATAATGCGATAAACGGAGCAAGTTATGATTCAAGTATTTGGAACGAATAAATCTTTTGACTGCAAGGCAGCACAGCGCTTTTTCAAGGAACGACGGATTCAGTTTCAGTTTATCGATTTAAAGGAAAAGGAGATGAGCGCAGGAGAGTTTGATTCTGTTGTTTCGCTTCTTGCCAAAAAGGAAGGAAGCCGACTTGATGCAATTGATTTGATGCTAGACAAGAATTCTAAGAACTATTCAGAGATTGCTTACCTTGATGATAGCGAAAAAGAAGAAAAACTTTTTGAAAACCAGACGAATCTTTTAAAACTTCCAGTCTGCAGAAACGGAAAGGTTGATGCTACGGTTGGTATGGCTCAAAAGATTTGGGAAACCTGGGTTTAGTTCAGAAATATCCGTATTTTTTTCGTAAGGCAAGGATGCAGATTAAAGTTACTGTGAACGAGAAAACTTCGGCTGCAACACCACTTAGCCAGATTCCGTCCAATTTAAGAAAAATCGGGAGTATGAAGATGGCTGCAACTTCAAATACTAAGGTTCGTAAAAACGAAATCACTGCAGAAACAATCCCATTGTTAAGCGCCGTAAAAAAAGATGAGCCTATTATGTTGAAGCCGCACAGAAGATAGGCAAAAGAATAGAGCCTGAAAGCTCGTTTTATCATTTGAAAAAGAGTTTCGTCGTAGCTTGCGAAAATCTTTGCCAAAGGAATAGTCAAAACTTCAGAAAGAACGAAAATTGCAATTCCGCTTATGCTGATGATGGCGATGTCTTTTTTGAAAAGATTTTTGAGTTCCGACGTGTTTTCTGCACCGTAATGATAACTGATTATTGGAGCGCTTCCGATTCCGTATCCCAAAAAGAGTGAAACAAAAATATAGCTTACGTACATCAGGGCACCGAAAGAGGCAATCCCGTCTTCGCCTGCAATTTTTATCAGCTGGAAATTATAAAGAATGCTTACGAGTGACATTGCGATGTTTGTGACAAGTTCGGACAGTCCATTCGTGCAGGTTTTGAAAATCGAATAGCTGGATCATACGAATTTGCCAAGTCGAATCGTAGATTTTTTTGAGATTATAAAGTAAACGAGCGGGATTATTCCTCCGATTAATTGGGCGATGCAGGTCGCAAGAGCCGCTCCCATCAAGCCCCATCTTAAAATTCCGACGAAAACTGCATCCAAAATCATGTTCTTAAGACCAGCTGCAATTGTGAGGGCAAGCCCCATTTTGGGACGTTCGGCCACGATCAAAAAACTTTGGAAAAGATTTTGAAGGATGTAAATCGGTCCGCAGATGACAACTATTCTTGCGTAAAAAACAGCATCTCTGGCAAGTTGTCTATCAGCTTTAAGAAGCGCAACGATTTTATCCATGAAAACAAAGGCGAGCGTTGCAAGCAGGATTCCTATGATGATTGAAAAGTATATTAAGAGTGAAAATGTTTCGTTGGCTTTTTCTTTTTTGCCTTCGCCCAAAAACTTTGCTACAAGGGCGCTTCCCCCGGAACCTATCATAAATCCGAAGGCTGCACAGAGCATCAGAATTGGCATCACTAGGTTTACGGCAGCAAAACTTGTTTTTCCGACAAAGTTTGAGACGAAAATCCCATCGACCACTGTATAAATCGAAGTGAAAATCATCATTAATATTGAAGGAAAAGTAAATTTTAGAAGTATGCCGAAAGTAAAATGTTCTGAAAGTTGAATGTGCATGCCAAAGTCTACATATAACATCAATTAATTGCAACAAACCGTTGTTAAATTTTGAAAAGCAAGTTCCTATGTCCACGACCAGGTAAAGGCTAACAAGAATAGGCTAAAAAAAATTCTATTGATAGAAACAAAAAAATAGTATATCATTTGAAGTACTGAAAAATAATTACATTGACGGAGATTTAAATGTCAGATAAAAACGAAATCCCTTACAAAATCTATTTGAGCGAAAGTGAAATGCCAAAAACTTGGTATAATGTCCGTGCCGATATGAAGAAAAAAACGGCACCACTTTTGAATCCTGAAACTCATCAGCCTTGCACTGCCGAAGAACTTGAACAGGTTTTTTGTAAGGAACTTGTGGCGCAGGAATTGAACGACAAAGATGCATACATCGATATTCCGGAAGAAATCAGAAATTTTTATAAAATGTATCGACCATCACCTTTGGTAAGGGCTTATTGCCTTGAAGAAAAGCTTGGGACGCCGGCTCATATCTATTACAAATTTGAAGGAAACAATACATCTGGAAGCCATAAATTAAATTCTGCAATCGCACAAGCCTATTATGCAAAAAAACAAGGCCTAAAAGGTGTAACGACTGAAACAGGTGCAGGTCAGTGGGGAACGGCTCTTTCAATGGCTAGTTCTTATTTTGGACTTGACTGTGTGGTTTACATGGTAAAATGTTCTTACGAACAAAAGCCTTTCCGACGTGAAGTTATCAGGACTTATGGCGCAAAAGCTATTCCATCGCCGTCAATGGATACAGAAATCGGACGAAAAATCAATGCAGAATTTCCTGGTACTACAGGTTCTTTGGGATGTGCAATTTCGGAAGCCGTTGAACATGCCATGAAGAACGAAGGCTACAGATACGTTTTGGGTTCTGTTTTGAATCAGGTTCTTTTGCATCAGAGTGTAATCGGTCTAGAAACGAAATCAGCCCTCGATAAATACGGAATCAAGGCTGATGTTATCATCGGATGTGCTGGAGGCGGAAGTAACCTCGGCGGACTTATCTCTCCATTTGCAGGTGAAATGCTTCGGGGCGAATCTAAGTATCAGATTATTGCTGTAGAACCAGCAAGCTGTCCAAGCCTTACTCGAGGTGTTTACGCTTACGACTTTTGTGATACAGGAAAAGTTTGTCCGCTCCAGAAAATGTATACGCTCGGAAGTAGTTTCATTCCTTCTGCAAACCATGCTGGTGGTCTTAGATATCACGGAATGAGTTCTATCGTAAGTGAACTTTATGATCAAGGCATTCTCGAAGCTCGTTCTGTTGAACAGACCGAAGTTTTCAAGGCTGCGGAAATGTTTGCTCGGATTGAAGGCATCCTTCCTGCTCCAGAAAGTAGCCATGCGATTAAGGTTGCAATTGATGAGGCTCTAAAATGCAAAGAAAGCGGAGAATCTAAGAATATCGTCTTTGGTCTTACAGGAACCGGATATTTTGATATGAAGGCTTATGAAGCTTTCAACGACGGAAGAATGCAGGATTATATCCCATCGGATGAAGATATCAAGAAGGCAACTGATATGATTCCGCGTTTTCCGGGAAATGAGTTTTAATCAAGACGTAAACAGATGAGCACAAAAGAACTTGTTCTGGATTATTTGATGCACGAATCTTTTGGAACTGCCGTTTCCGGGGAATTTTTGGCTGAGAATTTCCATGTTTCCCGGACTGCGGTTTGGAAAGCCGTAAATGCATTGCGAAACGATGGCATTCAGATTGCAGGAACTCCAAACGGCGGTTATTTGCTTTGTGATACCGACATGCTTAGCGAACAGATTTTTAAAAAGGAGATTTGTTCGGAACAGAACGACTTCCCACCGGAAAAAATTCACTTTTTCACGCAAATCGATTCGACGAATTCTTATGCAAAAGAACTTCTTTCCAAAAAAAATCCGTTGGAACTGAACGGTACGATTATTCTTGCCGAAAGTCAAACCGCAGGGAGAGGAAGGCTGGGAAGGACCTTTTATTCACCTGAGAAAAACGGAATCTATCTTTCAATTATTTACTCGCCGAAAGAAGGCATTTCGAATCCAGCAAAAATTACAGCGTTTTCAGCTGTGGCTGTCACGCGAACTTTAAAAAAGCTTTATGGTGTTGAAGTCGGAATCAAATGGGTTAACGACATTTTTGCGGGTGGGAAAAAAATCTGCGGAATTCTTACAGAAGGAATTACGAATTTTGAAACAGGCCGAATTGATGCTGCCGTAATCGGAATCGGAATCAATATGAAAGCAAGTTCTGAATTGCCTCCTGAGGTTATCGGAATTGCAGGAGATATCGAGTCTTACGCCAAAAATACTGATATAACTCGAAGTTGCCTCGCTACGAATGTGGCTCTTGCCGTAATGGATATATTTGATGAAGACTATTATTCGGTCATGGCAGAATACAAAAAAAGTTCTATTTTGATTGGAAAACAGGTCACCGTCCATCCGATAATTGGAGATGATAAATCAACATATCCTGCAACCGTTATTGATATAGACGAAAATGCCGCGCTCATCGTAAGGCTTGAAGATGGATGTATTAAACACTTGAGTTCAGGTGAGGTAAGTTTACATTCTGATTTGCAGAAAGCCGATGTGTTGCGTGAAGACCATTAATTTTGCGAGTATAACTGAAAAAAACGTTACAAAAGCGACTTAATTTTTATTAAATTCCGTTACAAAAACACCAAAACAATCCTTGAATTTCGTTACAGAAGTGCTATAATTTTAGTAGAAAAACGTTACAAAATGAGGTTTGACCTGTGCTGAAACGTAAAGTATTTGAAAAATTTACAGAATGGAAAAACTCATCCGAAAAAAAGGCCATGCTTGTAACGGGAGCACGCCAAATAGGAAAAACTCACGCAATCAGAGCATTCGCAAAAGAAAACTATAAATCAGTTTTGGAAATTAATTTTATCGACACACCTTCTGCAATGTCGGCATTTGAAGGCGACTTAAATGCCGATACGATAATCACAGCTCTGACGGCTTTTTCACAACAACCACTTGAAATCGGAAATTCGGTAATTTTTTTAGATGAAATACAGGAATGTCCTCGCGCACGAACTGCAATTAAATTTCTTGTAGAAGACGGACGCTTTGACTACATCGAATCAGGCTCTCTGCTCGGTGTAAATTACAAGGATGTTCCGTCTTACCCCGTTGGATTTGAGCATATAGTACAGATGTTTCCTTTGGATTTTGAAGAATTTTGCTGGGCAAATGGAGTTCAGGCGGAAACACTGCAACATCTAAAAAATAGTTTTGATGATAATTCAATAGTAAACGAGACGGTCCATCAAAAAATGATGCAACTTTTCCGATATTATATAATTGTTGGTGGAATGCCTGCCGTAGTTCAGTCCTTTGTTGACAATCATGACATAGCAAGAACAACCCTAATTCAAAAAGACATTCTTGCACTTTACAGGCAAGATATTTCTAAATATGCACAGAAGGATAAGGAACGAATCAAAGAAATTTTCGACAAGATACCTTCTGAATTAAATTCTAAAAATCGACGGTTTATGCTTTCGGACATAAATTCAAATGCACGAATGAATCGTTATGAAAGCAGTTTTATGTGGCTTGCTGATGCAGGAGTTTCACTCCCATGCTACAATCTGTCAGCCCCTACAATTCCTTTTAAAACAAGCGAACAACGAAATTTGATGAAAGTCTATCTGAATGACACAGGACTTTTGTGCGCTATGACAGTTGGAAATATTCAGTACGAAATTTTGCAAGGAAATCTTGAAGTAAATATGGGCAGTATCGTAGAAAATGTGATTGCCCAGCAACTTGTAACTAATGGTTTTGAATTGCATTATTTTGACAGGAAAAGCGTCTGTGAGCTTGATTATATTGTGCAGAAAAATAATTCACCCCTCGTGCTTGAGGTAAAATCAGGCAAAGATTATCATCGCCATGCCGCCTTGGGAAAAGCTCTCGAAAATAAAGATTGGAACTTGCAGAATGCGATTGTCTTTTGCCCAGGAAATATTGAGAAAAAAGAAAAAATCACATATCTTCCATTGTATATGGTTCAGTTTCTGAAAGCCGATGAATTGCCAAAAAGCCTTGTGGTAAAGGTCGATGTGCCGTAAAGGGAAAGTAGTCCTCAGGATTTTGGCTTTTCAGACATTTTTGCGCCACATTTTCTGTTCGAAGGTCGTCTTACTCTACCGTAACAGACTTAGCGAGATTTCGAGGCTTGTCAGGGTCGTTTCCGCGCAAAACAGAACAATAGTAGGCAAAAAGCTGAGCCGGAATCACGGAAAGCATGCTTTCAAGCGCGCTCTCGCCAGACGGAATCTGGATTACGCTGTCACAGCAGGAATCGAACGCACCGCTCGTGTCGCTTGTGATGACCATCGTGGCAGCCCCGCGGCTTTTGACCTCGATGATGTTCGATGCAAGTTTTTCGTAAAGGCTCGGCTCCGTGGCAATCGCGATAACCAAAGTGTCCTTATCCACAAGGGCAATCGGACCGTGCTTGAGTTCGCCTGCCGCAAACGCCTCGCAGTGCATATAGCTGTCTTCCTTGAGCTTCATAGCACTTTCAAGGGAGTTCGCACTGTCAAACTGGCGACCGATATAAAAAATCTTCGATTTGTTGAATTGCTTTGAAGCAAATTTCTGGATTTCGGTCTTGTTGTCCAAAATGTTTTGTGCTTTGTCCGAAATTGATTCCAGCTCGGTCAAAAGCCGCTCAAATTCCGCACGCGAAAGGACGCCGCGCTCGCTTCCGAAACACAAGGCAAGCATGTAAAGACACATAAGCTGGGTCGTGTAAGCCTTTGTCGAAGCCACCGCAATTTCAGGACCTGCAAGCGTGTAAATCACATAGTCGCTCTCGCGGCTGACCGTAGAACCGACGCAGTTGGTAATCGCGATGATTTTTGCCCCACGCGACTTTGCAAGACGAAGGGCTGCGAGAGTATCAGCTGTTTCGCCTGACTGAGAAACCACGATGAAAACATCGTCCTTGTCCAAAATCGGGTCACGATAGCGGAACTCGCTTGCAACATCCACATTGGTCGGGAGTCGTGCAAATTTTTCAAAGGCATATTTCCCGACCACGCCCGCATGGTAAGCAGTACCGCAGGCCGTAATAACGATGCGTTTTGCGTTTTGAATCATTTTTTTGAAGTCGGCATCGTTTATTTCGTCGCTGAAACTGAGCGCGACGGGCTTTCCTTCTTTTCCGCCAGAAGCAGATTTTTCCGTAACAAGATGCGCCTTTAGGGTGTCGTGAAGGGCTTTCGGCTGCTCGTGAATTTCTTTCAGCATGAAGTGTGCGTATCCGCCTTTTTCGGCAGAACTGATATCCCAGTCTACATGGAAAGGCTGGCGAACGACTTTTTCAGCATAGGCATTGAACAAATCAACATGGTCGTTATACAAAACAGCCATCTCGTCCTGTTCCAAAAAGTAAACTTCACGCGTGTATTCAAGGACAGCAGGGACATCGCTAGCAATGAAATTTTCGTTCTGACCAAGTCCGATGATAAGGGGACTTTCTTTTCTGACGCAAATAAGTCGGTCCGGGAAATCCTTGCAGATTACTCCGAGAGCATAAGAGCCAACAAGTTTTTGGCGTGCTGCATGAACGGAAGCAAAAATGTCGCCACGAGTATTTTCTGAGCGAACGCCTTCCGCGCCCTGTGTATAAAAATAATTCAGAAGATGAGCAATGACTTCGGTGTCGGTCTGGCTTTTGAAAACCACGCCTCGTGACTGGAGCCACGCCTTCAGTTCGCCGTAATTTTCGATGATACCATTGTGTACGACGGCAATCGTACCAGAAACATCAGTGTGAGGATGTGCGTTTAGGTCACTCGGCTCGCCGTGGGTCGCCCATCTTGTGTGCGCAATTCCGACTTTTCCGTTGATTGCGCCTTTTACAAGTTCGGCTTCGATTTTTTCTTCAAGGAATTTTATGGCGCCCTTGCATTTTCTGACGATAATCGCCTCATCAGAAGAATCTTCGTTCCAGGCAGAATTTATAACCGCGATTCCAGATGAATCGTAGCCTCGATATTCAAGTTTTTTGAGCGAATTTATAAGAACTGGAGTCGCTTCCTTTTCTCCAACATATCCAACGATACCACACATATTTTCAATTTACCACAGCAGATTGCAAAAGTCTACCTCAATCAACGATTCCACATTAGTATAAACTTGAATTTATTAATATAGAAGTGGATTGTCCGTTCCAAAGGCAAGCAGTAAAATATAATTCCCCAATAAAAAAGGTTTCCAACATCTGTTATAATGGAATTGCAAAAACACAAAAAACAGGAGGAAGGAAACCTATGGAAACTTTAGCACAAAAGG
>JAQYSN010000169.1 GCA_028725265.1 Spirochaetales bacterium | reverse complement strand
GCATCATCTGGTGCAGCAATTGACATAATCTGTTCTGATCCAAGTTCTCGGATACCAAGAGCTGTAGCAGTCATTGTACCAATGAAAACCTGAGTTCTCTGATCCATGTTTGCTCCAATATGGAACCACATAGAAGCCGTAACTGTGTTCTCACCTGTAGCTTTTGCGAATCGTCCTGTAAGCATGTTCATACCATTGAACTGTGCATGAGAAGCGATTCTGTCAACTTCTGATACAAGCTGTGAAACTTCTACCTGAATCTGCATTCGGTCTTCGTCAGTATAAATACCGTTTGAAGCCTGAACTGCAAGTTCACGGATTCGCTGCATGATATCAGTTGTTTCCTGAAGATATCCTTCAGTTGTCTGAATAAAACTAATACCATCCGAAGCGTTTCTTGAAGCCTGATTCAATCCTCGGATCTGACTTCGCATTTTCTCTGAAACTGCGAGTCCTGAAGCGTCATCACCAGCGCGATTAATTCGTTCTCCTGATGAAAGTCTTTCCATATCTCTCTGGATATTTCCGTTTGAAATACCTAAAGTTCGATTGGAATACATTGCTGACATGTTGTGATTGATAACCATAATTTTCCTCCATGGAATTTGTATAAAGTAGAATCCTTTCTACTTCTCGCGATTTGCACTTATCAAAGATAAGTACTTATCACTGATAAGTTGCAAAAACACTTTAGAGTTTAATATTTAAACTCTACATTATTCTTATCGGAAAGAGTGCTAAAGAACTTAACACTTTTTTTAATTTTTTTATAATTTTTTTATGAAATTTTTAAAAAAATGCCCGATTTGCACTTTTTCAACTCCAAATGATCTGAAAAATTATATAACTATCGTAGATAGAACATATTTTAAATGTCCAAACTGTAAATCCATCACTCTTTTGGAAGAGTTTTATTTGGATTTAAAATCCCAAAAGGAAAGATATTTACTTCATAATAACAGTCTGGAAGATGAAGGATACAAATCTTATCTTGAAACATTTTTGACTACATCCATAGATTTTTTTAATGAATTTGGAAATTGCGAAACTAAAGATGCTTTTTATTTGGATTTTGGTTCAGGACCAGAACCTTGTTTGTTTAATCTTGTTTTGCTAAAGGGGATTTTTAAAAAGGCATTTGCCTATGATTTGTTTTTTGCTCCTGATTTACCTGATGAGAAAGTTGATTTTATCACATGTCTTGAAGTTGCAGAACACTTTGAAAATCCTGTCGAAAGTTTTTGTCAAATTTCTTCATTGCTTAAAACTGGCGGAATTGTGTCAGTTCAGACTCAGATTTTGAGAGAAAATATTGTTTTTGAAAAATGGTGGTATAGGCAAGATTCGACCCACGTGTGTTTTTATACGGAAGAAGGTCTTTTTCAATGTGCAAAAAAGGCCGGCCTTTCATTTTTGAAAAGGACCGGCAATACATGTTGTTTCAGAAAAGATTTTTCATAGCTTTTGCTATAAGTTCGGCCGCCTTGCCACGGTGAGATATCGAATTTTTTTCTTCTTCCGTGAGTTCTGCAACCGTTTTTCCGAATTCTGGCAGAAAAATAATTGGATCATATCCAAAACCTGTAGTTCCTCGGCTTTCATTTATATCGTCGAGTAGAATTCCTTCAAGAGTTTCCTGTGAACATAAAAACTGGTCTTTTCCATAATAAAGTATGAGTGAGCATACGTATCGACAGCTTCTGTTTTCTCTCTTTTTTGGATCCAAGTTTTTTTCTTTGAGCGTAAGGTTCACGTCTTCAATTAAAAGGCCGTTTTGTTCATTTTGGCTTAATTTGTGCCCGTCAACCTTGTTCTTTAATCGTCCGCAATATCTTGCTGAATATATTCCAGGTTTTCCGTCAAGTGCATCAACGCAAATTCCTGAGTCGTCTGCAAGAACTGGCTTTTTTACGATTTCGTACAGGGCTTTTGCCTTGATGAGACTATTTTCGACAAAGCTTTTTCCATCTTCTATAGGATCAAAATTCAAATTGATATCCTTTGGTGTTATGATAGTGTAGTCTTTGAAAAGCTCTTCCATCTCGTGTTTTTTGTGTTCATTTGAACTTGCTAAAAAAATTTCCATAGGCTCATTTTACTTTTTTCTGCTCGTTTTCGCAATATTCAGTTTCTGATAGTTCTTTTTCAAGGTGTAGCGAACTTTCGAGGCTGATATGCCAAGTATTTTTGCAATCGTAATGTCGCTTGGAACGATTTTCATTTTCTTCAGTTTTTCTTTTCGTTGGTTATAGCGCTCATCAATTTTCTGATAATCTTCAAGAAGTTTTTCGTAAATTGGATCTTCGCTTGAATAATGTGACATGCAGATTTTTACTTCTTCTCGTTTTATAAAAGACCAATTTACCAGTTCTTCCATCAGTTTTGCGTTTTCTATCTTTTTCTTAATTTGTTCATTTGTCAAAAAGAGTAGGTATTGCAGTTCATTGAAATCCAGTGAAAATTTTTCTACTATATCCGAAAGCTGTTCACTTGAAATGTAATATGCTGATTTCAATATGATGATATATAGTTCGAGCTTTAATTTTTCGCTGATTTCTATTCTCTGTTGATATGGATTTTGTTCCGGCTCTGCTGCCAAAAAATCAGTATTCTGTAAAAAATCTTCTTCAATTTCATATTCAACGCTCTTTATGTTGATGATTGCTTGTTGTCTTAATTTTTCTTTGATTTTTATTTTTTTCCAGGTTATAAAATCCAGCCTAACAAGGCTTTGAAAGTAACTTGAAAAATAAGATCTTCCTTCGTCATAGGATTCAAGTCCATTTTGTATTTTCGGAAAGATGTAAAACATAAAATCGCAGATGCTTTCTTCGTTGAGTTTTTCCAATCCAAAAAAATATGGATTTTCCTTAAGAAATGAAAGTAAAAGATTTACGCATCGTTTTTTACTGATTACGCCGCACTTATATAGAGCGTAAACATTATCAATATTTTTTGCATTTATCATAAAAACTCCTTCAGAATTTGAAGTAGCAAGAATCATGCCAAGTCAAAAAAAACACGATTCTGCAAAAAAACTATTAAAAATCTTTAAAAAACGAGAAAAAAATGAGAACTAAGAGTAAAAAAAACTGAATTTTGTCTAAAAAGATTTTTAAATAAAAAAAAATCTTACAAAAATTGTAAGATTTTTCCATGAATACATGTAAGATTTATCGATATAGAAGTAGTAGTGTGTTGTTAATTAAAAATCGAACCGAATTCTTTTACAATCTTTGGCATTAATTCTTCAAGTATTCCCTGTGTGCTCAAACCTGAAGCATTTTTGTGTCCGCCTCCACCAAATTTAGAAGCAATTTTGCTTACGTCAATATCGTCTTTTGAGCGAAAACCAGCCGTGCAAGTCGTAGAAGTATCTTGCCTTATAAAAAGCACGGCCTCGCAACCTTCGACAGAAAGAAGAAGGTTGTAGAGCGAATCGGAATCGCGTCCATTTTTGCCGAGTTTTTGTGTATCTTCAAGAGTTTCATAGGTAACTATAAGTTTTCCATCGTAATATTGCTCGGCCTTTTCTAGCATAAGTCCTAACAGTTTTCTTGTAGAAAAAGATTTTCCACTGTTAATTTCCGAATAGGTGAGGCGCGGATTTGCACCTTGTTTTACAAGCCTTCCTGCAGCTTCAAAAACCTGCTGTGATTCAGAATTGAGGAAACGGAAAAATCCTGTATCGGTGCAAAGACCAAAAAATAGGTTTTTTGCAAGCTGCTCATCAGGTTTTCCGACTAGATTCTCATATAGTTGCTGTACAAGGTAGGATGCGGCGGGAGAATCTGGATACACTATGGACTTTTCAGGATCTGCGCTAGCTGTTTTGTGATGGTCTATAATGAAAACAGGAAGGCTTTTTAATAAATCGGAAAAATCCGCGCCGACTCTTTCAATTTCGGAGCAGTCGACCTGAATCAATGCAGTTTTGGGGTTGTTCAGTTTTGTAGTGTCGATTTCTGAAGAAAAATATTTTTCAAACACCATGATTTCCGAGCGTTTGAATGGACCGCACGAAATCAATTGATAGGGTTTGTTTTTGTGTTTTAAGATTTCAACTATTCCCAGACAGCTGGCAATGCTGTCGCCGTCTGGTTCTTTATGACCAGAAACATAAAAAAAATCATATTCGTTCAAAAATTCAGAAAATGCATCAGATTCTTTCTGTGTTACGGTCATTATAAATCCTTAGAAGCTGAAAGAAAGTTCGCTTGGACTTTCAACAAGGTTTGATTCTACTTCAATATTTCGTGAAAGGACTTTCCAGCATGGCTCCTGATGATTAGTTGGCATGTTAAGATAAACTTTCTGTACAGAACCATTAACATATACAACAGTCATATAAGGCTGCATTCCTTTGATAAGTGGGCGTACTCTGCATTTTTCAGCATCTGATGTTTTGAACCATTTTTTTGAAAGGAAAACTTTTTCTGTCCCAATTGAACCCTTTGCGTAGGTTACCATATAGGCATCGATATGTTCGTAAACGTGGAGAATCGGAACATTTACATAAAAAATATCCTGTTCTTCAGAAGATTCTTGTGCGAAAGCACAAAAACCAAAAGCCAATAATACAAAAAGAAATACAAAGATTTTTTTACCGAAAGATTTCATTTTATACAGCTCCTTATTAAATCAAACCAAGCATTATTGCTTTGATTGTGTGTTTTCTGTTTTCAGCCTGATCAAAAACTTTGCTTTGCTTTCCTTCGAAAACGTCTTCAGTTACTTCTTCGCCTTTGATTGCAGGAAGACAGTGCATGAAAATCGTATTTGGATTGCACGTCATATCCATAAGCTTTTGATTTACTTGATATGGACTAAGCAATTTTGTTCTTTCAAGCTTCAGAGCTTCTTCACCCATCG
>JAQYSN010000168.1 GCA_028725265.1 Spirochaetales bacterium | reverse complement strand
GAAACCTTCTCTCGTCTGGACAATCCAGAATTCCTTAAAACTGCATATTATGTTGCCCGTTACCACCACGAAAAATGGAACGGAAATGGTTATCCAGAAGGTCTTGATGGCGAAAAAATTCCTTTGTGTGCACGAATCATGTCAATTGCAGATGTTTTTGATGCAGTTTCTGCAAAACGTTGCTACCGGGATGCAATGCCCTTAGACCAATGTTTCCAAATCATTGAAAATGGCCGCGGAACAGATTTTGACCCAGACTTAGTGGATGTTTTTTTGTCCGCAAAAGAAGAAATTATAAAAGTCTACAGCACTAAAACATTTAACTGACAGATTTATTACATGTGTGCTTTTTATTCCCAGTAGCATAAGCTTTTGGGCGTTCCCCTCGCTTTGCTCGGGTCGTGCCTTCCGTGGCTCGGTAACCCTCGGCGTCCTCGTTCACTTCGTTCCCTGCGGTCGCTGGCTTCGCCACCACTCCACGCACTAACGTGATTTTTTCTCCTTCACTGCAAGTATTATACCAGCAATTGCAAAAGACATTGCTGCAACAATAAGTAAAATCGCAAACCAGCTTGACCTGGTATCGGCTTTGAACTTCTTGTTATGCTTTCTTTATTGTATAACTTGACAGCCTATAATTTCATCAACATTATAGGTATTTTCTTTTATCCAAGAATTATTTTCTAAAAGTTTACTAAGAGCTTCTTCTTTTGATTGAGCCTTCTCAAAATCGAGGACTTGAAAGTTTTCTACTTTATTGTCATTTGGAGATTCGCAATATCCTTCACCTGTAAAAAAGATATATTCATTCATAATATATCCTTTTAATTAATTTTTTATGGCAATCTTGACTTGCTGAAAAAATATTCCTTTTATGGCTCTGCCATAAAGATTTTTTCTATATTTTTTTCCATTCTAGAAATCAATGGAACTACCAAAGCGTTTCCCATACAGAAATATCTGAATTTTTCTGGCATTCCTGTTGCAGTCCAATCATCCGGGAAGCCTTGGATTCTTTCTGTTTCCCTTGGTGTAAGAATTCGTATTTTCTGATTTGTAAAATCTCGTACAATGTGTGTGCTTCGATTAAAACTTCCTTCGCTGGTAAGCATTGTTCGTGCAGGCTTGTTCCATTCATCAATCATTGGAATCGCACCTTCTGAATAAATATACTTATGACCGTTGCTTGCAGTTCTGTACTTTCGTTTTGCTCCTTTTATATACTGCCAAGTTTGACGGCTTTCCAAAGGTAATTCATTTTCTGTTTCATCGCTGTGGGTGCTTTCAGGATTTGTAAAATACAATCTTTCATTTGGAATAAAGTATTTTTTATCGACAGTTTCTTTCTCTATGATTTCTCCAAGAGTTTCTGACTTTGAAACAACAGGAGAGGATTTTACAGTATAAACAGACCCGTCAAACATTATTCCCGAATTACAAAAATCAAAACAGAAATTATCAGAGACACTTGCAACATCATTTGAGATTTCTATTGAAGTAATTGCGGCTTCATCAATTTTTTTAACTGGAAAACTTTCTGCAAAGAAACCTTTTTTCTCTAAAACAGCAGAAACTGAAATAATATCTTTTTTAAGATTCAAAGAATTTGCGAAGTTCGTATTCTTTTTATAAGCAAAAATAAAAGTCCTTCTTCGTCTCTGAACTTCACCGTATTCAGCGGCATTCACGACACGCCACTCAACGACATAACCTTCATTGTTCAGGCACGAAAGAATAATGCCAAAATCACGCCCACGCTGTTTGGAAGGAGAAAGTAAAAGCCTGTCTACATTTTCCAAGAGAACGAATGGAGATTTTTTTACTTTTAGAATATCCCAGATTGACCACCAAAGAACGCCTTTTTTCCCTTCAATTCCTTTTTCTCCGTTAAGGCTTCTTGCGACCGAATAATCCTGACATGGAAAACCGCCAACGAGCAAGTTGTGGTCTGGAATTGCAGTTTTATCAACTGCTGAAATATCGATGTTTGTTGTATCTTTACCATTTAAATCAAGGGTAGTTCCGAAATGCTTTACATAGCAGTCGTGCGCCCACTGATTTTTCTTTCCTGGCTCCCACTGATTGAACCATACTGTTTTCCAAGTTTCAGAGGAAAGAGAGAAGTCCTTGTTTTTTATGGAATTGAGTCCGCATCTAAAACCGCCGACACCGGCAAACAGTTCGCAGACAGTTTTTTGCATACACATGACTTTAGTATACTTAATTTTGGGAAAATGATCAAGATTTCAAGACGGATTTTTAGAGGAAATCTTTTTCGTCCAATTTTTGCGATAAATAACTGCCTTTTATCCAAATATACTGGCGATACATGCTGATTCCGTTTACAGTTTCGGGCTTTTTTGTTGAATCTGAACTGTCTCCACGGACAAAAATCATACCTTCTGAAGATTTAGGGAAATTAGGAGCTGTTTGAGGAATGCCTGTCTTGTTGATTTTTGGCTTTCCTTTTGCGTCAAAAACAGGAACATCTTTCAACTCTTTATAAATAACAAGTTCCCTGATTCTGCTCCAAACGGATTTTACATTTAAATCGATGAAGTCGTCTGAGAATGACAGCCTCTTGAATCCGAGAAAAGTATTTTTACTGAAATCGTCTTTGTCGTGTTCTTCAAAAATAATACAAAGAATCTGATTTTCCGCAAAATAATCGAAGAAAACAGAATCTGTAAATTGCTCGTCTACATTTGAAATTTCATCAAAATTAATTCTGAAAAGCTTCATGTCTTCTGTTCTTCTGCCTTTTTCGGTAAGAACTATTGTTTTCCCAAGAAGTCCAATTTTACTGAAAAGGTCAATGTCCTGCATTTTCTTTGCAGTTCCGCCAAACATTTTTACAACAAGCCTTTCACCGATTCCCTTGTCAATTTTGCCTTCAATCTTAAATCCTTCCATCAATTCTGCAACGGTTTTATTCTTGTACTGTTTCGTAATTTCATGGCATTTTTTGTCAATTTCAGCGTAAGTGTCATAAGACTTTGGCAGTTGCTCCAAAGAACCGTTGAAATGTTTTTGCACAATATTTGATACAACAGTTCTTTTCAATCTGAAACGAGGGGGATTCGGCCATTTTGGAGCAGTATCAATAAAAAGCAATTTATCACGAAGATGTGAGATTTCGGGATAACGCTTTTCGTCTTTTTCTAGGGAACGAATGAAATTGCGGACAATAAGCCAATCTTGTTCCAAGATTTTCTTATCGTCTTCAGAAAACTCAAGAAATTGATAACCTTTCACAAGAAAATTAGCATATTCGGCTGCAAGGACTGTTTTATCCGAAGCATAAAGATAATAAACTAAAAGCAAATGGGCTAATTTATGCCAGAACCTTGAATCAGAGAATTCCTCGTCGATTATTACATTCGGTGAAACTCCTGTAATTGACATTGGCTCTTTTGCTTCGTATTCTTTCGGATTTTTCTTTGAAATGCGAATACCTGTTGTCTTAAGCTCTGTTAATATTCCGTCAATATTTAGGTCGGGTGAAGAGTCGCTGTTAGCATTATAACCAAAGACAGACTGTTCGATTACATCTCCTGCAATTCCTGTGATTTTAGGATTAGTCTTTGTACGGTCGAATACATGATTTTTATCGATTTCGCCTAAAGTCTTGTTCAAACACGCTTCGAGCAAATTTTCTACTTGCTGTCTTGTGTATTTGTGTTCGGAATTCTGTGCCATGGATTTATTCTATCACAGTTTACTATGAAAATTCTATTACTTATTAAATTACCAGCCCAGTGGGCTGTGAGCATAACAATCATTAATATTCCAGCTATAACACCAATTTTAAATTTCACAGGATCTTCTGAAACACAAAGTACGTGACACGAGCTCATTCATCACGTGAAGTGCATCTGCCTGGCTTAACTCTGGCCGTTCTATGGCACTTGCATCGTGTATAATGACTATAAAATCTGGCTAAATCATGCTATCATAAACATTTATAAAGCAGGTAACAAATCTCACAAAACAACATAAAATCACTAGAAAACGGCCTCTGGGAAAGTGCAGATGCATTACGTGAAGGTTCAAACTCAGTTCACAAGAATACTGTATGCCAGTCCTCGGACTTATTTACCTTCGCTATGCTTTTACACGTTTTAAATATGTAGAAGCAAAAATTCTCAAAGACCTTCTCCGCCTTTTCAACAATGACGCTCTCAACGAAATTAAAGATGATGTAATCGGCCGCATTTATGAATATTTCTTAAACAAGTTTGCAAAAATATCGCCAGTGATGACGGCGTTTTCTTTACACCTAAATCTCTGGTTCGAATGATTGTAAATATCATTCAGCCGACACACGGAAAGATTCTTGATTCTGCCTGTGGTTCCGATGCATGTTCGTAAGTCCCAGGGATTTTGTAAATGCAAACGGTAGAATAAAATATTTGTGTAAAAAATATTTGACAGACATTATTTCTAGTATATAATACTAATTAAGAATAAATCCTAATAAAACTTAAATACAAAATTTAATTTTTAATGGAGAAAATTATCAAACGGAATACTGTTCAGTCGCAGATTATTTTAGAAACCGTTCAAAAAATGCACTCACATGTTACTGCAGAGGAAGTTTTTATGCAGATTCAAAATAGTCATCCGAATATCAGTCGGGCAACTGTTTACAGAAATCTTAACATTCTTTACGAAGAAGGAAAAATCGGTCGCATTTCTATTCCTGATAACGCTGCAAAATTCGATTTTATGCCAGCTCATCATTATCATGTTCGCTGTGAAAAGTGTGACAAACTTTTCGATGTAGATATGAAGGATTTTGATTCTGTTGAAGAGGATTTAAAAAGAAAAATTAAAAATGACAATGGTTTTACATTTACAGGCTGCGACATAATTTTTAAAGGAATTTGCCCGGAATGTAAAAAATCTGCAAAAATTTAAAAAGGAATATCCGGGAAT
>JAQYSN010000167.1 GCA_028725265.1 Spirochaetales bacterium | reverse complement strand
GTTCTTTTCGAGTTTAGCCTTTTCCTTCTGAATGTTTGAAATTTCTTTCTTTGTAAGGCTAGCGAAAGTTCCATCAATTTCCTGTTTTTCGAGTTTCTTTAATCTTAAAAGTGATTTTTTGATTGTTGAAAAGTTTGTAAGCATACCGCCAAGCCAGCGATTGTTTACATAGTACATTCCGCAGCGTTCAGCTTCTTTAGCGATAGCCTGCTGTGCCTGTTTTTTTGTTCCTACAAAAAGAACTGATTTTCCACTTGCAGTAACTTTTCTTACAGCTTCATATGCATCTTTGATTGAAGCCATAGTCTTCTGCAAATCAATAATATGAATCCCGTTTCTTTCAGCGAAGATGTATTTCTTCATACGTGGATCCCATCGCTTAACCTGGTGACCGAAGTGTACTCCAGATTCAAGCAAACTCTTCATGGTTACTACTGCCATTTGAGTTTCTCCTTCATCCGTAGAAAACCGAATTTTCATATTTTCCAGCATTTACCAAAAAAAGAAAATCTGCACAGTTTTTTTTTGTGCATTTATGGATTTCTACTCCATTCTCTATTTCTCGTACAAACTTTAACTTTGAAAAGCTGAAGTTTGCCGGAAGATTTATCTCCCATATCGGAAGATAAGGAAAACAGCAACACTGACAGTGCCCACTGATTCCGTTTATTTAAAGTTACAATATGTTGTAACCTTGTTCCTTTAATATGTCATAAAATTCAAAAATAGGCAAGCCTACAATCGAACTATATGAACCTTCGATTTTTTTTATGAAACACTGTGCCTTTCCTTGGATTCTGTAAGCACCTGCAACTCCATGCCATTCATCAGTTTCCAAATACGATTCAAGTTCTTCTTCCGAGAGTTCTGCAAAGGTTACCTTGCTTATACAAGTTCTCGTTGAAAGATATGAATTCTTCCCGTTGAAAAGCGCAACCGACGTAATTACTGTGTGTGTATCTCCCGAAAGTTCTCTTAGGATTTTGCGAGCCTCGTCGATATTTTCAGGTTTTCCGTAGATTTTATCATCTTTGAAAACCAATGTGTCGGCACCGAATACCCACGGTATAGTCTGTGTGGTAGGAAATTTCCTTACTACGGCATCAAGTTTTTTACTTGCAAGATATTCTGGTATCTTATCAAGGGCCATTCCTTCTGGTGGAGTCTCGTCGATATCTGGCATTATAACTCTATATGGTATTTGTAATTGTGTAAAAATTTCTTGTCTTCTCTGTGAAGATGATGCTAAGATTATTGGTTCCATTTTTTTCTCTATAAAGCAGTCTATGTAAGAAAACCTCTAAAAAACTCAATTTTTAGAGGCTTTT
This sequence comes from Spirochaetales bacterium, assembly GCA_028725265.1. Lineage (GTDB taxonomy): Bacteria > Spirochaetota > Spirochaetia > Treponematales > Treponemataceae > RGIG9060. The sequence continues at coordinate 2,030 of JAQYSN010000167.1, read as the reverse complement.
CGGAAGTAAAAGAATATTCTTGTGTAGAAAATTACATTGCAATTAAATCTGCAAGTAATCTTCTGGCCTTGTCTCTTACAGCTTTCTTGTATCGTTCATTTGAAGCGATTTCAGAAATCGAACGAATCATATCTTTTCGATCTTTGACATTTGGTGCAAGTTTTTCATAGGCATCAAGAATGTCGTTTGCAAGACTGTCAGTAGGATTCATGATGCCGAATCGTTTTTCAGTATATGCGATAGTATTTACAACATCATCGCAGTTATCAAGATTTGCGTTACCTAAAGCTTTTACTGCTGAAGACGTAACCATAGGCTCATTGTCAGAAAGAACGACTTTTGTCAATGTTTTGCAACAATATTCGTTACCAATCTGTCCGAGCAAGTCACAAGCTTTGGCTCTTATGTCAGGGTAGTTGTTTGAAATTCTACCATTCATTCTTGATTCTTTGAATACACCTTCACCTGCAAGTGAATAAAGTGCAGCTTCGATTTCTTTTGAATTTCTGCCATTGTTTATGGCACTTTCGATGCTTTTCAAAGCGTCCTCTTTGCTTTCTCGATCAGGAGCTGCTGTTAATTCAGTTATAATCATGTCTTCCCAATTGCCCTGCAAATATTCCTGTTCCGCAGTTGTTTCTTGTCTTTCCTGTGCAAAAATTGGGGTTAAAAGAAGTGCACTCATCAAAAGAGCTATCAGTTTTGGATTTTTCACTTAATCCCTCCTAAAAAATTCCAAGTCAATTTTATATTATATTCAATTTACATTCAATAACTTGTATGTGTTTCGAATATTTTTTTTTAATTGAGTCTATCAAGTTCTACAAGCCATCTATCATTTTGTTTTACAAGAGAATAGATTATTATGTCCTTGATGATGTTTTTTTCATATTCTACGTGTACTGCTGAAACCTGAGTCGTTGAAATATAACGGATTTCGTCAATCTGAGAATTTGCTCGTGATGGGCAGAATACGTATTTGAAGTAAGATTCGAGGTTTGGCAACGGAATTTTGATAGGCAATTTTTTTGAAGCCTTGTCAAGATTTCGTGTGTTGCTCCAATAAGCTTTTGACTGTGGCGTGATGAATAAAAGCCATTTGTTATAATCATTGTCTTTGATAATGGTATCCAAAAGGAAAATGGTTTTAAAAATAGCTTTTTTATCAGCTTCAAAGGTGTCGAATGATATTTCTTCATTTGATGCAAGATTTCCGATTGAACGCTGGTATTCCTGTTCTTTTTGATCTGATGTTTGACCTTTGCTTGACGAATCCGATGATGGAGTGCTCGTACAGGAAACGGCTAAAATCATCCCGATGAGTATTAATGTTATAAAAAAAGTTTTCTTCATGGTTTTCATTATAAATATTCTATATTGCAAACAAACTTTCGTCAAACAATATACAAAGGTTGACGTTAAAAAATCAAAAATGTACTATAAAGTTATGATTTCAGCAGTATTTGCAGGATCTTTTGATCCGCCAACTTACGGTCACTTAAACATCATAGAACGTTCTCGTGAAATCTTTGATGAAGTGCATGTCGTTATTTCAAAGAATTCCGAGAAAAATGGTCTTTTTTCAGCCCAGGAACGATTGGAAATGATGGAATTGATAACGGAAAAATATGACAATGTTTATGTTCATGTTTGGGAAGGTTTGGTTGTTGATTATGCAAGGCAGCTTGGGGCAAAGGTCCTTGTCCGAGGTATTCGAAACGTAACCGATTTTTCCTATGAATTTGATCTTTCGATTATGAATAGAAGTTTGGATTCTTCCATTGAAACCGTTTTTTTGCCGACAGAGCCAAAATATTTCGTTTTGAAATCCAGCGCTATAAAGGAACTTGCATCTTTTGGAGGAGATCTTTCTATGATGGTTCCGGACGTCGTCGCTGAAAGATTATATCGGAAGTTTAAAAAAGATTAATGTTAATATGACGAATTTTGTAATAATGTCGTAAAAACTATTGACAAATCTATTCTATATGATACAATGAGTTGACACTTGGGTATTAAAATTATATAAT
>JAQYSN010000166.1 GCA_028725265.1 Spirochaetales bacterium | reverse complement strand
CTTACTGAATATAAGATTGATGGATTTAACATCTTCTATGACATGCTTGATGATATTCGTATGGATATTGCATCACGGGTTTTCCGTGTTCGAGTTCAGACAGAAGATTCGGCCCGAAGAACGGCTGGTCGTCGCCAGATGAATGCTCAGCACAGCTCAAGTTCTACATTTGATGGTGTTTCTTCAAGAAGACAGGCTGCTTCCAGTGCAATGGCATCTAAACGACAAGCTGAAAATATTCAGGTTGTAAGGACTTCGCCGAAAGTTGGAAGAAATGATCCGTGTCCGTGTGGAAGTGGAAAGAAATATAAGAATTGTTGTGGTCGCTAAAGCGACCACTCGAGTTTTGCGTTGCAAAACATCGTTGTGGACGATAAATAAGGAGATTGTATGATTTCATTGGTTTTAGGATTGCTTTTAATTGCTTTTACTGTTTTTGCCTGTATTCCGATTGGCCTTGGATGGGGTTGGGATGTTGTTGAATTTTTGAAGGGATTTGCTCCTGTTTTGGCAGCTTTTGTCGGATTGGTTGCTCTTTTCATTGGAATTGGCGATATCAAGGATAAACACGAAGCAAAGAAAGAAGAACTCGCTGCTCAGAAAGCTGAAAAAACAGATAAACCGGAAGAAAAAGACTCTTCTAAATCAGAATAATCTTGATTTTGATGTATTGACATCCAAGTCGTAAAAAAGATATTATTAAATCCCGTATATCTGCGTCAAAGGCGGGGCTTTTGACAAAATGCGATGTTCAGTTTGCTCGCTGAATGTTGCTTTCGGAGAATAGTTCGGATGCTCAAGAATTTTTCTCCCAAAATTATTTTTTAAGGTATATACATGAAAACTATTTATGTAAATGAACCGGTTAGAAACTGGTACGTTATCGATGCAGCTGATAAACCACTTGGTCGTGTTGCTGCTAAAGCCGCTTCTGTTTTGCGTGGAAAAAACAAGGCTATTTTTGCTCCTCATCAGGAGAATGGTGATTTCGTTATCATCATTAATGCTGAAAAAGTTGCTATTTCAGGACGAAAACGAACAGACAAAGTTTACAATAAGCACACTGGTTATGTTGGTGGATTGAAGTCTTATACATTTGAAAAGAAATTGGAAAAACACCCTGAAGATCCTATTACAATCGCAGTTAAGGGAATGCTTCCTAACGGACCTCTTGGACGCAAATTGCTTACAAATTTGAAAGTGTATGCAGGTGCTGAACACGATCAGGTTGCACAGAATCCACAGGTTTTGGACGTATAAGGTAGGAGAGCATTATGGTAAAAAATATCGGTATTGGAACAGGTAGACGAAAGACAGCCGTTGCTCGTGTTTTTGTACGAGAAGGCTCTGGAAAAATCGTTGTAAACGGAAAAGATGTTAATGATTATTTTGCTACATCTGAACAGGTTCAGGTTGTACGACAGCCATTAATGGTAACATCTTCTGAAAATAAATATGACATCCTTATTAATGTAGTTGGTGGTGGTCTTAATGGTCAGGCAGGTGCTTGTCTTCATGGTATCTCACGAGCTCTTACTCAGGTTGATCAGGATAACTATCCAGCACTCAAGAAGAACGGATATCTTACACGAGACTCTCGTATGGTTGAACGAAAGAAGTATGGTCAGCGCGGTGCTCGACGAAGATTCCAGTTTAGCAAACGTTAGTCCTTTTCTATGCACGATTCAGACGTTTCTTCAGAGGAATCTCAGAATGAGTTGTGCATAAAGATTGACTCTCTTGAACAGACTCCGGCAGGAATTGTAAAGATTACGACTCCTACGGGGTCTATTTTTTTGCTCCGTGAGGTTTATCTTGAACATTCCAGACTTGATGATTTTTATGAGGGGTGTATTTTTCAAGAGAATGATGTAGAAGCGATTGATCTTTTGGAATCTACTCTTTGTCTGGTGGTCGAAAGAGCTGCTATGAATTATCTTAATCGTAGCGAGCATTCTAGATTCTTGCTGGAACAAAAGCTTAAGAATAAAAAGTTCGGAAAAATTCAAATCGAAAAAGTATTGGATTATTTGGAAAGTGAAAATTACCTTTCGGATATGAGATATGCAGTCTCATGGTTAAGGAATAGACGTCTTTCTATAAGTGAGGGACGTACGAAACTTTTGGCAGGTCTTGTTTCGCGGGGTGTTTCAAAAAAAATTGCTCAAGATGCTCTAAATGAGTTTTTTGAAGAATTTCCTGAAGAAGATTTGTTCGAAAAGGCACTTGATAAGCTTCAGCGAAATGGTTGCGACGACGATAAACTGTATGAAAAGCTCATCCAAAAGGGGTTTTCTCCTTCATTGATAAGAAAAAAACTTCAAAAGTAAAAAAAAACTAGCAATTTTGTCAGAGTGTGGTAAAATTTTAATATTAGTTGTTTTGGAGGTTTTTTATGCCAAAAGATTCATCAAAAACTATTGTGTATTCCGCTCTCGAAGTTGCCAATATTTGTGGTGTAGTAAATCAGACTGTTATCAATTGGATAAAGAAAGGTTATCTTTCAGCTTTCTCTACACCTGGTAATCAGTATCGGGTTTATCAGGATGACTTGATAAGTTTTATGAAAACTAGAAATATGCGAATACCTCCAGAAATTTATGATTTACAAGCTCGTAAGGAGTTAAAAAATATGTCTGTTTTAGTAATCGAAGATGAGAAAGGCCTGAATATGGTTTTGGCCAATTATTTGTTAAGAGAGTTTCCTGATAAAAAGATTTCATCGGCCTTGGATAGTTTTGAAGCAGGAATGATTCTTTCAGAAAAATGTAATGATGTTGTGCTTTTGGATTTGGATATAAAAGGAGTTGATGGTTTTGAACTGTGCAAGAAAATAACCCAAACTGATAATTTTGGAAAGCCTGTTGTCGTTGCTATTTCTTCAAGGCAAACAAGTTCTCTTGAAGATAATCTTAAAGGTATCGATGTAAATTATTTTTTACCAAAGCCTTTGAATCTCGATGATTTGAAAGCAATCTTCAAAAAGATTCTGTAAATACACTCTTTTTTTAAGATTGATTTTGCAAAAAAAAGCCCTTGAGAATTCTGAAGTACTGTTCATGCTTCAAAATCCTTAAGGGCTTTTTCGTTATACTAGATTTTTAGTTTGCCTGATATAAGAACGCAGGATAGGTCATATCTGTTGATATCATCTCCTGTATCATTTCGAATTCTGAGTTTCGATTGTTGATTTTAGAAAAGCTTGAGAAAAAGTCTTCGTAGAATTTCTTTTCCCGCTCATATTTTAATTCCTGAAAAGTGATTTTATCGTTTCGCAGGAATTCCTTAAATTTAGTCTCAAATTCTTCGAGCGAGCAGATTTCATCTATCAAACCGTTTTCTTTTGCTTGTTTTGCCGTGTAGATTCTGCCGTCAGCAAGCTGTTTTGTCTGTGCTATGCTAAGATTTCTGCTGTCGGCGACTATTCCAACAAATTGTTCGTAACATTCATCTGCCAAATCTTGCATTATTTTTTTCTGTTCTTCGGTTACAGGACTGTCGATTCCCATCATGTTTTTGTTTTTTCCAGCCGTAATGGTGGTCATTTTGATGCCGTATTTGTTCATCAATCCTGTGAGGTCGACTGAACGACCGGCAATTACACCGATTGATCCTGTTAGAGTATTTCTGTTTGCCGCGATTTTTTCAGCACTGCATCCGATGTAATATCCGCCTGAAGCTGCAAGCGAACCAAAATATGCCCAAACCGGTTTTTCGGCTCTATAGTCCATAAGAGCAAGGTATGCTTCGTCTGCCTGATATACGGCCCCACCAGGGGAATCAATGTAAAGAAGTATTCCTTCATTTTTAGGATCGTTTTTTAGTTGTTCAATCGTTGATAAAAGCCATTCTTGGTTGTATGTTTCGTTTTTGTCCGTGATGGTTCCGTCAATATACAATTCTGCAACGTATTTTCCGTTTGAATGAGGGATGTTTTTCGAGCGGTTCGCCCTAGGTGAGCTTTCTGTGAAAGCTGATACGATTTGCGCAACACTAAGTAGAACGACTGCAATCAGTACGATTATTAAAACTATTACGCCACTTGAAATTTTTTTCTTAGTCTTTTCACCACTCATGAATTTTCCTCCGATTTGTTTGTAAGATCTTCACATAAAATTACTTTTGGAATTTCATTTTCTTCGCTGTTTGAGTTTTCAGTTTGAGTTTCGAAATTTTCTGCTTGTTCTTCTGTTGTTTCGTTGAAAGATTTTCCACCATGGAGTTCTTCATAAGTAACACGGTTTCGTGCGATTGCGTTTTCCATCAGGAACTTAAATGCATTTGCTTTTGTCGTCTGCATGTAAGGGATGAGCCAGATAAAACCGATTCCTGCCGTTGCAAATGAAAGAAGAATCCATCCGATAAAACTTAAGTCCATGACAAAAAGATCACTTTTGTAGCCTTTTGTGATTTTCATACTGATTTTAAGAGCCTGAGTTACCGTTACTTCTGGATAGGCTGCAAGTATATAAAAAGCTTGTGAATAGGCGATGGATTTTATGATTCCTGGAATATAAAACAAAAGAGACCATAGAATAATGAAAAGAGTGGACCATAGTTTTTCAAGAATACCTTTTGCCCATAAGTCTAAATTTTTTATGAAATCTTCATATGTGAGTTTTTTGCCATTGCTCATATCCAAAAAGGATTTAGTTAAAGTGATGGCAATTATTCCTGAAAGTATGATTGATAAAAGAGAAGATGCCATACCAATGTAGTCTGTGGCTGTAAACACAGGCTTGTTTGAATTCAAGTTGAAATAAAAATTTGAACCTGAATGTCCGTAATCCAAAGTTGATGCTTTGATTGAATCTATTATAGAGCCAATGTTTAGCATTACTGATGCAATTAATACAATGAGAGTCACCACGCAGGCAACTGTCCAGTTTCCCTTTAACTGCGAAAGGGCTGCCGTTTTATAGGCTTTTCGGTCAAATAAATCTGAGTTAGTCATCGAAGTTGTAAAATACTCCTTGTTCA
>JAQYSN010000165.1 GCA_028725265.1 Spirochaetales bacterium | reverse complement strand
GGTCAACCTGCAACTGTTACTGAACCTGGTCTTATGATTGGTTTATTATAACTGATTAATTTTTCCGGTCAACCTGCAACAAATAGAAGAAAAAGAAGCAGACAAGAAAAATTATAACTGATTAATTTTTCCGGTCAACCTGCAACCCGAAAACAACATAATCAAGATTATTATAAATTATAACTGATTAATTTTTCCGGTCAACCTGCAACATATGAGTTTGACGTTACAGAAAAAGACCTATTATAACTGATTAATTTTTCCGGTCAACCTGCAACAAGCCTCGCCGACTGCTGATGTCGAGAAGATTATAACTGATTAATTTTTCCGGTCAACCTGCAACACAAGATTATAAGCGCGAGGAATGTACTCGATTATAACTGATTAATTTTTCCGGTCAACCTGCAACGAATTTCTATGCGTGGTTCTTTGGGCTCTATTATAACTGATTAATTTTTCCGGTCAACCTGCAACGAGTTGCAAATACACGACCTGTCGCTGGAAAGGATAAAAATCAAAACAGACAGTGAAAACGACAGAATCATCTTCGTAGGCGCCCCGAATAAAGAAATTCCAGCCGAAACATGGCGGCTGCTCGACAAGGCTTTGCAGGAAAACCTGGTCATCACCTTTGACTACCAGTCGCTCAAGGACGACAAACCTCGACCACGACGCGTTCAACCCTGGCAGTTGATTTTCGACAACGGTAACTGGAACCTTCACGCACTGGATGTGGTAAAAAACGGACGCCGCCGCTATTCGCTCGGTGAAATGAAAAACATCCAGCTTACCAAAGAAGTTTTCACACTTCCGAAAGATTACGATTTCCGCAAAATGACACTCGGCTCGTTCGGCTGTATGTGCCACGATTATTACCTGGATTTCAAAATCCACCTGCACGGATATGCCGCCCGCTATGCAAAAAACCGACTCTGGGGCGAAAACCAGACAATCGTAGCAGACACCGAACGCCCGGGACCAGACGGCGACGGCATAATTTTAAGTTTTAGGAGCAACCAGCTTTATTCGATACAGCGCTGGACCTGGCAATGGGCCGACCAAGCCTTCCCACTCGAGCCAAAAGAACTCGTCGACGACTGGATGGCACGGCGAGAAAGAGTGGTCAAAATCAGTTTTTGACGAAAACCTGAGGAGCATTGTATTCAGGATGGACAAAGAGTCCGAGGTTTGTACCATAAACTTGCTGAAGGATTTCCACCTTAAAGATATCACTTACGGAACCGAAAATGGATTGTGAACAAGAATCTTTCCGTGAACCGAGAAGCAAAATTTTGTCGGCAAAAATCGATGCCAGGTTCAAATCATGAATCGAAACAACGGCTGAGATTCCATCCTTACGGCATAAATCGCGGATTTTTTGCATAAACGAAAATTGAGCATCAAAATCAAGGTTGGCAATCGGTTCATCCAAAAGAAGGACAGGACTTTGCTGGACAAGGCTTCGTGCAATGCGGCATTTTTGAAATTCGCCGCCAGAAAGCGTGATTACCGACCGTTTTGCAAGAAAAGAAATTCCTAATTCAGCCATATACTTTTCTGTAAGGTTCCCTGCAATTTTTGATTCAACATCGCCATGAACGAACCGCCCCATCCTGACAAATTCTTCGCATGTCAAATTCCAAACGCAACTTTCGTTCTGTACAAGAAAGCTTGTAAAAAACGAGATATCGCGCCTTGTCAGTTTTTCGATAGGGATTGCCTCCATCGTATCTGAAAGGATTTTGCCGTTCGCATAGTTAAAAAACACGGAGTTTTTTGAAAATGAAAGAGAACCATGATGAACATCTGCAAGGACTGAAAGCAACGTCGATTTTCCGCATCCATTAGAACCACAAAGGCAGACAAGTTCTCCTTCTTTTAGTTCAAAAGAAAGATTTTGCAAAATCTGTTTCTTATCATAGAAGGCGTCGAGTTTTTTTACAGAAACAAAGGTGCGTAAATTATTTTCCATACGGCTACACCTCGCCTTTTACCGAATGAGAGCCTATCAAAATCCAGATGAAAACTGGAACACCGATAATCGATGTGATGACACCGACAGGAAGTTCGCTTGGGGCAATTATCACACGAGCAATCGTATCCGAAAGCAAAAGAAGGATGCCGCCTAACAAAGTCGAAAGAATCAAAAGAGGCTTGGATTTTGCACCATACAAATTTCGCATGATATGAGGACAGATTAATCCTATAAAGCCGATTGTACCTCCACTACAAACCGAACATGCCGTTGAAAGACTTCCAGAAAGCAAAACCAAAATGCGGGCAAAATTGTAATTCAAGCCCAACGACTGCGATGAAAGCTCTCCTGTTGAAAGTACATCCAAAAAACGAGAACAAATTCCGAAAAGGACAAAACTTATCAGGGCTGGAATTGAAATAAAACAAACCTCGTTCCAGCCACGTCCAGAAAAGCTTCCTAAAATCCAGGCATACACTGTCTGAAGGCGCGACTGCTTGGCGATGAGAATAAGAGACGTTATTGCAGAAAAGAACGTGCCAAGAGCCGTTCCTGTAAGAATCATAGAGGCCGAACTCGAAAAATTTCTATTTTTCTGTGTAAAAGCAAACACCAAAAGCCCTGAAATAACGGCACCAAAAAAAGCAAAAATCGTCATCGGCTGAAAAAAACGGAAAGTCAAAATCGGGGGGAGCAAGAACGAAATGACGACGCCAAGCGTCGCGCCGGCCGTGACACCAAGGACGCCGCTTTCTGCAAGCGGGTTTCTGAAAAAGCCTTGAAAGATGCAGCCACTTCCGGCCAGAAGCATCCCACTTAGCAAGACCAAAATTGAGCGGGGAAGCCTTATCTTTAGCAAAATACTTTTTGCAAGAGCAGTAGAGTCCATCGAAAAAAGATTTTGGCTTCCAACACAAAGCGAAAAAACAAAACAAACAGACAAAAGAATGAGTTCAATCGTGACAAATATTGCAAATCGTGATTTACTGCCAGACTTCATCGTCATTCATCACTCCAAATTATATCCTGGACCATTTTTATCGCATCCACGACACGCGGCCCCGGACGAGAAAAAATATCCGCATCGATTGCATAAATCTTATGATTTTTGACAGCCGAAATATTATTCCATCCATGTCTTTTATACATCAAGTTGATTTGATCCGGCGAATAGTACGGAACGATTATAAAATCAGGATTCTTTGCGATAACAGCTTCTTCGCTAATCTGAGGATAGCTCTGTGAAAGATCTTCGAAAATATTTCTAGCCCCAGCAAATTCGAGGATGTCATTCATAAAAGAGGATTTTCCTATGCTCATGTACGGGGATGCAAAAATTTCGCAGTAAACGGAAGGCCTTTTTTCTGGACTTCGTTTTATAGCATCCAGTTCCTTTTTCATTCTGAAAACCAGCTTGTCGCCTTTTTCCTGACATTCCATAATTTTAGCGACATCAGCAATTTCTTCGAAAACGGCATCAATCGACGTTGCCTTTGAAAGATAGTACGGTACGTTAAACTGCTTCAACAAATCTTCCAGATGATTGTGCATGCCGTCGACCATGTAAACAAAATCAGGATTGTAGGCAAGAATCGTTTCAATACTGAAACTTTTTCCATCAAATCCGCCTATACTTGGAAGAGCAAGAACTTGTGAAGGATAGTCGCAAAAATCCGTGCGTGCTACGATTTTTGAAGTGCATCCTAATTCATAAAGAATTTCCGTTCCATTCGGAGCAAGACTTACGATTCGAGAAGGAAGTGCAAATATATAAAATAAAAATGAAAATTGGACAATCAAGATTAAAAATAGTCGTTTAGTTTTGAACATATTATGTAGTTTATATTTTTTTTCTTGCATTATCAACTTTGACTCTTATAATTAGTCCTAGCAAGTTAAAAAAACCAGGGAGACATTATGGCGAAAAAAGTCATCACAACTTCAACAAAAATTACAATGGGTGTAATATTCATACTCTTTTTATTCATCAATATTTTTTCTGTAACAACCGCACTTCTTGTAATTAACAATAGCAATGAGCATTATAATGAAAATGCCCAGACATCCCTCGCTCAGTTTTCCGACACAATAGACATTTTCTTTAATTCAAAAAAATCGATTCTAAATCTTGTATGCGAAGATCCAAGTATTCAAAATATAGATTCTTCTATTCATTCTTTCCTAAATGAAAACGGACAGATTCATACAAAAAGCTATACGAAAAGTCAGGTCGAAAAAAATGCTTACCTGACACTGAAAAGGTATTATGAAAATAATGATGACTTAATCGAAGCCTACGTTGGAACCCGATGGGGAGGTTTTGTAACAAGTTTTGAAGGCACCATGTCCGGTGGCTACGATCCAAGAAAGAGAGGCTGGTACAATATGGCCATTCAGTCCGACCTGCCGATAGTTCTGACGAATGCCTACGCTTCGACGAACGGAGAAACCGTCGTCTGCCTTTCAAGAAAGCTGTATTCTTCGAATAACGTATTTTTAGGAGTTTGCGGATTCGAAACGACACTTACGACACTTTCCAATCTTTTGAGCATGATTGAAGTAAACAAAGGCGGTTTTTTAATGCTCGTTCAATCTGATGGAACTGTTCTTGCAGACACTTTGCACTCAGATCACGTGCTAAAAAACATACACGATCTTGAAAAACCCGACCTTGTCAGTGCCTTTTCTCTGCCTGAAGGTAACCTAAAAGTAAACCTTGAAAAATCAAAATTTTTCTGTTCGACTTTTACGAATCCTACGACAAATTACAGGATTTTATGCTTTACTCCTACGAAAGTCATCTACAAAGATCTTATCACGACATTAAAAACACTTTTTATCATCGCAATCGTCTTCGGCTCGGTAATTACAGTCTTTACAATTTTTATAAGCAAAAAACAGATGAGCCCGCTCAACGGAATCGTAAAGTCACTTCGAGGTGTTGCGAACAATGACTTCACAGGTAGAATCAAGAACACACGAAAAGATGAACTTGGGCAAATCGGAATCGAATTCAACGCTACAATGGGAGGCCTTTGTTCATCACTCAACACAATTTCGATAAACACTAAGGAAATCGGAAAAATCGGAAAAAATCTTGTGGCCGATATGGATTCTATTTCTTCTGCCATCACAGAAATTGGAGCAAACATCGAAAGTGTAAGATCTCAGACTGACAATCAGAATGATGCGTTTTTCGAAACAAATGATGCTCTCAAACTGATAGTAAATTCCATCCAAACCCTGAACAACAGTACCGAAACACAGGCAGCAAGCGTTGAACAATCAAGCGCCAGCGCAAAAGAGATGGTTTCAAACATCAACTCGATTTCTAATTCTATCGACGAAACGATGAATGCCATCAGGAATCTTACTTTAGCAACCGATGACGGAAAAGAAAACATGCAGAAATCGTCCGCAATCGCGCAGACAATTGCAGAGGAATCAGGCAGCCTGACCGAAGCCGCAAATGTCATTCTGAACGTAGCTAACCAGACGAACCTCCTTGCTATGAATGCCGCAATCGAAGCAAGTCACGCTGGCGAAGCAGGTCAGGGATTTGCAGTCGTCGCTGATGAAATCCGAGTTCTTGCAGAAGAATCAAGCGCACAAGGAAAAGTCATAGCAAAAACATTGAAAAAACTGACAAAAGAAATTCTGAGCCTCGTAGATTCTTCAAAACAAGTCGAAGGAAACTTCAATCAGATTTATGAACTTTCAGAAAACGTTCAGAATCTCAGCAAAAAAGTTCAGAACGTAATCTACGAACACGAGGGTAGTTGTAGGGAAGTTATGCTGGCAATCAACCAAATTAACAAAGTGACGGTTGATGTAAAAGAAGGCTCAAGCGAAATTTTCAAGGCAAGTCAAAATGTTGATTCTGCCATGAAAAAACTCAGTGACCTCACATCAGAATTGACGACAAGCATGGGAGAAATGTCCATCGGTGCAAGGCTGATTACAGAATCGTCTGAGAAAATAAACAGCCTGACTAAGCAGAATCATGAAAAAGTCAGTGCCCTTGAAAATGAAATAAATAAATTTAAAATATACTGATAATGAATTTTGAAATTTTATATGAAGACGAAAATATAGTCGTCGTAAACAAGGCCTCTGGACTTCTTTCCGTTCCGTACCCGGGTTTTTCAGGCAAAACTCTGGAAGATTTTCTTGAACAGAGAATGCGAAAAATGGGCACATGGAAAAAACAGCATCGTCCGTTTGCCGTCCACAGACTTGATCGGGATACGAGTGGCGTGATGATGTTTGCACTTGATGAGCGCACACAGAAAAAAATGATGGATAATTGGCAAACTATAGTTACCGAACGAAGTTATATCGCTTTGGCTGAAAATCCTCGAAATTCTGTCTCCATTCCTGAAGACGGCATTATTGATAAGCCAATTTCACTTAATTCCAAAAACCATTCTGGCTATGTTTCAAAAAATCTGCATGGTGAAAAACGCGACCACAACAAAACTGTAAGCGCTATAACGCATTACAAAATTTTGGCGAAGGGAAAGCGATACACTCTTTTCCAGTTGGATTTGGAAACTGGACGAAAAAACCAGATTCGTGCACATCTTTCATCTGTCGGATATCCGCTTGCGGGAGATTCAAATTACGGCGCAAAAACAGATCCTTTTGGGCGTCTTTGTCTTCATGCACGCTCTTTAGAATTTATTCATCCGTCCACGGGCGAAAAAATGAAGTTTGAAGTGGAAGAGCCAAAAGAGTGGGGAAAAATGGGTTAGGCTGTCTTTATTTTATTTTGAGATTTGTCTTTTTCATCTTTATCTGATGAATTTCTATCGTGCACATCATTGAAAAATGATTCTAAATTTTCATTTTCGATGTATGACTCCCCGAAAAGAGAATTTTTAGAATCTTTCATGTGTTTATTGAAAAAATCGCGTGATTGAATATCTGTATCGCACATAATGCAATTTCGTTTTTCTTCTATACAAACGCGACCTGTAGTTCCGCTTCCTGCAAAAAAATCAAGAA
>JAQYSN010000164.1 GCA_028725265.1 Spirochaetales bacterium | reverse complement strand
GTATTCCACTTGATATTAAAGACTGGACATTCAAGGATTATGAAAAGTTCCTGACAGAACGAAGAAAACTTATGGCCGCAAAGATTAGGGCATATTATGAAAAGTTGTAAATGAGGGCATCTAAATGACATCAAAAATGCAACACAATTTTTTCCATAAATCAATTGTAACAATCTCAATTTTCGGCTTGGCATTTTTTGCCATAAGTACGCTTTTCGTTTCCTGTAAAAAAGTTCCGGAGATGACTTTGGAAGAAATCGAGCAGCTCGTTTCTAGCCAGAGCAACTTCATCGAAAGCAACACCATCACAAAGCCGTGGAAAGGCGAGTCATTCGTGGACGGAAAAGTCGGCGGCACCTGGCACACTTCCATCACGTCCGACCCGAAAAGCTTCAACCTGCTTGTGGCAGAGCGCGACGGAGCGACCAACGGCGTTTTGTCCTACCTTGTGGACAGCCTTTTGGACTACAACTACGCTACCAAAGAGTGGAAGGGCCGCCTTGCAGAACCGCGCATCGTAATCGACGAGAAAAACGACAAGATGGACGTCTTTTTCACCTTGCGCGATGACCTTTACTGGACATACTATGACAGTGATGAGCACGTGAAAGTTACCAGCGATGACGTGCTTTTCTGGTACAACGAAATCGTGGGCGACCCCGATTTTCAGAGTTCGGGCTACAACGGACAGTTCATCGACCTTGCCGACGGCACGGAAGCCCATGTCGATATGGAAAAAGTTGATGAGCGCACTTTCGTCTTTCATTATCCGCGAATTATCGCAGATCCGCTTTTGCATTGCAATATGAACTTCGGCCCGAAATTTTTGTACGGGGCGGCAAAGGAAAAGGGTGGCGTTCAGGCCGTAAAGTCGCTTTTTTCGATTGATGTTGACCCAAAAACAATCCCGTCAATTGGACGAAACTATCTTGTGGAATATTCGCCGTCCCAGCGTCTGGTTTACAAACGAAACCCGAACTTTTGGGAAAAGGACTTGAACGGAAATGCGATTTGCTATCCTGAACAGATGATTGTGGATATCGTTTCGGACAGAAACACCGAGTATCTGCTTTTCCGCGAGGGCAAACTGGAAGATTATTCTCCGCGTCCCGAAGAACTTGTGGAAGTGATAGAAAAAGCCGGCGACGACTACAGCGTTTTCAACGGCGGCGGAAGCCTTGGTGCGAGCCTCTGGTCGTTCAATCAGAATCCGAAAAATTCATCTAAGCCTTATTACAGTTGGTTTTGCAAGAAAGAATTTCGGCAGGCGATGAGCTGCATCCTCAACCGCGAGCGAATTATCGAACAGACTTATCGCGGAATGGGCGAGCCGAAGTACGATTTTTTCCCGGAACCGAATCCGTTTTACAATCCTGATATTCAGCTTCAGTATAGATTCGATTTGGAAAAGGCCGGAAAATTGCTGGATGCGTGCGGTTATTATCTGGCTTCGGATGGAAACCGCTACGACGACAAGAAAAACAAAATCGAGTTTGACCTTACGATTGTTGGAAACGACGGAATGACGCAGGATATCGCGACGATTATCAGCGACGAGGCAAGCAAGGTGGGCGTTACGGTCAAAATCCGCACGCTGGACTTTCAGAAAATCGTCGAGCAACTTACTAGCACCTACGACTGGCAGAGCATCATCATCGGACTTGGAACCACTATTTTTCCGACGCAGGGGAGCAATGTCTGGCCGAGCAACGGCAACCTTCACCTGTGGTATCCGCTTCAGAGCGAGCCTGCAACCGAGTGGGAAGCTAGAATCGACGAACTTTACAACGAAGGAAGTTGCACGATTGACAAGAAAAAGGCCGCCAAAATTTGGGACGAGTATCAGTCAATCATTTTGGAGCAGTGCCCCGTGGTTTACCTGATTCGCGGCCGTTCGTTCTACGCAATCCGAAACCGCTGGGACCTTACGAACCTGTACTACGACAACATGGGCGGCGCCCAAACCGAGCATTTGTATTTGAAGGAATAGA
The DNA here is from genome assembly GCA_028725265.1 of Spirochaetales bacterium. Classification (GTDB taxonomy): domain Bacteria; phylum Spirochaetota; class Spirochaetia; order Treponematales; family Treponemataceae; genus RGIG9060. The sequence continues at coordinate 6,934 of JAQYSN010000164.1, read as the reverse complement.
AACTGAATTTTATTATTATGGGCGTTTACGGCTGTTCCGCAGTTCCCTTACGGTCAGCCTCTTCCCTCACTCGTAAACTCGCTCAGTCCAGTGGCTCGCTACGCGCCTGCTCCATAGCCTAACGCAAACTTTTTCACTTTGAAGTTAAAAACTTGCTAAAATTCCAAACTTTTTAACTTCTATGTTAAAAACTTGACAGAATTTTATTCTAAGCATATACTTTTCGTATGCTTGATATACGGCAAACGCCAGTTTACAATGAAAATTCTCTTTTTCGAAGCGACTATGTTCAGCGCCTTGTGTCTTGGAAAAATCAGCATGTCATAAAAGTTATAACTGGGAGCCGACGTTCCGGTAAATCTGTCATTCTCAAGGATTTTTGCAAGGAACTTTCAAAAACGGTCGATTACGAGCAAATCATTTTCCTCAATTTTGAAATGCTCGAAAATGAAGAATTGCTCGATTATCACGTATTACATTCGACTTTAAAAGCCAATCTTCAACCTGATAAAATGAACTATATTCTTTTGGATGAAATTCAGCTTGTGGAAAATTTTGAAAAAGTCATAGACTCGCTGTTTGTGCTTCCGAATGTCGATATTTATCTGACAGGTTCAAATGCGAACTTGCTTTCAAGTGAAATTGCAACTTTGCTTAGCGGTCGCTATGTTGAATTGCATATTCTTCCTTTTTCGTTCAGGGAGTTTCAGTCGGCTTATAAGATTCACTTTCCCGATAGTAACTTGGATCTTGCGACTCTTTATACGAAGTTCGTTACTTTTGGCGGTTTTCCGTATTTGATGAATATTTATGAGCAGTCAGAGAATATAAGACACTATATTTCTGGGTTGTATTCGACGATAGTTCTTAAGGATATTCAGCAACGAAAAAAAATCACAGATACAATTCTTCTTGAAAAAATTGTGAAATTCGCTTTGGCCCACACGGGAAATCTTCTTTCACCGAAGAAAATCTGCGATACTTTCATTTCAAGTGGGAGAAAGACGGCTCCATTGACTGTTGAAACTTGCCTTGTTGCTTTGTGCGAAAGTTTTCTTTTTTATAAATTGAATCGTTATGATGTAAAAGGAAAGGAAATTCTGAAGACGCTTGAAAAATATTACGCGGTCGATATGGGGCTGCGATTCTTCATGCTGGGGGCAAAGTGGGCGGATGAAGGTCACATTCTTGAAAACATTGTATTCCTTGAACTTAAACGCCGTGGTTATGAACTATATGTCGGAAAAATTGATGATATGGAAATTGATTTCGTTGCCATAAAGGATGGAAGGATTAATTACATTCAGGTTTCGATGACAGTGCGTGATGAACAGACTTTGACTCGTGAGCTCAAACCGCTTCTTTCAGTTAAGGATAATTTTTCTAAAATTTTGATTACGATGGATAATGCTCCTGTGATTTATCACGATGGAATCAAGCAGCTTTTTGCTCTGGATTTTCTAAATGGGGCAGAGTTGTAAAAATTAACTTTCTAGCAATTTTATTACTGAAACATTAAGAACTTTTGCAATTGCAACAAGTTCAATATCTGTTACGAATCTCTTGCCACATTCAATGCGCTGAATTGCGTTTTTATCAATATCAATTCCGAATAATTGCATTTTATCTGCAAGTGCACGTTGCGAAATATGAGGAACTAAGGACTTTCGAATTCTGGCAATGTTTCTACCAGAAAGGTTGTTGGAATTTCCGTTTTTGTTTTTGAACATAATAGTTTTGACATTTAGTGATTGTCATATAGAAAAATTTAGAGTAAAATCGATTTATTAATGACATTTAGTGAATGTCAAAATATATGTTTCCGTGGAGGATTTTATGAAAAAGTTTGGAACAATACTTGTTTCACTTTTGTTGATTGCAAGTTTTGTTGGCTGCAGTACGACTGTACATTTTAATGCAATGGTTGATGGAGAACCTATTGAAGGTGCGAAGGTTTATGTCGATGGTCAATTAATCGGAGAAACACCTACTACTGCCAAATTAAGTAATGCAGTTTGGGAAGATCCATCAATTACGATAAAAGCAGATGGATATAGACAGCTTAATACTGGTCTTAAAAAAGAAGCAAAAGCAGGCCCGATAGTAGGTGGTATTTTACTTCTTTGGCCAATGTTCCTTTGGTGCTATGGTCCTAAAGCAAATCAGAATTTTGAGCTTGAACCTGCAACTTCTCACTAAGGTTTGAGATGAAATCTGCTTTAAGATTTTTTATTATTTTGAGTAGTGGGCTTTTTATAAGTTTGCTACTTTTTTCTTGCTCGAATTTAAAAAAAGAAATTATCGGTACTTGGGAAAATGAAAATAGATATGTTCAGTTTTCTGATACAGAATTTGTTATCTTAAATCGAATGATTTCGGATAATTCGGAATTTGTGGGATTCTCTGGAATCTACGAGTTTTCAAAGAATCCTAAGAATGTCATAAAAATGAAGTATCAATATGCTATCAGAAACGACAGAAGTTTGCTTGATTTGTCGGGTACTGAATATGAGGATTATATCGATATAGTTTCTTTACGCATTAGAAACGAACAGTTGCAAATGTATATCGCAAAAAACGGAAAATTTTACACATATACTCGTTTAAAAGTTCCGTTACAAAGTTCTTCAGAATAGTAAAAAATTTTTTCACCTCAATTTTGAAAACTTTCAAAAATCAAGAGTTTTCTAAATGCACTTTGAAAAGTTTATTCATTAAAGTGTAAAAATGGGATATTAAAAATCCAACCTGAATGCTTCGTTTTTGGGTTCGAACAGTGGGGCGATTTTATGAAAGTTTCTATATGAATAATCTTTATAGGATTCAAAATCTTCACCACTGTAAATTACAGTTCCTTTAGTAGGTTCGCTTATTGTTATGTCGCCAAATTTTTCATGAAATTTTTGCATGTTTTTCGTGAATTGCGTATCTAGGGCTTTCCCGCTTTTTACTTCAAAAAGAGAAAGCTGCTTGTTTTCTTTTAGAATCAAGTCAATTTCCAAACCTTTGCTATTTCTGAAAAAGTATAAATTCGGATCTGAGCCAGAATTGTAACGAGCCTTTAGTGCCTCTGAAACGATGAGATTTTCAAAAATATTTCCCATAAGCGGATCGCGACGCATTTGTTCAGGATTTTCAATTCCCAATAGATAAGATACAAGACCTGTGTCGCAAAAATATACTTTTGGAGTTTTTACAACCTGACTTGTTCTGTTTTCGTACCAAGGTCGTAAGACATAAACAATGTGAGATGATTCCAAAATTGAAAGCCAAGAACCTATGGTCGTACTTGAAACGCCGAGTTCGACAGAAAGTGCAGAGTTATTCACGAGTTGGCCTGTTCTTCCTGCCAGCAAATGCATAAAGTTTTCAAATCGCATCAAATCCTGCACGGCATTTATCTGAGCAACATCTTTTTCCAAATATGTTTGAACATAGTTACGGTAGTATTCAAAAGGCTTCAATCCTTTCTTTGTGAACAAAAATGGCATGCATCCAGAAACTAGTTGCACATCACGGTCAAGTTCAATTCCGCTTGATTTTAATTCTTCCATAGATAGTGGCTGCATTTGGATAATAGCAATACGACCTGCAAGGGATTGTGAAACTGTATTTTTTAGTGAAATTTGTTGGCTTCCTGTCAAAATATATTGGCCTGCTTTTTTATTTTTGTCGATACGAATTTGCACCGTACTAAGCAATTCTGGAACTCGTTGAATTTCATCTATTATTACAGGCTCTGGATATCGCGTGAAAAATTCCTCTGGGTCATTTTTTGCAAGCGAGCGTGTATTCATATCTTCAAGGTTTGCATAAGAGAATGTCGGAAATAGATTTTGAACTAAGGTTGTTTTTCCACACTGACGGGGTCCAAAAATTACGATTGAAGGATAATCTTCCATGCAGGATTTTATGTAACTGGATATTTTTCTTTGTATCATAGATATAGAATAACACGAGTTCGGCGGAGATTTCAACTCTGACTTTAAATCTCCGCTATTTTTTTAACTTAGACTTTGAAAAGTTTAAAAATTTGAAAGTTTTCAAAGTGTACTTTGAAAACTTTGTAGGTTTAAATAATGCTTTCAAAAAGTTTGTCGATTGTATTTTGTACGGAAGTCTGAAGGTCGGATTTGAAGTGAAGGATGTCGAATTTTTCGGCTGAATCTGTATCGCCTTTGAGTAAAAGTTCTGCCGGAGTCGTGTGCAAGGTTTCTGCTAACTTAACCAATGTTTTATCGCTTACCCAAGTTCGGCAACCTTCGATGTCGTTTATCATTTGGGCAGAAAATTCAACCTTTTCTGCAAGTTTTTCTTGCGTCAAGGAGAATGCCGCACGACGATGTTTTATGTTTTTCGATAGATTTTCCCTCAATTCTTTTGGTGTCATATATAAAATTCTACGATATAGGTTATATTTGATAACTTGGTATTACCGTAATAGAATATAACTAATAGTTATCATTGTGTGTTGGTAGTAGCAAGTACTTTTGAATAATAGATAATTTTTGGAGAGAAAGTATGGTTACCACAAAAGAACTTGAAAATCTACAAAATGAGGTAATAGATGCTTCAAACAAGATTTTAGAAATTCTTAAGACAGTAGGAAAATACACGCTCCTTGTTATATCATTTATTATTCTTGGAACTGCAGGATATTTTACAGCAGTCATAACTACATCTCTTTTTCTTCTTGGACTAATTCCAGCTTACATTGGATACAAAAAAAAGAAGAGATTTTGTTAATTGGTGGTTATATGGAATATGGTTATTTCCAGTTAATTTTATTCATGGTTTGTGCTTAAAGAAGATTGGCTAAATTTACCACGCAGTTTTTACATTGTACTGAGGAATAATCGTATCGCTGGTTACAATGCACAAATCATTTTTTTCTGCCTGCGAAATTATAAGGCGATCAAACGGGTCTTTGTGAATTGGCGGAAGTGCTTTTATATTTTCAATTTCCGAAGATAAAATCGGCAAAATTTTTATATATCGTTCTGTACAGATTTTTTCTATTTCGGGAATCGAAGATTTTATATTCAATTTTCCGATAGCTTGTTTTATGGCTATTTCCCAAAAAGAAATAATGCTTACTGATAAATCTTCTTCTGTTGTAATTATAGTTTTTGCCAAATCTGAAAGTTCTGTAGGACTGCAAAGAGAATATATTAGCGCGTTTGTGTCGAGAAGGTATTTCACATATACTCCTTGAAACATTCAGGAGTTTCATCAAAATCAGGGGAAATGTAAAAATCTTCTTCCAAACCACCAAGTTCGCGTGAAAAAGAATTCTGGCTAGCGTTTGTTTTGGATGAAATCAATGATTTGACTTTATTTAAAATTTGGGTCAATTCGGGCACTGCGAGTTTGTCCAATTCAGAATTAAAATATGCAAAGGCGAAATCTGACATCTTTTTCCTCCTGCTTGTAAAATCTTTCTATTATTGTAACACTTGTTCGTATTTTTTTCCACTCGCATTTTCCACACCTTCGTTATATAATGAAAGTATGACGAAGGCTTTTGTTGGCGCAAGCGAAGCATTTTCCCGAGTGGGAAGGACTGTCGCAAATGTCGTCAAAAATATCGCAAAAAGCATAAAAACTGCTGCCCAATTTGTCGCAACGCCGTGGATTTTGTTCCGCAAAAAAGCGCCACTTGCGTCGTTTATCGTGGGCCGCATTTTTACGATGGTGCTGATTTTGTTCGTGCTCGGCTTCGTCATTTTTGCGCTGATGGATTTGGCACCAGGCGACATTGTTGACCAATTAATGATGCAGCAGCTTTTCGCCGGCGACAATTCGGCCGGTGGAATCGGGGCAAGTGGCGCCTCGTCGGCAGCCAGTGGGGAAAATGTTACCAGCGGCGACCAGTTCGAGCTTATGCGACAGGAACTCGGCCTTGATAAGCCGTTTTATGTTCAGTATTTCCGCTGGCTAAAACAAGTCCTCGTCTATCACGACTTGGGCGTTTCTCTCATTTCAAAGGCACCCGTCGGATTTCTTATCGGGAGCCGCCTTGCAAATTCCGTCCTTTTAAACCTGATTTCACTTGTGATTATCACAATCATTTCTTTTGCGCTCGGCGTTTGGTTTTCCAGCAAAGAAGGCACTGGAATCGACCTTGCAGGAACTTTTTTCGCGCTCTTTTTCCACTCGTTTCCGGGTATCCTTTTGCTCATTTTGCTTCAGCTTTTTGCATCTAGTACGGGGCTTTTCCCTGTTACGGCATATCCGGATTTTCCGTTTTCGAGTAATCCTGCAAAATTCACTTTCAGCTATATGCACCACATTTTCCTGCCATTGCTTGCGGCCTTTCTCGGAGGCTTCGGTTCGACTTTGCGAATGATTCGTGCCACGATGCTCGACCAGATGGGGCAGCCTTACATCACGAACCTTCGCTCGCGTGGCATCAGTGAAAAGCGAATTTACCTGAATCACGCCTTCCGCAACACGCTCAATCCGTACATCACGGGAAGTGCGAACCTTTTGGCAAGCCTTTTTTCAGGCTCTCTCGTTTTGGAAATCATTTTCAGCTACCCTGGAATCGGTCGCCTTATGTACGAAGCAGTTTTGCAGGAAGATATCAACCTCGTTTTGGCAAACCTGATGTTCATTTCATTTTTGGTTCTTCTTGGAATGGTCATTTCAGACATCCTTCTTGCTTTCGTTGATCCGCGAATCCGTTACGGCAAAGAATCCTGATTTTTTTCAATTATTTTCTAGTTAATTGGGCAAGCAGTAAAATATAATTCCCCAATAAAAAAGGTTTCCAACATCTGTTATAATGGAATTGCAAAAACACAAAAAACAGGAGGAAGGAAACCTATGGAAACTTTAGCACAAAAGGAGAGAAAAGAAAACAGCTGCTTTGACTACAACAAACGGATTCTTTTGGAAGGATATCTTTTAGGGAAAACAGGTTTTCCGAAAA
>JAQYSN010000163.1 GCA_028725265.1 Spirochaetales bacterium | reverse complement strand
CATCCTTGCCCTGATCCCTAAAATACTCGGCAATCGCTGTAGCCGTATAGGCAGCCCTCAATCTACAAATCGAACTCATATCACTCGTTGCAACAACTATAACGGATCGTTTCAGGCCCTCTTCCCCCAAATCTTTTCGGATAAAGTCATTTACTTCCCTTCCACGTTCTCCGACAAGTGCAATAACGTTGATATCAGCATTGGTATTTCTTGCAATCATACCCATCAAAGTTGATTTTCCAACACCAGAACCTGCCATAATTCCAAGGCGCTGGCCTTTTCCCACTGCCATCAGAGAATCGATTGCCCTAATTCCTGTCAAGACACGAGAATCTACAGGTTTTCGTAAAATAGGATTAGGAGATGCAGCAATTGCAGGGTAAAAAGTTTCCGGGATGATTTCCCCAAGTCCGTCATAAGGATTTCCGAGAGCATCGACTACACGGCCCAAAAGGTTCGGTCCCACACCAACTTTAAGGATGGTTCCAGAACCGATGACTTCACATCCGATTTCAATACCGTTCGTATCGTTGTAGCAAGTGAGCTGAACGATATTTTCATGCAAACCCGTAACCTCAGCAAGACGATTTATATAACGTTTTTTCGAATCTCTGCCATGATATTCTGGATTTTCAATCTTGATTTTGCAAATTTCACCAATAACGGCACGTGGTCCCAAAGATTCAACAAGATTTCCCTTTACGGAAACCACGCTTCCTACATAATGAACCGTTTCTGTATTTTTGATTGATGAAAGATATTTATCAAAAATTTTTTCCATAGCACAAAACTCCAAAAATCAAAGTTCTGTCGTTTTTGGCTTGGACTTAATAGGAGAAATTTCAAGAATTTTCTGTTCAAGTTCAGAAAGCTGACTTGAAATTCGAGCATCGATAGAACCGAAGTCTGTTTCAACAATACATCCGCCAGGTTCGATTGAAGAATCTTCAACAACTGTTATATGTTCGATATTCGAAACTGCGTTCATAAAATCCTGAGCATGTTCAGTAGTAAGTTTTGCTTCCGAATTATTTACGCGAATCGTAACAGAAGCCCTTCCCTTTACCTTTCTCAAAGCCTGAACAATGTTATTCATTACAACTTCACGCTGCTTTTCCGAAATAATTTTTACGACTTTTCGGCTAACGAGGATAACCATTTCAACAATCTGTTGTTCAGCTTCATCAAAAATTTCTTGTCTTCTGCTGATTGTCTTATCAATCATCTGATGAAGCATATCGACAAGACGCTGAACTTCTTGATTTCCGTCATCATATCCTTGTTTACGGCCTTCTTCAAAACCGCGTTCCTTAGCCTGTTCAAAATCGTCATGAGTTTTTGCCTGAGCCTCGGCAATTATTCTTTCAGCTTCAGCTTTCGCATCATTTATAATTTTCTCGGCTTCCAACTGAGCATTCTGCTTTATTACGGCAGCTTCATCTGTTTTCTGTTTTACTTCTGCAAAAGCGGCATTTTCTGCATTCTTGATAATCTGCTCGGCCTGAGCTTCGGTATCGTCCAAAAGAGTCTTTTTTTCGATTTCCCACTGCTTTTTAAACTCTTCAGCTTCGCGCCTCAAATCATCTGCAGTCGGACCTTCAAAAGCAATTTCTTCAACTTCATCAAGCTTTTCTTCATCTTCTGCAAAATTCTTGCACAATTGAAGCATTACTTTTTTGTCGTCTCTCTTAAATTCATTACCTTTAAATACTGTCTTTTGCATTTTTCAACTCACAAACTTATACAACCATTTCGTCTTCACCATTTCGGGCGATAACGATTTCACCATTGTCTTCAAGTCGTCTGATGGCAGCAACAATCTTTTGCTGAGCATCTTCTACATCTTTCAATCGAACAGGTCCCATGAACTCCATATCCTCTTTCAACATGGCAGCAGAACGTTTTGACATGTTCTTATAAATCTTGTCCTGAACTTCGGCATCAACCGATTTAAGCGCTTTTGTAAGATCCTGGGTATCGACCTCGCGCAAAAGCCTTTGAATTGCACGGTCGTCCAACAAAACGATATCTTCGAATACGAACATTCGTTTTTTGATTTCTTCTGCAAGTTCGGCATCTTCTTCTTCCAAAGATTCGATAATGGACTTTTCTGAAGAACGATCAACCAAGTTAAGAATTTCAACGATTGATTCAACACCACCGGCAAGCGTGTAGTCTTCGCTTGACAATGTCGAAAGCTTTTTCTCCAAAACTCGCTCAACTTCCCTCAAAACGTCCGGACTCGTTCGGTCCATAGTTGCAATTCGTCGAGCTACATCACTTTGAATGTTTACTGGAAGGCTCGCAAGAATCTGAGAAGCCTTTTGTGGTTCAAGATAAGCAAGAATAAGCGCAATTGTCTGCGGATGTTCCTGCTGAATAAAGTTCAACAAGTGGGTAGGATC
>JAQYSN010000162.1 GCA_028725265.1 Spirochaetales bacterium | reverse complement strand
CTGAACTTTACGCCCACATAAATCGAGAACCGGGCTTAGGTAAAGCCAGCCTGAGGAAGTCTTGAAGTAAGAGATGTCGGTACAAAGCTTTTTCAACGGCCCGCTGCTCTCAAAATTGCGGTTCAGTATGTTTTTTGGCAGATTCTTTTTGTTCTCATTCTGCTGCCTGTAATAGTCTTTAGGGAATTTCCTTCGCCTGTTCTTTGCCAGAAGTCCGTTTTTCCGGCAAATCCGTGCGATTCGCTTGTGATTAACAACCTTGCCGAATCGTATTTTGATTTCCTTCGATTTTACCTTGTTTCCACGCCTCTCCAAAATCTTTTTGGGTAATTTCATAAGCAAATCGAGAACTTCCCTATCTTTGAGTTCCTGTGAGCAGTTATCCTTGTTGTAAAGGTTGCCGATGCCGCCCGAGAAATTTTGAAAAATAGTACTAATCTTTCAAGCAACCTATAGGTACTACAAAAACGCCATCGTCTCTTTTATAGCCATATTGCGAACCAGTGATAACGATTTTTAGATCAGGGACACGAATTTTCGCAGAAGACTCTTCGTTATGTTCCTTTATCAATTTTTCCATTTGATTCAGATTTTTTGCCCCTTCTTCAATTTCCACGCTACCAAGTTTAAATTCGATTAACGCATATCGTCCGTCATTCAAATGCAACACACAATCAGCTTCCAATCCCAAATTATCATGATAATATGAAACCTCACCGTCGAAGGCTTGCGAGTATATTTTCAAATCTCGAATACATAAAGTTTCAAAAATAAAACCAAAACTCTTCAAGTCCAAATTGTAAATCGAAGGAGAACCACCTTGAGCGACAACAGCAATTGAAGGATCAACAAATTCTCTCTTTCGTCCACTACGAATGGCCGTTTTAGAACGGATAGAGGGACACCAGCCATAAACATCTTCCACTATAAACAATTTTTCCAACACTGAAATATAATCATCTAAAGTCACATCCGTTATAGGATTCGTTGCATTCACATCTTCAAGAATACTGACTTTTTTTGCCAAAGTTGAAATGTTTCTTGCATAACTTCTAAGCAGCGCTTTCATTGTCTGAGGATTTCTTTTCACCTTATCAACATTAAACATATCTCTGCTATATATTTGCTGGAAATAATCTTTCGGAATAGCAAGCTGCGCTTCTTTGTCATCCATCAACACACTCTCTGGCCAACCACCTCGACAAGCTGCAAAAACAAGATTATCAATAGTCAAATCCGATTTACAACCTTTTTCAAGATTTTCAGTTTTATCAAACAAGGCCAAAAGAGAAACACTTCCGTTGGATTCAAGGGACTCATAAAGACTCATAGGATACATCTTCATCGTTGAAATTCTACCTGTTCCAGTATGATATGTTTCTGACAAATTTGATGTCGAACCTGTCAGAATAAAATGACCATGCCCATGATTTTCATCGCAATAACTTCTTACTGCATCCCATAAAGACGGCGCATCCTGCCACTCATCAATCAAACGAGGTTGTTCCCCTGCAAGAAGAGCCATCGGGTTTACTTTTGCAGTATAAATAAGAGCATCTTTATCAGGATCTTTTTGAAGCATTATTTTACTCTTAGAACGCTGCAAGGCTGTTTCTGTTTTTCCGCACCATTTTGGCCCAACAATATTAGTTGCACCAAATGCCCTCAATTTTAAGTCTAAAATTTTATCAGCAATTCTTTTGTAATATTTTTTCTCACTCATACTTATATCGTATGTTGCATTTCGGTTTTTTTCAAGGTTTTATTTCGGTTTTTTTTGATATTTTACTTAGGTTTTTTTTGATATATAATAAATATGGCAACTGCAACCGTTCCCGTCTACTCCAGCGTTTCCTCAAAGCGGTTAAGCACATCCAGCATATCGTCCAGCATAAGCTCAAATATATACTCTAAACAGGCTGAAATCTAGCATTCCCAAAAAAAAGGGAATTATCTGAAGACCTAAAGCATTCTTCCCCTTTCTCTAGAAAAGTTTTTCTGATATAGTTTTTTGTAAATGCACTCATATTATTCATATATGCCAAAGCATAATCCCTAAAAAGATGTTCTATATCATCAAAAATTTTATTATTATTGCTTCTATATGAAAGAATTACAAACTTTTCAAGTATATCATTGTTATCAAAATTTTCATTTATAAGTTTTAATAAAGCTATAACATCATTAATTTCAAAAAGTTCTTTTACCGCTTTACTAGAATAATCTTCGAAATTAGAGTAATTTTTTACAGGATTTTTAGAATTTGCAGAAAAAGAAAAAAAATTTGCCATTTCAGATGCAGATTTGTTTAACAATAGTCTTATATACTTTAAATTTCTTTGTATAACTAAAACAAATGTATTTATATTTGGCGGTATATTTTTATTTCTCAGCTCTGTAAAAAAGTCATCATAATCAATGAAAAAATATATCTTAATGTAATCATGAAATTCAGGAATAAAATATATGAATTTTTCAGATATTTCTTTTATTATTGGCATATCATTATTTATGCCAAGCAATTTTTCTTTTAATTCTCTACAATTTTTGAATGTGTTATCCATAAAGAAACAAAATAATAAATTCGTCAACCAATAATTGTTCTGTTTCAAATTATGTTCAGCTCTTTCACACAAAAAATTAAATATACGAGAAAAAAAACATATAGGTATTGGAAATATTCTATCTCTGTACTTCACTATTGTCGTTACAGAGCAATCCAATTCTTTTGCAAGCTCATTTAAAGAAATATTACCTGCTAGCAAAAACAACGAAAGATTTTCTTCTAATACAGTACGATTTAATTGTAATTCCGCAAGTTTACCTCTGATTGTTTCTATATACAAATCTCTCATTGTCTCTATAGTATTAAAAAGAAACTAAATCGTCAAGCAATTGTTTGTATAAAATTAAGAAGAACTGAAAAAAGATAAAAAACTATTGACAAGAAAGAAAACACACAATACACTAAATTCAGATTTCTGAGAAATAATTACACAGGAGGTTTTATAATGAAAACAAAACGTATAAAAATCACTTTCAAAAGTGAAGGAGTAGAAAAAACTCTTTTTGTACGGAAAAAGTTTTGCAGTGTTGGGGAAGGAATCGCATACTTTAAAAAGATGAATTCTTCCGTAGAGAAAATTATTCGTGCCATTTTGGCATAACTATTTGGAGGCAAACAATGATTTACGATGAAGAAGATTTAAAAAGACGAAGAAGATGTATTGCTTGTGCAGCTTTACTAAGTACATTTCTCTCTGATGAAGATGAAGAAGAAGAGGAAGAATCTGATGACGACGATGATGATACTTGCTTCGGTGAGGATCAATTTAGTGGAGATCAATTCGAGGATTAATTAAACCTTTTCTTGCTCAGTGTTGCTGAGTATCTAAAAACTTTATTAAGGAGGCCTTATTATGGGCGACGAAAAACTTGACTATGACGAGTGGCGGCACGAAGTTGGTGTTGAAGACACAGAGGAAAACCGAGGTTGGTATGATTGCGAGTCAGAAGAGGAATGTGTGGAATACATTCACGATCATCCAGATTGGTGGGAAAACTTTTAAAAAGGAGGATTATATGAATATTTTTGAAAATTTTCTTTGTGAATTACAATGGACAGATGATTATGCTAGGACTCAGGTCAATGACGACGAAGATGCGTATGATGAAGAATCCGAGTCAGAGTTGGATTACGAAATTGGTGAAAGCCGTTATGAGGCAGATCTCGACAGTTGGGATGATATGCCGAAAAATTTTGAACCCGTTGATGAGTCGCAACGGGAAGAATACTATGATTATTTAGAGCGAAAGGAGAACGAAGACTATTAAATCATTTCTTGCTCAGCGTTGCTGAGTATCTAAAACTTTCTTAAGGAGGCCTTTTTCATGATCCAAAATAAACCAATAAAAATCGCGGTCGTGGGGGCACCAGGTTCCGGAAAAACAACTCTGATAAATTTTATGCAAAAATACAAAATTTTTGAATTTACTGAATATTCCTTCTCAGACAACAATTTCGAGCAATATGATTTTTATATTTTCGTCATCGATTGCATGTCTGACATTGAAACGCAGGTACGAAAAATAAATAAACATATAAATAATTGTATACTCGTTGGTACAAAGCATGAAAACTATAACTCCATCCAGGATGATGATATATTATACGAAACCGCACACGAAATATTAGGAAAAGAGATTAAAACATTCTACTTTTCCATTTACAAGCTTAATCCAGATCTCTCGGTATTCAACATCTTAAAATATATTTTTGACAAACACACTGACAATATAAAAGAAAATCTTGAACACTCAAAAGATTACTTAGAAAGTATAGGTTACTACAACCTCACAGAACATGAAAAAAAACTCATTACATTTGCATACTACACTTATCTAACACATGAAAAGAAGAACTTAATTTCAAAGTTCTTCCAGAATACAAATACAGAAACAAACATTGAAGAATTTAAAGAAATAGAGATCTTTATCGGATGGTATATAAATGAGAGCCCTGAGGTCAAGCATATCTTGGAAAAATTAATCCAAAAAAACAATATCCCACAATATATTCCACCATTCGGGGAGGCAGAAAATGAAAACTGTGTTCTTTGATTGTTTAATAGCCTATAACAGTTTCCTCGAAAATACAAGTTCTGAACTAATTCAGAACCCGAATAAATATCTCGAAAAATCAAATCTGTTCAAGCAAATAGACGAAAGCTTAGAACAGATTAAGAAAAAAAATAATAAATTGCTGAAAAGTAAACGAAACGAAATATATAACAACGGAAATATAAAACCTTTTGACATTATAATTCCTGCTTATACAGAAATAGAAAAAATCGCATTGATGCATTTATTCGTAGAAACTTTACTAAAAAAAAGATTACCACTGGAAAATATTTTTCAGCAAAAGTATAGCGGAAAAAAAATATGGTCAGAAATGAACGATTTACTGGAGAATATGTTTTTTTGCTTCGAAAACATTGAATTTGACGATGCAAAAAAATCAGAATTATCCTTGTTAATCGCATAACAGCTCTTGGACAGTTAGTCTTTGTGCCATAGTAGCATAAAGATTAACTGTCCATTACATCTTTTTTATTAGGAGGACAAGAATTATGAAAAATGATGAAATATTAGTTGAAATCGGTTATGGACTTATTTATTTACTTGACAAGAAAAAAGGAGCTCCTTTATTGGAAGGCATCGCTGAATTACGAAAAAAAATTCCACAACTTCCAGTTGTTAGAATTGTGGACAAACTTGAATTAGCCCCTCTCCAATTTTCCGTTGCAGGTAAAAAGGTTTCTATGAGTGATAACGAAGATTTTTGTTCAAAAATATTAGAAAATATTTCTATTTATATTGAACAAAAAAACACTAGAATATCAATCTAATAGTAAAAAGGCTATTACGGAGTATATTCTCCGCAATAGTCCTTTAATCTCGAATCCGCAGCCAAAAGAATACTAGGGATTTAGCCTAAATGCATTCCGTTTATTGTGACGAACGCAATCTTTGTTCCCACGTCGTCGGTAATGTCGATTTCGTAAAAGCAAGTCGAACGGCCATCCTTAATAAGACGGGTTTCAGCAGAAATTTTCTTTCCCTTCGCCATGCCTAGATAAGTTATCTGACTCGAAAGCGAAACTGTTTTCTTTTCCGCATTGAAATTCGAAGCGACCGCGAAAGCAAAATCTGCAAGCGTAAAAATTGCACCACCCATCAAGCCTCCGTATGCATTCTGGTGCTTTTTTGCAAGCATAAAAGAACACTTTGAATAATGTTCCCCAACCTCATCAATCTGAATGTCAGTCGCTTCGGTAGCGTACAAATCGTTTGCAAAAATCTCTCTGGCTTTTTCTAGTTCCGTCATAATTAAATCTCGCTAAGTTCTTTTTGAGCGACCATTCGGATTCCAGCTTTTTCAAAAACTTTTTCCGTTTCTGCCACATCATTGCATCGGATAATCATATACGCAGAATTCGTCTTTCGTCCGCCAAATCCGTACATATACTCTACATTTCGTCCGTTATCTGCAAGCAATTTCAGAATGTTGTTCAAACTTCCCGCCTCATCCGGAATTTCAATCGCAATGACCGGAGTTGCCTTAACGATGTAGGCAGAGCGTTCCAAAGCTGCCTGAACAGGAACAGGATCGTCCACGATGATTCTTGCAATTCCGAAATCACTTGTGTCGGCAAGACTCATCGTACGGATGCTAATATTGTGAGTCGCAAGCACATTCGTAAGTTCCGAAAGTGCATTTTTTCTATTCTCAATAAAAATTGAAATCTGTGTTATCGTCATTTTTTCTTCCTCCTATTGTGAGGGAAGTCTCGCTTGAAACTTCGCACTTTCGTGCTCGTTGCGAATCCCCCCTCGCCGCGAGTTTTCGTAGAAAACTCGATAAATTCGCCTTTGGCGAACGACCTACCCCCTCTGCGGAGTGCTCGCAACAAGTCCGTAAGGACACAGTTTCTAGCGCACCCCGCAACACCCCGTATCAATCGTGAAGATTTCGTGTATCGATTACGCGTTTTGCCTTTCCTTCCGAACGAGCGATACTCTTTGGAGCAACCAGCGTAACTTTTGCCTTAATCTGCAAAACGCTAAGAAGCTCGTTTTCCAGCTGTTTTTCCAGCTTGTTGATTTCAGCAATAACGTCGCTGAACTTGTCTGCCGTCATTTCAACCTTGATTTCGAAAGTATCCGTGTTGTTTACGCGGCCAACGATAATCTGGTAGTTTGGCGGATATCCGTTCTGAAGCAAAACTCCTTCAATCTGGCTTGGGAATACATTGACACCTCGAATGATAAGCATATCGTCCGTTCTTCCCATCGGCTTACTCATCCTTACGAAAGTTCTTCCGCAACTACAAGGGGCACGGTTAAGCACACCGATATCCTTTGTTCTAAAGCGCATCAGTGGGAAAGCCTGTTTTGTAATCGCCGTGAAAACCAGTTCGCCCTTTTCACCGTCCGGAAGTCGTTTTCCTGTTTCCGGATCAATCGTTTCGATGATAAAGTGGTCTTCGTTAACATGCATTCCCTGCTGTTCGCTGCACTCGTAGGCAACACCAGGTCCCATAACTTCGGTAAGGCCGTAGATGTCGTAAGCCTTGATTCCCAAAGATTTTTCTATATCACGGCGCATTTCCTCAGTCCAAGGTTCTGCCCCGAAAATTCCTGCTTTCAGGTGAATGTCGTCAGGAGTCAAGCCCATTTCCTTGAGGGTTTCTCCAAGGTAAGCGGCATAGCTAGGCGTGCAGCACAAAACCGTAGATTTCAAATCCTGGAAGAATGTAATTTGTCGCTGTGTGTTTCCGCTTGAAATCGGGATAACCTGACAACCAAGTTTCGTTGCACCACCATGAATACCGAAACCACCTGTGAAAAGTCCATAGCCGTATGCATTGTGCACGATATCGTTCTCATCGCAACCGATTGCCACAAGCTGACGGGCACAGCAGTCGTTCCAGATTTCCAAATCGTCTTTCGTGTAGCCTACGACAATCTGTTTTCCTGTCGTTCCGCTCGATGCGTGGATTCTGACAACCTGACTCATCGGAACAGCAAAAAGTCCGTACGGATAAGTTTGGCGCAAATCGTCCTTGCAAGTGAAAGGAATTTTATCAAGATCGTCCAAGCCCTTAATGTCGTCTGGCGTTACGCCTGCTTCCTGGCATCTTTTTCGGTAATATTCGACATTTTCATATACATGACGGAAATTAGCCGCCAGCCTTTCGCCCTGAAGTTTTCTAAGTTCCTCCAAAGGCATGCACTCTTTTTCTGCCTGATAATATTTTAATTTCATTTTCTCCTCGTTTTATGTGAGAACAACAATACCATATAAAAACAGCATCGCATCAACACATCTTTGATTTTTTGGATTTATAAAAAACAGGTTACCGTGTACGGCATCGGGTGCTCATTACACAAAAGATTAGAGAAGTTCGCCCTTAGGCGAAAAAGAATGTAAAGGAAAAAAATCGGCTTTTCAGCAAGCCTGTCATTTTCAACATGATTTAATTTTATCACTGAGCCTTCAGGTTGTAAAGGGTGTATTTTTTGTGCTATACCTAAATTCGATATGAAAGAAAACGAAATCATTCAAAAACTATTTGAATTGCAAGATGAAAAATATAGAAACTTTCAGTCAAAACTAATTCCTACGATTAATCCCGAATCGATTATCGGGGTAAAAACACCTGAATTAAAAACACTTGCCAAAGACATTTCAAAAGGCAACGAAATATTACGAAATGATTTTTTATCTAATGTTCCCCACAGATATTTTGAAGAAAACCAACTTCAAGCTTTCATAATTTCTGATGAAAAGGATTTCGACAAGTGCATCGATTATCTGGAAAATTTTCTGCCCTATATTGATAACTGGGCAACTTGCGACCAGCTTTGTCCCGCAATTTTCAAGAAAAATCGCAGTAAACTTTTGCCCTACATCAACAAATGGATTAACTCGAATTACACCTATACAATTAGATTTGCAATAAAACTACTGATGCAACATTTTCTGAACGAAGATTTCAAACCTGAGTATTTGGAAATGGTCGCCAAAGTCGAATCATCTGAATATTACATCAATATGATGAGAGCCTGGTATTTCGCGACATCCCTTGCAAAACAATATGAAAGCACAATCACTGTCATTCAGGAAAAACGTTTGGACATTTGGACACACAATAAGACGATCCAAAAAGCAATAGAAAGTTTTAGGATTACACCTGAGCAGAAAACCTACCTCAGAAGTTTAAGGGTAAAATAAAAACTACCTAGTCTTCAATTTTAGCATCTTTGGCATTTCGTAATTCTTCGTCTGTCGGCTCTGAACCTGATGTGTTTTTACCATCACGCGACGGAATCACGATTGCACAAATGATGTAAAGCAAAATTCCAGGGAAACCTGCACTAAATAGTGAAAAAAAAGCCCAAATTATTCTGACAATAGTTGGATCAATAGAAAAATACTCCGCAATTCCAGCACAGACGCCAGAAATCATCTGGTTGCTTGAGCGATAAAGTTTTTTTCCAGATTTATCTCCTTCCATTCGCAACCCCTTTGTTTTAGTTTTCTCCACGTCCGAGCATGAAGGCTTTTTTGTTCATTTCCAAAAACTGTGGTTTTACAAGTTTTTCGATAGCGGCCATCCAGGCATCAACGGAAAAATCCATATAGCGAGAAAGTCGCCCCATCAAAACGATGTTGACAGATTTTGCACTTCCGGCCTGTTCTGCAAGCGAAAGACAATCGATAGCATCCACCTTAAGACCTGCCGATGTCATCTTTCCGACCAAATCTTCCGGATACTCTGCATTTCCTGTGATTACCGGCATCGGATCGATTTTCTGGGTGTTAACTACAATCTGACCGTCTTTTTTCAGCCATTCCGTATAACGGGCAGCTTCCAAAAGTTCAAAGGAAACGATGAAATCAGCTTCTCCCTTGTCAACAATCGGGGAATAAACTTTTTCGCCGTAGCGTACGTAAGTTACAACTGAACCACCACGCTGACTCATTCCGTGAACTTCACTTACCTTCACATCAAAACCTGCATCAAGCAGAACCTGACCCAAAGTCTTTGAAGCAAGCAAAGCTCCCTGTCCACCTACGCCAACAATCATTATATTTTTAACATCGTTCATTATTCTTCCTCTCGCTCTGTAATCTGAATGTACAAATCTTTTATCAACTGTTCGTATGCCTGGTCAAGGCACGCTCCACTCTTCCCTAAAAGAATACTATTCTTCTTCGCGCTCTGTTATTGCTATGTGCAAATCTTTTATCATCTGTTCATCTACGAAGCTTGGGCACTCGTCCATCGGACTTGCAGCAAGATTGTTCTTAGGGAACGCGATGACTTCGTGAATTGACTCTTCGTGACACATCAACATTACAAGTCGATCCAAACCTGGCGCAATTCCTCCGTGAGGTGGAGCTCCATATTTGAAAGCCTGTACCAAAAATCCGAATGCTTTTTCAGCCCGCTCCTGACTGTAGCCAACAATTTTGAAAATTCGCTGCTGAAGTTCAGGATCGTGGATACGCATTGAACCAGAAGCCAATTCATAGCCGTTAAGAACCAGGTCGTAAAGGTCGCCTTTAACTTCTCCCGGATTGCTTTCCAAAGTCGGCCAGTATTTTTCCTGCGGAAGAGTGAACATATGATGTTCTGTTTCCCAATGATTTTCATCAGCATTCCATGCAAAATACGGAAAATCGATAATCCAAGCAAAATGAAATTCATCTTCTGGATTATAGAGGTTCAAGTCTTTTCCAAGCTGCTTTCTTACAGCTCCAAGGGCCGTACAAGCGGTCTGCCAGTCTTCGTCACTTACGAAAAGCAAAAGGTCATTTTTAGAAGCGCCCAATTTTGAGCAAATTTCAGCTTCGTGTCCGCTATAAAACTTGCTGATTCCACCTTCAAAGTTTCCTTCAGCATTAACCTTCATCCACGCAAGACCTTTGGCCTTATACTTTTTAGCAACTCCTTCAAGTTCTTCGATTTTCTTGCGGCTGTACTGGTCGGCAACATTTTTTACGACCAAAGCCTTAAGAGCCGTTCTTTCGTGACGCGGGATATTTCGTCCGCAATTAGATGCGCCTGCCTTGAAAGCCGCAAAATCGCTCAAACCTGCCATAAAATCAGCATCCTGCATCTTAAGGTCAAATCTCAAATCTGGTTTATCGCTTCCGTAAAAATCAAAAGCATCGTCCCAAGCCAAGCGATCAAAATGTGCAGGAAGTTTTTTACCCAAAGTTTTTTCAAAAATGTAACCCATCATGCCTTCGGTAGTTTCCAAAACTTCCTCGCGGTTGGTGAAAGACATTTCCATATCAATCTGTGTGAATTCAGGCTGACGATCGCCTCGAGCATCTTCATCTCGATAGCATCGTGCAATCTGGAAATACTTGTCGAATCCAGAAACCATCAAAAGCTGCTTGTAAAGTTGAGGACTCTGTGGCAAAGAATAGAATTTTCCAGGATGAACTCTGGATGGTACGAGGTAGTCGCGGGCTCCCTCCGGCGTAGACTTGATAAAAGTCGGAGTTTCGATTTCCAAAAAGCCTTTGCTCGTAAGATATTCACGGGTTGCAAAAGTAACTTTCGATCGCAAAACGATGTTGTTTTTCATCTGTTCGCGTCGCAAATCCAAATATCTGTATTTAAGTCTTAAATCTTCATTAGGAATGACAGGAGTTCCGTCTTTTTGAACTTCATCAATCATGAAAGGGAGTGTCTCTGATTTTCCCAAAACCTTTATATCTTTTGCAACAACTTCGATTTCACCAGTAATCATATCAGGATTAATCATGTTGTCTGGTCGAGCTCTAACAACGCCTTCAATTGCAACGACATATTCCATATGCAAATCTTTTGCAAGTTCTGCAAGATTTGCCGGAGAATCAGAATCTACAACAACCTGTGTGATTCCATATCGGTCTCGCAAATTGATAAAGCTAATTCCGCCGTGCTCTCGGATACGGTGAATCCAACCATTCAAAACAACTGTTTTTCCGTCATCAGCCTTGCGCAAATCGCCACAAGTAACTGTTCTTTTTGTGTTTTCCATAAGATGATTTTATCGCAGAGACAATATATTTTCAATAATGAACAAAAGTGATACTTTATAAACTGCGACCTCGACGAGCTTTGCAAAGGCGCTGATAAAATCCGACGGCATCTATTTTTTTTGTGCAAGACCAGAAGCCTTCGTAAAAATCTTTTCCAGATACTGTGCTTCACCCTCGCTAAGACTTGCGCGACTTAAAATTCCTCGCCAAAAAATTTCCATATCATCACGGCCAGTCACTTTGAAAAATCCGATTTTCTGAAGATTATCTGCGATGCAATTTACAGTCTTATCAAGGCGCTTAGTAGAAACAGGCACATATCCTTCCGTATACTTGCTGAACTTTCTAAAAACCGTATAGCACATAACCTGAACGGCGTGACTCAGATTGAGGCTTCCAAAATTTTCACTTGAAGGGATGTTAATCCCTAACGTGCAATCGCAAAGTTCCTCGTCGCTCAATCCTGTTCGTTCATTTCCGAAAACCATGGCGATTTTAGAAGGAGATTCATCCGAACTTGCAATTCTAGAAACGTTTTCTGCAAACTCTTCCGGAAACATCAGAAAATCCTTACGCTTTTTTCCCCGGCGTCTTGTAGTTCCTGCAACTACGGCACAGTCTTGCGAAGCATCTTTCAGCGAACCGAAAAATTTAACATTCTTCCATATTTCAACAGCAGGTTCTGCGTGCGCCAAAGTCAAAACCTGATTTTCATCGTAATCTTCTTTTTTGCCAACTATTCGTAAATCCAAAATATCATTATTCGCCATCGCGCGACAAACCGAACCTACATTGCGGCTCTCATCAGGATGACAAAGAATTATGCAAATATTGTTTCCATTCATTTTTTTTCCAACTACAGATTGTTCGCGATTCTCAAGCCATACGGCTGCGTTTTTGCAACCTTATTTCATGCAGTTGCCATAAATATCCATGACAATAATAGCATGAACACACAAAATAGACTATAATAGGCTCTGAAGAAATTTCAACCGGAGATTCAAAATGAAAACTGTAATCATTGGTGCAAGCGGTGGAATCGGAAAGGCAATTTCAACTCAACTGATAAATCATGCTGATAAAACTGATATTTTTGTTCTCCAGGGACGTTCGCAAGAAAAGTTAGCCGAATTTTTACAATTACGCTCTCATGATTTGGATTCGAAAAAAATTCTAGTTCAATACGAATTTTCAGCAGACCTAAAGGATTTTGCACTCGCCGATTCATCAACTTCATCAAAAGAAATCAACACAGATTTCGACACGCTTCTCTTAAATATAAAAACCTGCGACCGCTTGATTGTATGCTACGGACCTTTTCTGCAAAAACCACTCCACAAGATGACCGTTTCGGACTGGACTTCAACTGCAAACTTGGATTTTGCACTTCCAGGTATTTTGGTAAGTCTAGCTCTTCCTCATATGATTGAGCAAAAATATGGCGACATCCTGCTATTCGGAGGAACTGCTACCGACACAATCACAGCCTTCAAGACAAATGCTGCCTATGGAGCTGCAAAAATCGCCGTCGGCTCGCTGGTAAAATCGGTGGCAAGCAATTATGCCGAATACGGCATACGATGCAACGCTATTCTTCCAGGATTCGTAAAAACCGAATACGTAAGCGAAGAACAGGAAAAACACTATATAAGTCTTTTAAACGGCAAATCTATGATAAGCACTAAAGAAATTGCAGAATATGCCGAAAATATTATATCTCAAAGAATTTTTAACGGAGAACTTTTGCGGTTTGATAAAAACTGGGAAAGACCCGGCAACTGGGAAAGACCCGTCTAAAAAATTTGACACTTGCTTATTTAGTGATATATAATTATAGAAATTACTGAGGATACTATGGCAACAAACAATTCTATCGTACCAGGTTTTGATGACGAAAAAGATGACAGTCTCAAGATAATGTTGGAAAAGATTCCGACCGTTCCTAATGGTATTATTTTATATTTGAATGGGTATATTGATACTTATAACTCAAGCTTTTTCCAGAAACGGATTTCAAAAGTTGTTGAATCAGGTTTTATCAATATCGTATTCAACTGTATGGCCTTGAACTATGTTTCATCAACAGGTATCGGTTCGTTTACGGCATTTTTAAAAATGGTAAAACCAAAAGGCGGAGACATCATTCTTCTTGAAATCCAGCCAAAAGTATATGAAGTTTTCCAACTTCTAGGATTCTCACAGTTTTTCAATATCAAAGATACAATTGAAGACGCTGTCAGTTTCTTTAGCAATAACGATAAACCAGAAGAAGCTTCTATCTTCCCAAAAATCTTTACATGTCCGGTTTGTTCAAAAAAACTGAAAGCAACAAAGCCAGGTCGATTCAGATGTTCAGAATGTAAATCCATTCTTGCAATCAATTCCCAAGGAACTGTATCCTTAGGATGATCTGATTAATGAAAAAATCTCTTCTACTGCCTGTTGTTTTTATTTCTGCATTCATAATAGTAACTATATTCAGTGCAACAGGTTATATGATTTGTACCGAGAGCCTTAAAGTGTCGATTGGTACAAAAATCAATTTTTTCAATGCGATATCCTTTCTCTATGGAATTTCCTATTCGATACCTGTAGCAGCACTCGCAGCTTCAATGTATATGATTTTCTATACTGTCAGACACGAATCGAACAGAGGCATAAACTTTTTGATTCACTGCCTGATTTCAGTTTTGATTTGGGCTCTTTTAATTCCATCATCCTTTGCGTTCACGAACAAATTAAATGAAAAATTTCCTGATTTTAAAAACGCAGAAACGCAAACTGTCAGTCCAAACTTTTTCCGAGAAACTGGTGATCAAATTTGTTACATCGAAAAAATCGACGACAACAAAAAAGCTAGTGGAGTTTTCATAAAACATGGAATCATAACAGAATTTTCTGGAAAAGATTTAGATGAAATTTTTCCAAAAGAAAAAGAAATCAGTTTTATAGCAGATCCTATCCTTTTCGAGCATCTAGCTCCAAAAGGTGCCGTAAGCCAGGTTCTCAAGGTTATCAAAACGTTTTTGGAAATCGCTCCTTATTCTTATAAAGGCAGAGGACTTTACCTTATCGCTGTCATTTCATTGGCACTCGCAATTCAGTCGATTTACGGATTGGCAGAAACTACAAAATGGAGGCTTTGCAACGGAACATTCATCGCAACGGCTTTCATTTTTATTTGCATTATTAACACTCAGCTTTTCATTTCGCCATTGGCTACCAAAATCATGGCCTTTTTTATAGAGCGAAACGTCGAATTTCTTTCAGACAGACGCTTTTTGCAGATTATAATCAACTCGATTATTTTCATAATAAACCTGACGGTCGGTCTAGTTAAGGCTTTCACAAATGCTGATGCAAACAAGGAGGTAACGGAAGAATGACCATCTTAAAACGCGTTCTTTTTGTTCTCGGAATTGGCATCGCATCTTGTTTTGCAATTTTTTCAGGACTGTGCTTTTTTATATTTGACGCCCCGGAACTAGAGCTTTCGACGCCGGCCGCTTATAAATTTATGACTGGAATGACGTGGTTCTTCGATTTTCTTCCTGCAACTTTTTTTGCCGGAATCACAATCGGATACTCCTTCGCTTTCGGAAGGGCTCACATCGTAAAAAAAGAGCGTTTTTCTCAAAGATTCGGAATCTATCTCAAACAAATCGTCTTAGTTTCGCTTTGTTCTACAGTGCTTTGTTTTATAGCAAAAGAAATCGGCACTCCACTGATTGAGACTCGCCAGGTAAAATTAGTCGAAAAATCTCAAGATTTACGAAAATATCTCTTACTTGCCCAAGAAGCATACGATAAGCAAGATTATAATCTAGCCTCGTTCTATATAAAATCTGCGCTGGATATCAACAGCAAACATCAGGAAGTTTTTGAACTCAACCTTAAAATCGAAACGGAACTTGCTGAAAAACAAAATGTTTTCAATGCAAAACCTACAGAAGAAAAAAACAACGGGACTTTCTCAAGCGGAAATCGGCTTAGTGCAACTAAACTTATACAAAAAGCACAAGAATGTTTCGATAATGAAGATTATATCAATGCCCACTATTACGCAAACCAGGCTTACGAACTTTGTGCGTCAAATGAATCGAACAAAACTCTCGCAATGAAGATAGCTCTTGAATCCTGGAGCAAACTTTCAGAAACAAAGTCATTTTACGATGACGTCTCGGCAAGCGTTTTTGCCGAAAAAAAGGAAGCTTACAATGCTTTGGCTTCGGGAGATTATTCAAAAGCCTACTATGACTTTTCAGATTTGAAAGAACGTTATCCGCGCGACTACGATATCCAAAAATACTACGCTCAAGCAAAAGAAAAACTTTCATCAGTCTGCTTTTTCATAGACGAAACCGATAACCTTCAGGAATTTGAACAGTACAACCACGTCTTGTTTACCGTAAAAAATGAAAATAACGGAAAAGATATCATTGCAATCGAAGGCGTTACCACAGTCAAATCAACAGAAAACATGATTATGTACCTAAGGCAATTTTCCGTAGCGACCTTTAATGAGAAAGGAAATCTTGTTCGAAAAATTTCCGTACCTTATGCTAAATTAGTTTCACAGCCATTGGAAAGTCTAAGTAAGCCAATAATAGATCTCGTAACTCAGAATTATAAGACAAAACTAGTTCCGTGCATCTTCCTTAAATCAGTTGACCGCATGGACAAATCTATCTACATCGAACCTAAATACACTTTTTATGATGACAACGGAAAGGAAATTAAAAATCCTGCAGAAAAAACGGATTTCACAAATTTCTACATAGTTCCGGTAAGTCTTGAACAATTCAATACGCTTTGTGATGTTTCGAATGGAATCAACAGAATGAATATTTTGCCGCTGATTCACTTTTCACAGAATTCAAACAGTTTTGGCTATCCACAAGAAATCATAATCTATGCTTTGCTGAACCGCACGATGTACCCTTTGATTCTATTTATCTGCTTTATTTTCTGCGGAATAATTGCATGGCATACGAGGCTTTTCACAAGCGACTCATTCAAATTTTCCTGGGTTTTTATATTCCCATTTTTTGTGATTTTCTCTTACTTTTTGCTTAGGGTCCTGCTCTACTTCATCGGTCTTGTATTCTATGCCTTGGTAAGCAAGCTTGGACTTTATTCAATTTTCGTAGCATTGGCACTTCTTCTGATAGCAACTGTTGCAATTGCCATCAGATTTGTTTCTGTAAAGCAGTAAAACAAATAGTTTATCAAACGCTGACTCGCTCAATGTGGGCACCTAAAGACTGGAGTTTTTCAGTAAGATGCTCATATCCGCGTTCAACCTGATAGACATTTTTGATTGTACTTTCTCCACGTGCACTCATTGCGGCTATAACCATAGCCATACCAGCCCTAACATCTGGAGAAACAAGCTCCGTTCCATGCAAGGAACAAGGTCCTGAAACGACAGCTCTATGAGGATCGCACAAAACGATTCTAGCTCCCATTCCGATAAGCTTATCTACAAAGAACATTCTGCTCTCAAACATTTTTTCGTGAATCATTACCGTACCATTCACCTGAGTTGCCACTACGGTCATAATTGATGTTAAATCAGGTGGAAATCCCGGCCATGGAGCATCATCAATCTTAGGAATCATACCGCCAAGATCAGGCGTAATCTGCATAGACTGTTCGCTTCCTACGATGATAGCATCACCTTCTGTCTTCCAAGTAATTCCCAAACGCGCAAAACCAAGTCTTATGCAACGCATATCGCGCTGTTCTACCCCAGTAATCTTGATGGAACCGTGAGTTGCAGCCGCAAGTCCGATAAACGAACCAATTTCCATATAATCAGGGCCAATCGTAAAATCTGCACCGTGAAGTTCCTTGACTCCATTAATCGTCAAAATATTCGAACCAACACCCTGGATATCAGCACCCATAGCATTCAAAAAGTTGCAAAGGTCACGCACGTGAGGTTCGCTAGCCGTATTCGTTAAAATCGTCGTTCCTTCAGCGAGGGCCGCCGCCATAACAGCATTTTCCGTAGCCGTTACGCTAGCCTCATCCAAAAAGATGTCATCGCCAACAAGCTTATTTGCTGAAAAAGAGAGATTTCCGTCCGTAGAAATTCTAGCGCCAAGTTCAGTTAAAACCAAAAGATGAGTATCGATTCGGCGGCGGCCTATTACGTCACCGCCCGGACTTGCAAGATTTGCCTTGCCAAGACGAGCCAAAAGTGGACCGGCAAACAAAATCGAAGCACGGATTTTTTTAGCAAGATCGGCTGGAATTTCATAGGAAGTTATATCTGCTGCACAAAATTCCCAGGCATTTTCGCCGATGTTTTTTACAGAAACGCCCAAACTTTCAAGGATGCGCATCATTACGCCCGTATCCTCAATATCAGGGATGTTTCGGAGAATCACCTTCTCCTTTGTCATTATGCACGCTGCAATACATGGTAATGCAGCATTTTTGTTTCCGCTAGCTTTTATAGTTCCCTTTATCGGAAATCCGCCTTCAATATGGTACTCGTACATAGATTAATTATAACACATCAGTAAAAAAATTTATACAGCCACTTCCACGCCTTTTGAAGAAGCGACGCATTTGATTATTGCAATTATATAAACCCAGATGCAAATTATACTTGAAATCATCTTTATGCCCGTTCCCAAAAGGAACCCTTTAAATGCACCCTTAGCAGCCTTCAAAGCACGCTGTTTATCGGACCTGTCATGATAAAGCTCCCCGATATAGGCTCCCAAAAACGGACCTGCAATAATTCCAAGAGGTCCAACAAACATTCCGACTACAAGGCCAATCGTAGAGCCCCTTGTTCCAGCCTTGGAACCACCGCATTTTTTTGTCATCAATGTCGGGAAAAAATTATCGAGGATTGAAACCGTAAAGGCAATGATACCTGTGATAACCAAAACAGGAATCGAACATTTTGAGTAATCAGAAAAAAAGGCCAAAAGCAGCCCCGCCCAACTCAACGGTGCACCAGGAATTACAGGCACAACACATCCGACAAGGCCTACTATCAAAAGCACGCCACCTGCAATTGTCAAAATCAAATTCAACGTCATGACTGAAATCTAGCATATAATAAAAAAAAGGTGAAGACTGACTTTGCACCAAGCTTCACCCAAAAAAAAGTAGAGGAGTGTAAGATAAAAACTTCCTAAAATAGCGTCAGTTTTTATCTTGCCAGTTTGCGTTGCAAACTGCCTTATATATTGCACATTCTCATTTCATTGCGAATGTGCGCTAAAAAGTCGATGTTGAAATTGAAATTTCCGCATTGACTTTTTATGGGAG
>JAQYSN010000161.1 GCA_028725265.1 Spirochaetales bacterium | reverse complement strand
TAATTTTTGAAACCACGAATTTTCCAAATTCGTGCAGATTAATCTTGAAGAATCTTTAGAACCGCCATCCCTGGCGGACAGTTTTGCGAGTTTTCGCAAATGCGGAAACTCGGTGTTCGCGTAAGCGAACGACCATGTTAGATAGTCATACACTGAAAAAAAATAAAGATTTCGAGGAGCTTCCGAATCTGTATATCATCTTCATTTTGGAACATGATTTATTCGGAGAGGGCTTGCCGATTTATTTCGTGAACAAAATTCTGAATGTTAAGGACGCGGACGGCAACTATTTGCCTTTTGACGACGATTGCAATATAATGTACATCAATGGCGATTATAGGGGCGATAACCCTCTCGGCAAGTTGATGCACGATTTTTCCACGTCGAACGCCGATGAAATGTATTACGATGAACTTGCAAAACGAGTAAGATTCCACAAGCAGGACGAGAAGGGGGTACAGAACATGTGTCAGATTATTGAAGAATATGGTGATGAACGCGCCGCTCAAGGTGCACATGAAGCAACACTTCAAGCCGCAAAGAATCTCTATGCAAATGGAGTTTCAGTCGAAATCATTGCTAAATCGCTGAATATGACAGAAGAACAGATTAATGAAATAGTCAAATAGATTTAAAGTACCAATCGAATGTTGACACATTCGATTGGGCGAGCGCCCAATAAAGCCGTTCGCTAACGCGAACTCTTGGAGATTTTGCTATCGCAAAACTCCACACAGATAGCCACCTCAAAGCGAGGTGGCTGTTTTTTTTCATTAACATCTTTAAACTAATCCAACAGGGATTGCAAGAGCAGTAATATCGCCCTTTTTTATGGAAACGACCTTATCGGTATTGCAAATTATCACATTTTGCCCTATTTGGACATTTTTGATTCGATCGGTGATGAAAAAATTTCTTGCATCATCTGAATTTGGAGAAGCCGTCTTTTTTATCTCGACTGGATAAAGCGTATTATCAATTTCTATCAATAAGTCTATCTCTATTTTATCTTTATCTCTATAAAAATAAATTGGAGCATCTTGGCCATTATTGGCAAAAGACTTTATAATTTCACTAATAACATAAGTTTCAAAAAAAGCCCCAGCCATTGCACCATTGCACATCACATCAGGATTAGTCCAGCGAGTAAGAAAAGCGGCAAGTCCTGTATCCATAAAATAGAGTTTAGGTGTTTTTACAACACGTTTTTCAACATTTGATGAATATGGCCTTAAAAGATACACAAGCCCTGAATTTACCAAAAGCGATAGCCATTTTTTTGCAGTTACCTCACTTATACCACAGTCACGCGCCATATCCCCATAATTTACAAGTTGAGCGGTTCGAGATGCGGCAACAGTTATAAATTGCAAAAACTGCATTTCATCGGCAACTTGCGTCAATTTTCGAATATCCCGTTCGATATAAGTTTTTAAGTAACTTGCATAAAAATCATTCGGTAAAACATTTCCTTTTACAACTTCAGGATATCCGCCTTCAAAAATATTCTTCCATGTGTTGTTTATTGAGTTCTCGGTATTAGAGAATTCATTATTGCGTCTTAATATAAAATCTTTTGTTGGAATAAAACTTTCAGAAAAATCATCGCCTCTTTTTTCACGAGCGGAAAGCGGATAGAGTTGAACGATTCCAATTCTTCCAGCAAGAGTTTCGCTACTGCTTTCTACCAGCGAGAATTGCTGACTACCAGTTAAATAAAACATTCCATTTTTTCGATTTTTATCAATTTCAATTTTTATATATCTGAATAATTCCGGGACATATTGAATTTCATCAAGCATAATAGGATTGGGATGTAGTGCAATAAACGTATTTGGATCGGATTTTGCAGAATTTTCTTCAATCGGATCATCAAAAGATAAATATGATATGTTTTTCTCATCAGTATAATTCTTTAAAATCGTAGTTTTCCCAGTTTGTCTTGCACCTGTTACCAAAATCGCAGGATAAGAATTCGAGAGTCTTTCTATTGTTTTGCTTGCGTGTCTGTTGATTATTTTCATAGGATAATCCAAAGTCCTATTTAAGATTATCCCATATAAATTAAGATGTCAATGAGTTTTTTGTATTTTTCTCCCTGCGAGGGGTATGCGTTGCTTCACGGAATTTCGACTGTGATTTTATTCCAGAGGAGATAGCACATAAAAAGACGGGTGCAAGAAAATTTATTCGATAGTTTTGCAGTTTCCTTACTGCACATAGGATTTTGAATCTTTTAGGATTTCGTAGATATCCTTGATGCGGACATTAGTACTTTTTGGGTTCGGTGGAAGGCGATCATCAGTAGAAATATCCATAAAAATTTCATCCGATTCAGCAGCGATGTTCATATAGTAAAGAACTTTCAGCATATTCGCTTCTTTTGAAGTAAAATCTTTCTGGATGCGTTTCTTTCCAATATAAAGCGACCTTGCACACAAATCCAAATCCCAATAAAACTGATTTAGCAATCGTCGTTGAAAATGAAGATTCTGGTCGTTTTGAACGCTTGTTAAAGGTTTTTCACCAAGACCAAACTGATATTTAAACTGCGCTTTATAGATTTTTATGTACTCTTTTTCAATTGAATTTACATCGTTTTTGCAATTCTTATTGAAAAACATCGTAAGAGCCATAACAGCGGCTGCATAGTCATGCCCGCGGTATTCTGCAAGAAGCTGAGAATACCGCTGTTCCCATGCAATTTTTTTGGGAATATATACTGCGATAAAACAGGAGATAACAGAGAGAAAAATCTGTATTAATGCCATAGTTTCTGATGCACCCCATCTTGAGAAATTACAACACAACATCAACATAATCAGATATCCGCAATTGCATTCGCATAGGCTTTGAAACATTTTTCAAGAGTTTCTAATTGTCTATAGCAGTCTGCTGTTTCTCCAGGGCTTCCGCATTATACATTTTTTACAACTTTTTCAAGGCATCCTTCGTGTTTATCGCAAAGCATTTGCTTTCCAGAAATAGACAGATTCTTTGCCTTTGTAAACTCAGAAAAATCAGTCTGTTTCAATATGTTTAT
>JAQYSN010000160.1 GCA_028725265.1 Spirochaetales bacterium | reverse complement strand
GGTCGAACATTGCATCCAGACAACATGGCTGCAGGTCCAGCTTCTTACGGATTTACTGATACTTTGGGTCGAATGCACTCAGATGCTCAGTTCGCAGGAAGTTCTTCGGTTCCAGCTCACGTTGAAATGATGGGCTTCATGGGAATGGGTAACAATCCTATGGTAGGTTGTACCGTTGCTTGTGCAGTAGCTGTAGCAGGTAGTTTTTAATTCTTAGAACTATCGCTTAGACAGTTGTTGCAACGGGGCAACCGTGGCGAGTTTTCGCTTTAGCGGAAACTCGTGAAGCAACCGAAGGTTGCGACTTGCACTGTAGCATGTGCCGTTGCTGTTGCTGGTTCATTCTAACATAAGCTATTAACTGAAAAATGCACTCAGTTTTTCTGAGTGCATTTTTTTTTGCATGCTACTGGGCAGCCGTGGCGAGTTTTACGATTTGCGTTAGCAAAATGCGAGCCCTCTAGCGAGCAAGTGAAAACTCGTGAAGCAACCGAAGGTTGCGACTTGTACCGTTGCTTGTGCAGTAGCTGTAGCAGGTTCATTCTGAGGAGTTTAGCCACAGATATACTCAGATGAAAACAGATGTTTTTTATCAGCGTGAATCATCGCTAATCTGTGGCTAATAAAAAAGAGAGCTTGTCGTTTGACAGACGCGCTTTATTTTTGTGCAGTTTATTCTTCTTCCTGTAAACTTTCTCTTACGGTAACCTGAACTTTCTGGTTGTAGCAGGCGAATTTGCTATCCACATCGGCAGGTTTTGTTTTCTGGGAAACGAGGCTTACAAGCGGAACGAGAACGAGGCTTGCGAGCATGCAGAACACTCCGGAATACAGTGAATTTTTGAAGATGAAGCCGAAGAAAGCACCCGGAAGCTTGAAAAGACCGAGTGAAATGCACAACTGGCAAATCATTACGGTGCATCCGAAACAGAATGAAGTCACGACGGAAGCCTTTGTCGTTTTTTTCCAGTAAAGTCCGTACAAAAATGGTGCAAGGAAGGAGCCTGAGAGTGCGCCCCAGGAAATTCCCATCAGCTGAGCGATGAAGGTTACGCGGCTTTTTGCCTGAACGATTGCAATCACGGCAGAAATTACGATGAAAACACCGACAAAAATTCGCATTACGAGCATGTCGTGTTTTTCAGCCTTGTCGCTTCGTTTTTTCTTGAAAGAATTGATGAAGTCCAAAGTCAGGGTTGAACTTGAAGTAAGGACTAGGGAAGAAAGCGTGCTCATAGAAGCTGAAAGTACCAGGATAAGAACGACGGCAATAAGAACGTCGCTAAGTCCTGAAAGCATCGTTGGAACGACAGAGTCAAAACCTTCTTTGCTAACGATTTCTTGCGTCGTGAAAAGTCGTCCGAATCCTCCGAGGAAGTAACAGCCACCGGCTACGACTATTGCGAAAAGTGTCGAAATCAAAGTTCCTTTTTTAACGGATTCTTCATTTTTGATGGCATAGAATTTTCCGACCATCTGCGGAAGTCCCCAGGTTCCAAGTGAAGTAAGAAGAATTACGACTAGCAGGTAAAGTGGGTCAGGACCGAAGAACGAGGTGAATGCACCTTTGAGTTCCGGTGCTATTGGAGATTCAATCTGGCTCATTGCCATAATGCTTTCCATAAAGCCGCCGTTTTTTGCCAAGACTGCGAGAATGACAGCCACAATCCCGATAAGCATTACGATTCCCTGAATGAAGTCGTTGAGTGCGGTTGCCATGTAGCCCCCAACGATTACATAAATTGCGGTGAGGACGGCCATTACGATTACGCAAATTGAATAGTCAATGTTGAAAGCCATCCTGAAAAGACGCGAAAGTCCGTTGAAAAGGGAAGCCGTATACGGAATCAAAAACAAAAAGGTGATGGCCGAGGAAGCAACTTTTAATCCCTTGCTGTCATAGCGCTGACCGAAAAATTCTGGCATCGTTTTTGAGCCAAGATGCTGTGTCATAACGCGCGTGCGGCGGCCGAGAATTGCCCATGCAAGAAGGCTACCGATAAAGGCGTTGCCGAGTCCAATCCAAGTAGATGCGACACCGAAACTCCAGCCGAACTGACCTGCATAACCGACAAAGATTACTGCACTGAAGTAAGATGTTCCGTAGGCAAATGCCGTAAGCCAAGGACCGACGCTTCGGCCGCCCAAGACGAAGCCGTTAACATCGGAGGCATTTTTTCGTGAATAAACACCGATTCCAATCATTATTGCGAAAAATACAATAAGTAAAACGATTTTGATTATCATTTTTTCCTTTCCTTAAAAAACTCCGCGTCGCTTGAAACTTCGTTGCGAATAGCGGTCGTGCATGAGGCACGAAATTGCGAATAAAGTTTACAACGAATAAAACACCAAAGAAAAGGGGGATAAGGTATTTTGTGGAAACTTTACATTTCTATCAGCCTTCATCTGTGTGTACCTGAGGCTATTATACTTAGAACCTGAAGTATATGAACGGGTTGTAGGTTGAACCGACCAAAAGAGCGAGTGAGCAGACTAAAATCGCAAAATCAACAATCAACTCTAAAATGTAGACAGCCTGATATTTTTGAGCCGTCTTGAAAATGACAGGATAGATAGGAAATGAGAAGATGATAGCAGGAATCAGGAATACGAGTTTTGAACACAAATCTGCATTTTCTATAAGGTAAGAGATGAAAGTTTGGAAATTCAGGGCTTCAGATGAGGAGAACATTTTTTTGAGGACAAGTTCTAGTGTTATCATATCGTCAGCACGGAACAAAACCCATCCGAAGTAAACTAAAATTAGTGTGCAGATTCTGAGAAGAAAATTGAAAAACCATGCCGAAAATCTGAGATTTTTATCCTTGAGTGAGTTGATGAATCTTAGCGAAACGTATTTTTCAAAGCATAGAAGGATTCCGTAGAACAAGCCCCAGAAAACGAAGTTCCAGCTTGCACCGTGCCAAAATCCTGTCAAAAGCCAGGTTGCCAATATATTAAAAATGTGATGTCCTGCACGGACGCGGTTTCCTCCAAGCGGGATGTAGACATAATC
>JAQYSN010000159.1 GCA_028725265.1 Spirochaetales bacterium | reverse complement strand
CGATTACCTGATAAAGCCCTTCGCATTCGAACGCTTTCAGGTTGCTTTGGAAAAATTTGCTTCAAAGGTTTCTACATTAAAGCAGAATAAAGTTTTGGATCAAAACTGCATTGACTCAATTATAACATCTTCAAAAAGCACGAAAGAAAAAGATTTACCAAAGGGAATACAAGAAAAAACTCTTTCGACAATTCTAGGCTACTTTGAAAAGCAAGACGGATGGCATAGTAGCGAAATTATAGCCGAACGACTCGGTTTTTCTATCGTTACGGTTCGCCACTACATGAATTACTTGGTTGATAGCGGAAAAATCATCGCCGACATCAACTACGAAACAGGCGGAAGACCCTGTATGCTTTACCACAAAAAGTAGCCTTCCGCCAGATTATAAACAAGAAATAGTATCTAGTATTTACCAGAATTTATTTCCCACAAATTTTTGTCTGACATTCGTGATAAAGTTCTGAAGTCTTTTTTACGATGTCTTCAGGAATGCTCTTGATGTTAGGATCTCCAGCCAAGTTATTTGCCTTGAGCCAATCGCGAACAAACTGTTTGTCGTAGCTTGCAGGACTTGTTCCAATCTTGTACTCTGCTGCGTTCCAGAATCTGCTTGAATCTGGTGTCAAAACTTCGTCTCCCAAAACAAGCTCGCCATTTTCATCAAGACCGAATTCAAATTTAGTATCAGCAATGATAATTCCATTTTTGTAGGCATGTTCATAACACTTATTGTAGATTGCAAGAGCAACTTTCTCTATTTTCTCGCCAAGGTTCTTTCCAGGATACTTTTCATCCAAATCCTTTTTCATAAAATCTAATGTAACGTTAATGTCATGTCCCTCAGCAGCTTTTGTACTTGGAGTTACAATCGGGCAAGCCAACTTTTCAGCCTGCTGATATTCTTTATCAAACTTATGACCGAGAAAAGCCTCTCCTTTTTTGTAAGCTTCATACATAGAACCAAACATATAGCCACGAACGATAACTTCATAAGGAATCATCTTCAGTTTCTTAACAAGGATAGTTCTTCCTTCGTATTCTGGCTTTTGAAATTCTACAGGCATATCTTTCAAATCACTTGAAATCATGTGGTTCTTAACAATATCTCCTGTCATTCCAAACCAAAAATTAGAAAGAGCATTCAAAACCTTGCCCTTATCCGTAATCATCGTAGGAAGAATTACGTCAAAAGCACTGATTCTGTCTGTCGTAACAATGACCATTCGACCATCTTCAAGATCATAAACTTCACGAACTTTTCCGCTTATAATTTTTTTCATATCATTCTCCGCATTTATAAATTAACAAATTTGTTTAAAATTCGCTATTTTTGCTTAAAACCCACCGAATCCGTTAGGCATGCCACCTTGCATTCCGCCCATCATCTGCATCATTTTTTGCTGATTTCCCTTCTTACTCATTTTTTTCATCATAAGACGAGTTTTTTCAAACTGCTTCAAAAGACGATTCACATCTGCAACACAAGTTCCGCTTCCTTTCGCAATTCGCTTTCTTCGGCTAGGACCGATAATCAAATGATTTGCCCTTTCCTTTTTTGTCATAGAAAGAATAATTGCTTCCTGCAACTTCAATTCGCTTGTATCAATATCCTGATTTGCCATCTGGGATGAAAGACCTGGAATCATCTGCATGAGACTTTCCATTGATCCCATTTTCTTGACACGCTGAAGCTGATCAAGCATATCTTGCAAAGTGAATTCATTGCTTGCCATTTTTTTAGCAAGTTTTTCAGCTTCTTCCTGATCAATTGTCTCCTGTGCCTTTTCGACAAGCGAAACAACATCTCCCATGCCAAGTATTCGGCTTGCAATTCTGTCTGGATGGAAAACTTCGAGGTCGTCAATTTTTTCACCGGTACCGATGTACAGAATAGGCTTTCCAGTTACCGATTTCAAAGAAATCGCTGCACCACCACGAGCATCTGAATCAAATTTTGTCAAAATAACGCCAGTAAGCCCAAGCGCGTCGTCAAAAGCTTTTGCAACATCTACGGCACTCTGACCTGTCATTGAATCGGCAACAAGAATCATTTCATCTGGGTTCAAGGCCTTTTTAACAGCAGCGATTTCTGCCATCATCTGATCATCAATTTGAAGACGACCGGCAGTATCGACAATCAATGTGTTGTAGCCGCCCTTCTTAGCAAAACTTACAGCATTTTTAGCAACCTTTACAGCATCCTTCGTATCTTCCTTGTAAACAGGAACGTCAATTTTGTTTCCAAGAACACAAAGCTGTTCTACGGCAGCAGGTCTTACAAGATCGCATGCAGCAAGACAAGGTCGCCTTCCGTCTTTTTTAAGTTTATTTGCAAGTTTAGCAGCAGCAGTCGTTTTACCAGCCCCCTGAAGTCCTACAAACAAGATAATTGAAAGAGTATCTGGTCCTTTTAACTGCAAGTCCTTTTTTTCGTCGCCCAAAAGAGCAACAAGCTTATCATGAACGATTTTAATGAACTGCTGTCCAGGATCAACGGATCGCAGGACTTTTTCACCTTTTGCTTCCTCAATTGTCGAATTCACAAAACGACGTACGACACGAAGGTTAACATCAGCTTCAAGAAGAGCAATTTTTATCTGCTCAACGGCATCCTCGATATTCTTTTCAGAAATCTTTGACTTACCGCTCATTGCCTTAAAAATATCAGAAAAAGTATTAGTGATTTTTTCAAGCATAGTTTATTTCAAAAGCTCCTTCAAAACATCCTCAGGCTGAACTTCACGATTCAAAGTTCGATAAAGTGCATCGCAAATCGGAAGTTTGAGATTCTTTGCCTTGGCAACTTCGTGAATATACTTACAAGCAACGGCACCTTCTGGAAGGTATCCAATTTCTGAAATTCGAGCAATCAAATCATCAAGGGATGAAAATTTAGACAAAATGTCAGTTTTAATGATATCATGTCCGAATCGTCGGTTTCGTCCGTACTTACTTCGGCAAGTTACATCAAGATCTCCTACTCCAGAAATTGAAGTAAAAGTCTCTGCATGAGTAGCCCCCATTGCAAAACCAAGAGTCTGGATTTCGTTCAAGCCAGCTGCCAAAAGGAAACTTTCGGTGTTGTCCCCAAAAATATCTGAGTTTTCAGCAATGGCATCAAGACAGCCATAAACTACAGCAACAACGTTTTTAGCAGCAGCACAAACCTGTACACCAATAACATCAAAACTTGAATAAACCATAAGACCTGGGCCTTTAATAAGTTCCCTAAATCTGATTGAATTTTTTGGGTTCTGGCAGGCAGAAATAAGCCCTGTCAATTTACCCATTGCAACTTCTTCTGCGTGGCTAGGACCTGCAATGTAAACGACACATCCTTTATAAACTTCAGGTAAAACCTCTTCCAAAGTTTCAACAATCAAC
>JAQYSN010000158.1 GCA_028725265.1 Spirochaetales bacterium | reverse complement strand
GTATGAACTCGGCCTTGGCTTTCTGTTTCAGGAACTCTCTGAACTCGGTGAACTCCACCTTCATATCTGAGGCTTCCGTAAACATATTTTCCGCTGATTGAAAAACTGATTTCTTTGTAACCACCAACTTCTGTTTCGCTGGCATCCATAACTTCGTATTTCCAGCCTTTCATATCGGCATATCGAGTGTACATTTTGAAAAGATCTGCTGCAAACAGTGATGATTCGTCCCCACCAGTTCCGCCGCGAATTTCCATGATGATGTTTTTTTCTTCAAGCGGATCAGGCGGAATAAGTAGCATTTTTATATCGCCTTCGATTTTAGGCAATTTTTCTTCGAGTTCCTTGAGCTCTTCACGAGCCATTTCTTTCATCTCGTGATCATCTTCTTCTGTTATTAAAAGTTTCGCATCCTCAATTCCTTGAAGCACGGTTTTATATTCTTCGTATGCTTCCATGACTGAAGAAAGATGAGAATGTTCTCGCATGACATCTTTGTATTTTTTCTGATCTTTGATAAGTTCTGGATCTGCAATTTGTTTTTCCACTTCTGCAAATCGCTGAGACATCTGTTCAAGTTTCTTTAACAACATATCCCGATTATAGCAAAAAAAAAGGTGACTTACAAGAAGTTACCCTGTACTGCATTTTAGTTGATTCCTCTAGCCCAAGGATAGGTGCTTCTGACCAAACCTTCGTAAGTACCGATATTCAGGTAGCCATCTTTTGTCTGAATTAAGTCAGTGTCTGTAGTTCTCTTCATCCCGGCAAAAGTGTCCCATCCTTGGTAGACATAGTTGTCAAAAAAATTTTGTTGTGCAATAGTTGGAAATAATAATAATAAAACTGATAAAATTAAGAGAAAATTTTTTTCAATACTGTATTTAATGGGAAAAAAATAAAACATAAAAGCAATATGTCAAAAACAATTTTATGCATAGAAAGAAAGATGCAATTCCGGGAATTTCAGACAGATTTTTCTCGAATTGATTTTTCAAAAAACGGATTCTCTGTTTCTGCCGAATTTGACTTGTCTTATGACAAGGAATTGGTCCTGGACAGTTTTATTGATGAAAGTAACTTCAAGATTGCAACTTGTACTTTTGGTTTTTTGCTCAGTTTCAATGAAAAATCTGAAAAAATAGGATTTATGGTTTCGGACAGGAATTGTTTTTGCGTTTGTAGCATATCAGAAAAAAATTCAGAAAGAAACTTTTCTTTTCTTTTGCCATGGCAGAGGCTTTCAAAAACGAGGGGAAAGGCAATCTATTTTTTAAAAATTGATGTTTCTGATTCGAACATTTTTTTCTATATCAACGATAAAAAAAATCCCGTGTACATTTTGAAGAATCGTGTAAATAATGTGGCAAAACTTGAATTTGCATCTCAAAACTACATGGTGCATGAAAAGGTTATTTGCGAAATAAAAAGGCTAAGGATAAAAAAACTTCGAACAGGACTGAAAGCAAAGGTTTGCAAAACGGATGGCATTGAAAAAATCGCGGAAACGAACTGTGCTAGCTTTGTTAGGGAAAATTTTGACGAAGAATGGGCTTATTATCAGCAAGCTCGGGACCTCTATGAAAAAGGCGATTTCTTGAAAGCAAAATCTTTCATTCTCGCTGCAGCCAGTGCTTTGAGTGAAAACCTGGCAATTCTGGAACTTTACGGATTTATCTGTAGCAAAATAGATTCGGACGAATTGCCGCGCATCATTCGCCTTATAGAATCAAATAAAAAGCATGCTCCTTATGTACAATCATATCGTGATGAATGTGAAAAACTTATCCAAAGGCTCCAGGAAAGCTTGCTGAAAAACAAAAATGTAAATCTCAAATTCAGTCTGGATAATAGAGCGGATTTTTTGCTTGAAAAACCACTGATTCAACTTATATAATTCTTTTTATGGCAAAGAAAAAAATTAAGTTTGTTGATTACATTGACGTGTTTCTTGTAATCCTGATTGTTTTAATAATGGGTGTACTTGGTTCTTTGCGTGTTTTTGAACGTATTGAATATTCAGGTTACGATTTCCTTCTTCACATTAAACCCAAGACTTCTCAAAATCCTAACATTATGCTTTCAAATATTGATGACTATGCTCTTGAAGAAGTCGGTACTTGGCCGTGGACACGAGATATTGTCGCTAATTGTCTTGTTCGAATGAGGGAATTTGGCGTTGATACTATTGTATTTGATATCGAATACCTTTCTGATTCTCAGAGGGGCGTTGATATGACGGCACTTGATAATCTGCCGGAAAAATTCAATTCATCGCTTGAAAATACGGCGGAACTCTTCGATGAGTTTTCAACATCGATTTCGCGTGGACAGATTCCTGCAAGTATGGCGACTTCGATTTCAAATGACCTTATCAACGATTATTTGATTCCGAATTATGAAGACCTTTATAATTCAGTTGCAGGAGACTTGATTGTTGATAATGACGAGATTTTCGGAAAATCAATCAGATATTTCGGAAATACATGGTTGACGATTGGTATTGCTGATATCCACGTAAAAACTGATGATGAATACAAGGATTTTATTTATAAAAACATCCTTCAGTACAACGTAAACGATCCGGATAATAACGTCGAAAAATTCAACGACCGCTACTATAAATCAATCACGCTTCAAAAAGGATTTTCACCTTCAATATACAAACTGATGCAGCATGCAAAAGGCGCAGGTTTCACGAACGTCGTTATCGACAAGGACGGAAGCCGTCGCCGAATAGAGCTTTTGCACAAAAATGATGATGCTTATATTCCGCAGCTTGCATTCGGACCTCTTCTCTCAATTCTTGACACGAGAACGATTGAAGTAAAAAAGCAAAAGATGATAATCAAGAACGCTCTTATCCCTGGAAACGAAAAACGAGAAGATATCTCTATTCCTTTGGATTCGGGCGGACAGATGCTGATCAACTGGATTCCTGAAAAATTTTCGAACAGTTTTAAAAATGATACGATTTATTGGGTAATCTACATTGATGAAATTGAAGATAATTTGATTTCAAACCTCAAAACATTGGAATCCGTAAAAATAAGGGATGCAAGTGGAATGTGGTTGCCTTATTACAGCGCTGTTTCGTATCTTTTGAACGAATACGACGACTTGAAAAAACAAAAAGCTGCAATTTTCAATGACCCGACAGTTGAAAGAAACGACCCGCGTTTCGAAAAGCTTTTTAGTGACAGAGCCTTGTTCTTCAAAGATATCGAGGAACTTTTCGATCCTATGTACATCGATTCTCTTTTTGCCCGACTTGATGAACTTACAAACGATGCAAACAAGGCGGATATGGATGCAAACAAGGAAGCTATAACTCTTATTTTTGATACGATAAAGAGCAACCTTGATCTTTACAATTCAGAGTTTTCAAAACTCAAGAATCTTTACAATGGAACCTATTGTATCATCGGTAACTCTGCACAGGGCTCTACCGATTTGGGTACGACACCATTCGAACGTTCTTATCCAAACGTAGGAACTCATGCAAATATCATGAACACGATTTTGA
Organism: Spirochaetales bacterium; assembly: GCA_028725265.1. Classification (GTDB taxonomy): domain Bacteria; phylum Spirochaetota; class Spirochaetia; order Treponematales; family Treponemataceae; genus RGIG9060. Next base: position 23,745 of record JAQYSN010000158.1, on the reverse strand, counting down.
CAAAGCGTTTCATCCGTCCTGTAAGCTGGCTTGTAATGTACATAATTTCAGCCCTGCTTTCGTTCGGTCTTCTGTTCTTCAGAAACAGCTCAACAACGAGATTCGTAAATATTTATGGTTTGACTACGGTTGTCATGATTCCTCTCATTTCGGTTATGATGATTGGAATTGCCTTGATATATCTTCCTGTAATCGTCGCAATTTTTACATTCTATATTTCTTTCCTTACGATTTTCATCAGAAACTTCGTCATGGCGAATAAGGATAAAAAATTCATCACTAACGCATTCGGACAGTGTCTTTCTCCGGCCGTCGTTGATGAAATTGTTGCGAACCCTGATAGCTTTAAACTTGGTGGTGAAAGAGTTGAAATGTCAGCAATCTTTACCGATATCCAGAAATTCAGTAGTTTCAGTGAACTTCTTACGGCAAGTCAGCTTGTTGCTCTTTTGAACTATTACCTTACAAAAATGAGTGACATTATCATGGCAGAACGTGGTACTGTTGATAAATACGAGGGAGACGCTATTGTTGCCTTTATCGGAGCGCCTTTGAATACGCCTGATCATGCAACAAGGACTGTACGAGCAGCTCTCAAAATGAAATCTGAAGAAATTAAGATGAACAAGGAAATCATCGAGGTTGCTTCAAAAGAAAAGTCTCCGGAAATGGAACAGGATTTGTACGACGCTTTCTGTATCATGGTCAAGAACAAAAAGAACGTATTTACACGAATTGGTATCAACTCTGGTGAAATGATTGCCGGTTACATGGGAAGTGAAGGAAAGAAAAACTATACCATGATGGGTAATAACGTAAACCTTGCAAGCCGTCTTGAAGGTGTAAACAAGCAATATTCAACGGACGGTATTTTGATTAGCCAATCGACCCACGACCTTTTGGACGACAGTTTTATCCTTCGTCGACTCGATAGGGTTAGGGTAGTAAACGTTAACACTCCAATCAGGTTGTACGAACCGATGTGCGAAAAGAGAGGTGCTAGTGAAGATGTATTTAAATATGTCGAACTCTGGGACAAGGCGATGGATCTTTTCGAAGAGCGCAAATATGAAGAGGCTTTGAAATTGTTCAAAAAGCTTTCATCTGCGCGACCTTCGGATAATGTTGCAAAATATTACATCGGGCTTATCGAAAACTTCTTTATCAAGGGAAAATATCCTGTCGAAGCTGATGGCGTTGGTGTTGAATTTAATACGGAAGACGGAGTGTTCAAACTATTGCAGAAATAGAAATATCAGATTTTCTTTTGGAAATTAATTTGTAAATTTTTATTTGACAGTTTCTAAACTACGGATTTATAATTAATAACAGTTGAAGTTTTTCAGCTCTATACCGCTTGTGCGGAGATTTTATTAGGAGGATTTTTTTAGATGAAAAAAATTTCTGTAGTATTAATGATTCTTGCTGTATTTGCAACAGCATGTTTTGCAGCTGACCCTGCTCTTGGAATTTGGAAGAGTATTGATGACAAAACAGGTGAAGTAACAGCTATTTGGAAGATTTATCAGGAAGGTGACACACTTTTCGGAACAATCGCTGCTGTTGTAGATAATCCACAGGATGTTATTGCTAGTGCTTGTAAACCAAGTTATAAAGGTTTCCCTGTTGCTGGAGAAGTTAACAAAATGCATACAGTTGGAACTCCATGGATTTTCAATATGAAAAATGATGGAACACCAGGAAACTGGAGCAAAGGAAATATCGTAAATCCAGGTGATGGAAAAATGTATGGTTGTGTAATCAAATATTTGACACCAGGTCAGAAAAATAAGAGCTATGTTGCAAAAGAACCTACACTTGCTATGGCAGGAACTGTAGGACCTATTCAGGTTTTCCAGTATTGGGTTGCTGCAACAGAAGATGATATTGCTGCTGTACAGGCAAAATTCCCTGCTAAAAACTAATTTTTAGCCGTATACGAAAAAAGCTCGGTTCTTTTGAATCGAGCTTTTTTTTGCGTTTTATTTTACTTCTATGACCGATGCCGTTTTTCCATCGGATGTGTAGGCTTTCAACGGATTAGTCTTGTCTATGAAAGATGCATTTCCAATATAATAGTTATAGTAGTATGTTCCTGGCTGTAGACTCAAATATATTTCATACATTCCAGGTTCATATTCCGTTAATTCATAGATATACGAATCCCAATTTGTGAATGATCCGCCAAGCCTTATTTTTTGATTTGGTTTTGCTTCGCAGAAGAACCGAGTTTTACCCTTGCTTTTATCAAGGGCTGCCAATGATTCTGTTTTCTCTTCAATTGGAGTTTCTATTTCAATTTTTGAAAAATAGGTGTCGGCCTCATAATTGTAATACTTTGTCGGATTTTGAGGATCTGTTGTCCAAACTCCATCAATCACCATTCGATATGAAAACTCCTTCGTTTTTTCAGGAAGTTTGCATACATAAAACAAAATGGAGTCTCGTGGCGCCATTTCGATGTCATAGAAAGTGTTCCTGTAAAAACTGTGAACTGTGCTGAAATTTTCAAAATCAAATGCGATTCCAACAAACCGATGTACTTTATCGGCAGTGAAAACAACAAAATCGTCATGCACCAAAGGTTTCTGAACTTTGTCGATTGAGGCAATGAGATTTTGAACCGTGTACTCTTCTTCCTCCGTCAGTGCAAATAGATTGAAACAGAAAAGAGAACAGATAAAAATTATTAGCGAGATATTTTTTAAAGTTTTCACAAACAAATTATCGGCATGTTGAAAAAAATCTTTCATAAAAAAGTTTTCCTTTCTATAAAATATTCTTCTTCACTTCGTTTTCAAAATTTCCGATACTTGTTATAAGATAATTTGTGGAGTAAAATATTTTAAATGCCAGGTTTAAATCAGCTAAAGAAATTTATACAAGATATTTCTAATGTAGGAAACGAAACATCATCTCGTGTTCGACGTGGTGAACGATATATTCCTCTTACTCTTCCACCTAACGTCAAGGATTTTGATGATAGGGATGATTTTCTTTTGGGTTTACCTGATGCAAAAGATCCGATTTCTGAAAAATCTGTTGCATCTTCAGAAGATAAACTCGGCATTCCTTCCACAGATTTTCAAAATGTTGATTTAGATTCATTAGATCTTTCTAGTTTCTCTGCTGACACCTCAACTCATTCTGATGACATTCCTTCTTTGGATGAAATTCCTGATGTAGCAGCACCTAATTCCGATAATTCCGACGATTCTCTTTTTATGACAGGGCTTGATGATTTGGGATTGGATTTAGGTGGTCTTAACGACTTCGGAAGCCTCGACGACCTCGGCAGTACCAGCGATGCTGGAATCGACCTCGGAGGCCTCGACGACCTCGATAGCACTGGCGACTCAGGAAGCGACCTTGGAAGCCTCGATGACTTCGGTGGCGATACTGGCTCTTCAGACAATTCAGGCACAGATTTTGCAGACCTCGACGACCTCGGTAGTAGCGGAGATACGGGAAGCGACCTCGGAGGCCTCGATGACCTCGGCATAGATTTAGGCTCCGATACAGGCTCTTCAGACAATTCAGCTACAGATTTTGCAGACCTCGATGACCTTGGTGCCCTTAACGATCTCGGTAGCACTGGCGACTCAGGAAGCGACCTTGGAAGCCTCGATGACTTCGGTGGCGATACTGGCTCTTCAGACAATTCAGCCGCAGATTTTGCAGGCCTCGACGACCTCGGTAGTACCATCGACTCAGGAAGCGACCTTGGGACCCTTAACGATCTTGGCAATACTGGTGACTCAGGAAGCGACCTTGGTGGTCTCGACGACCTCGGTGGCGATATCAACTTGGATGACCTTGGCACAACCAGCGACATTGAAATTGACTCTGTTATGGATACTCCTGAAGTAGGCGATGACACAATTGGTGAACTAGCCTCTCTTGATGATGAAGCCTCTATTCCTGATTTGGAATCCTTCTCGCCGACAGACGAAGCAATGAAAGATTCGAATGAGGAACTCGATGATCTAAGCTTTTCGATATCAGGATTTACGGATATCGATGACTCGGGTGCTTCTGATTTTAGTTACGAAACCCCAGGTGCATCTTTTTCAACAGGTGACTTTGAGGACATGGATTCTCGTAGTTCGTTTACCGAAGACGAGTATGCGAAATTCAAGAAAAATCTTGCAAAATATCCATTAAATCTTCGTGTAGAACTCGAAAAAATCATTGCTGATGATGCTTACAAAGATGATGCGATTTTTGAAATCATAGAAAAAATTATCAAGGGCGCGACAGCAAGACAAATTGCAAGTTATCTGCAAAAATATCTTGATGTAGACGTTTCTGTTCCGCGTGATTATGAACGTCGAACTGCAGAACAGTATGCGGCTTACAAAAAATCTCTTGAATATCAGCTTAAGAACAGAATTTTACCTTTGCTTGCGGTTGCCGTTGTGTTCGGTTTCCTTTGTTGGGGACTTTTTGTTTTCACGGAGAAATTTATCTATCGACCTGCAATGGCTGATAAAAACTATAAGGCTGGATATTCATTACTTCAGGAAGATATGTTTCCTCAGTCTGAAATCAAGTTTAACGAAGCCGTAAGTTATAAGCCTAAGAAGGGCTGGTATTTGAAATATGCTCAAGGTTATCGTGATAAGAAGCAGTACGACAGGGCTCGTGCAATGTATGAAAGAACAATCAAAGTTTTCAATCATGATAAAACTGCTGGAATGGAATGGGCAAAGATGGAATTATACGATTTGTATAATTACCAGAGAGCTGAGCAGTTGGTAAAACGAGAAATCCTTGATAATCATATTAATGATCCTGATGGAATGCTTTTGCTTGGCGACGTTTATCTTGAGTGGGCTACCGAAAAAGATCCTTCAAAGTTTGAAGAAGCACTTATCCACTACAATGACGTTAATAATATGTATGGCCCGAATGTAGAATACGACAAGCGATTTATGCGCTACTATATAAGAACAAATGATTTGAAAACCGTTTTGGCTTATAAGGCGTATTTTTATCCTGATGATGTAAAAGAAGCAAAACGAAACAAGAGAAACAAGAAGGTTTTAACTTCTGCTGATTTGATTGAGTTGAGTGAATATCTGATGGAAAAACTTTACGGACCTCTTCCTCCAAATGAAGAATATCTTCGCTCTCATATTGAAAATGTCCGTCAACTTTTGGATATGGCTGTAGAAGCAGATAAGACTGTCCCGGAGGCTTATTACAATCTTGCACGATACTTTATTCAGACGGAAAATCAGAATAACTCGGAAATCTTGCTTACGACATCTTTGAAACTTTTCGAAAATGCCGCAGACAGAAAACCAGAACGAATCCAGAAGAATATCGATGCATATCGACTTTTAGGCGAACTCTATGTTTCTCAGCAGCAATATCTTCTTGCAGAAGAGACCTATGGACAAGGAATCAAACTTTTTGAAGACGAACAGGAAAAGAGTTTCTTGAAACCGACGGAAAAAATAGGACATCTGTATTCTGATGTAGGGGATCTTGATTATTTTATTTCAGGAAACACGGATATCGCACTTGCAAATTATAAAAAGGCAATTGAAAACGGTTACGAAACTCCATCAGTGAACTATCGAATTGGATATATCGAATATGCCGACAAAAATTACAGTGAAGCTTTGAAATCATTTCTCAAGGTCAATCAGGATAAATACTACGACAGAAACCTGATGTTTGCCATCGGAAATGTCCTTTCTCTTAGAAATGATGACTATTCATCTCAAGGGTATTATCAGCGACTTCTTGAAGATTTGGACAGAGATAGAAATCGAGTTTTGATGCCACAGGTTAAGACTTCTGATGCAGAACTTGTAGATTTGTATATGAAGACATCAAACAATCTTGGTGTTGTTTTGCACAGGCTTGCTAACAGAACAGGTAACAGCCAGTTAAATGCTCAGTCTATGGTTATGTTCTCAGATTCGATTCGTGCATGGGATTCGCTTACACGAAATCCTGAAACGCTTATCCGAATTGATGGTAGTAACCTTGCAAGCCAGAATATGAAATATGTATCTCATCCATACAGCAATTTTTCGCCAGCAATTTATATTGAAATTCCTAGAACTCTTGATGGCGAAAAAGTTCTTGAGCAGACTTTTGTAAAATAAGGGGTTTAGGAAAAAATGGCTCTTTGTGAATATCAAAAATCGACTTTACGTGGCGTATATATAAGACGACGCACTAATGATATTCTCAAAGAACTGTTTCGAAAATCAATACATTTGTGTACGGCTCTTGTTCCGTTCATGCTAAAATACCTTTATTTACCAACTTTGATAGCTCTTGGTTTCGTCCTTGTCGTATATATTGTTGCAGAAAGTTTGCGCTATCATGGAATTAACGTTCCGTTGATTTCTAGCATTACAAAGGCTGCGGCCAGAAAACGGGATGAGAATAAGTTCGTCCTCGGACCGGTTTGCCTTGCAATCGGTGTTTTAATAACAGCTATATTTTTTAAGGAAGACAGTGCTGCAATCGGTATCTTTGCCTTGGGGTTAGGCGACGGACTTGCCAGCCTTGTCGGAAAACTCATCGGGAAATCAGTTCTTTATAAAATGCAGGGAAAAACCGCAGAAGGCAGCATGGCTTGTTTTATAGCAATATACATTTCGTCTTTTCTTGTAACAGGAAACGTTGCATTTGCTTTGATGATTGCCTCGTTGGGAACATTTATTGAATTAATGCCTTTAAAAGACTACGACAATTTGATAATTCCCGTTATTCTTGCTTCATTCCATGAGTTTATCCTCGTGCCATTTTTTTAACTTTACTTTGCAACATACGGCTCTTTTGAATTTTCTTTTCCTGGAGAGTGTTTTCCTGTACCAACGACAATCCAACTGTTTTGGGAATGAGAATCATCTTTTCGGCATAATGTCCTAGTTACGGTAAGTCCATCTGAACAAACAGCACTCTCTTCATCCGTTCCTTGCCATATTCCACTTTGAAAAACTTCCTGAGCACATTTATTCATGTATTCGTTTTTCCAATTTTGGCAGCTGCTTTCTCTAAATATGAGAGCATCTACAATGTTTCCGTCAAACCTATCCTTTACGATGATAATATCTGATTTTGCGATTCTAGCGCTGGTATTATCGATCCATAAGTCTCTGTGAGTTCCGGATTCTGTGCCTCCTGAAATGAGGGTGTTTTCATAAAGTTCGTTTACGCAATCTTCTTCTAGTTTTCTCATGTGGATAACGACGAATTCGCCTTTTTTGACTTCTGCAGGCGGTAAAATTATGCTTTTTTCTTCTCCGTCACTAGCAGTGATTATCTGCATGCCAGCCAAATTTCCGTCCGATAAAATCAGCAGTTCTATAAACTCACATTTAGGCTTTGAAAGTTCCGTTCGGATTTCATTCAACTGTAATTGGGGAACCCTGGAATTGTATCCCTGAAATTTATTTTTAAAATACAGACTGTTTCCATGTTCATCTTTAACATTGCCTTCAAGAGTGTAAAAGTTGGCGCAATCCATATTTTCGGTGAAATTTATCTGCCAGACACCGTTTCCATTATCTGTTGCTTCAATGTCAACCTTGGTTTTACTTGTAAGATTTTCAACTTGGATTTCATCAAGGATTATACTGCGTGAAAAGCGAACTGATGCAGAGTTTTCTGAAAGCAAATCAAAGGAAAGAAGTTTCGGAGAAGTGTAATCCCCATTTAGAATATGAATTCCTTGCGGATTTAATGTACAGGAAATGCCCGTAAAAAAAGATAGCACGACAACAGAAAGTAAAGCCGCGCATAAAAGTTTTGTGTATAATTTCATGGTACCTCCATAATTTAATAAATTAGTCCTTTACTAAATTATGGAGTTGTTTTTTAAAAATTTGATAAAAATCCCGAATTTTTTTTATTTTAATACCAAAGTTTCCACCATGTAGCGGAAAGAGATTCCATTTTCATTTTCAATTTTTTTCTCGATTTCGAAAACGAGGTATTTTCCTGATTCATCAGTAATGATTCTTCGAATCGCATAGTCAGCAATTTCAGATCGCAAAAAATCAGGATTTCCGGCAATCTGCCTTGAAAGAACTTCGTCAGCTTCATTTTTTCTTTCTACTGTGATAAAAAATGATGATTTGAGGTTTTTTCCCGTTCCCTTTGTATTTTTTACAAGGTTTATGTGATAGAAAATTTCATTTCCTTCTTTTGAATTATTAAAATCTTTGAAAATAATCTGTTCCGTCGAATTTTTTGATTCTGGGCCTCGCAAGTAAAGTGTATGTTCAAGATCTGCTTTGTATCCGCTATGCTCATCGATGAAAGATTTATTTTTTGCGTAGAGCTCATCGAAAACGGCTTTACCGCCTTTAACTTCCTTCGTATCTTTAAGTTCAGATTTAAAAACGCCGCCTTTTACAAATTCATTTTTCTTAACATCGACAGTATATATTTTTGCGTACGGATCAAAAGTTTTGTCATTTACTCCGTATTCCGCAAATACAAAAAACTCTCCGTCTTTTGAAAATCCCAAGTCGTGATATTCAGCAACATCTCCTGCAAAAATGCAGAAAGCGCAAATTGTCGCCATAAGTATCGATGAAATGATTTTTTTCATAATCCCCTCCAAAGTATTATATGGAACTACATTATTATTTTCGGACTAAAATTTTCTGTACTTTACTTATTTTTTACATCAATGTATTCTATATTACATGACATTAAGAGTTAGAAACAAGTTGCTTTTGGCAATTGATATAGTTGCTTTCGTTGTATTCGTAACGTTTATAGTTGCAGCCGCCTTGTTTTTTAGTCGTGACGGGCTTTCAACGATTCCTAAACTCGAACGTAATTTAAACCTGTCCGAAAACATCTGCATATTCAGAAACTCTCCGCTGGCCTCTATGATTTCTCTTTTGCTAAGGCCGTTTTACGTTGCCATATTCGGACTTTTTGTTTACATCTCATTTGAAAAGACCAAGGCTGAAGAAATTACTTACGTTTCTCTTTATTTTATCGGATATGCATTGCAGGGATTTTCCGTTCTGATTCCAATCCTGAAGTTGTGGAATACGACACTGGCAGCAACAATTATAATAGGACGAATCGCTCTGGCTGGTCACTTGATTTCCGGCATGGCGATATTGCTTTTGACGATTATCATTGGAACGGAAAATCCAGATAAAAAAGAAAGTTCTACCGATCGCAATATTTGGATTTCAGTTTCGATATCATTATTTTGTGCAATTATCATACCGATTAACACCGTAAACATAACTTCGACGTTTTGGCTTAACACAGGTTTTGATGTCATGCTTTTTGTTCTTCTGGCTTTGATAATCACCATTTCGATTGTGGTCTTGTCATTTTATTCGCATTACAATCAGACAGGTATTTTGAAAAGTCCTGCTCTTTACGTTTCAATCCTTGAAATCGGATATCTTATGTTGCAGCAGGGTGATAATTACTTTTGTCTTACACTCGGTTCAATTCTTTTGTTTGTAAGCACTTACGCCCTTTTGGTTTCAATCAGGCATAAGTATCTTTGGAATTAGACTTTTGAGTTTTTCATCAAGTCAGAAAGCTTTTGCGCAGCTTCTTTTGTTCTGTCTGCAAGACCTACAAGTTGGGCTGCCTGACTTGCAAGAATCTGTGAGCTTTCGAAAATATCCGAACTAGCAGAATCGACTTTTTGAGAAGCTTCGGTTAGGCAGTTCATGTTATCGATTACGTTTTGAGAAAGTGCAGTCTGTGTGCCTACAGCATCTTTCATCTGTGATGCAGATTCTGCCATCTTTTTTGATTCGTGCGAGATAACCTGTCCTGACTCAAGCTGATAGCGTATACTTTCTGCTGCAATTTTCATTGTCGTTGCGCTTTGGGTTGCACCGCTGTTAATCTTGTCAAAAGTTTCCATTACTTTCTGGGTTAATTCTACGCTGGTTCCAATTTCTGAAATAACATCTTTGATAATATCGCCGATTTTTGTAGCCCAAGACGAGCTTTGTGCGGCCAACTTTTTGATTTCATGGGCGATTACTGCAAAACCTTTTCCTGCTGCCCCTGAATGAGCCGCTTCGATTGAAGCATTCATTGAGAGCAAATCTGTCTGTTGTGCAAAACTATCCAATGTAGAAGCTACGTTCAAAACTTCCCTAGAAGATTTTTGGATAAGTTCCATATTTTCCATTAACTGATGGATGTCTTTGGAGCCTTCTTCGGTAAGAAGATTAAGGTTCGACGAGAATTGCGAAGCTGTAGAAATTCCTTCATTTACGGAAATCATTCCATCAATGGCTGATTGTGTCTGCTCTGCGGTCGTCTTTATTCGCTCAGTCATTTTATCAAATTCAGTTCCCGAATCCTGGAGAAATTTTGCAAGCTGTTTGAGGTTTTCAGAAGTTTCATCTTCGATTTTTGTTTGTTCCTGAATACCATTGTTGATGACCAGAACCTGTCTTTTTGACGTATTGGCTGCATCTTCCACGGTCTTAACCGATGAAAAAAGTTCTTCTGCAATCTGAGAACTTTCATTTGCCATTTTTGATGCCGTTTCGAACATGTTTTCGAGTTTGTTTCTCTGAATTTCAGTCTGATTTGCAAGTTGAATCATTTTTTTCTGAACTTTTTGCGAATTAAGAGAAATTGTGATAAAAAGTGCAATATCAACTGCAAAGAAGGCTAAAGCCTGAGTCCACATAAAAGGAACTTTTCCGATGACTGAGTATACGATGTCATGAAGTGCAAGAACGATTCCGAAACAGAATCCAATTAGAATTGTAATGGAATATGGAACTTTTGCTTTGATTCCTTTGATTGATGTGACCATACCGTAAACGATTGTTGCGACTACAGGAATAAGCATGATGTTGAAAATCAATTCGATGGCGGATTCTTTTCCCATGAATATAAGATATAAACAGAACGAGATGCACGAAAGTGCAGCTTGTATAATAAGCAGTAATTTATGACCTTTTCGGTCAAAGAATCGGTTCAAAAAAAGCATGATAAATACAAGGCTGATAGGCAAAAATGCTCGGCTCATTGCCTGCTGAAAGTTGAATGAGAAAACCTGTATTTCAGATGCGATATTGTAAAAGTAGATGGCAATCGTAATGCAGGAAAGAGCATAGTAAAGGTACGAAAGATTTTTCCTGTTTCCAAGAAAAAGTGAAAAAATATACACGGCAATAAAAACTGAAAGGAAGGCAAGAATTAAAAACATCCTTTGGTTAAAGATGTTATGAAAGACATTTTCGAACCATGCCTCATTTTCATTGTCCAACGTAAATTCCATGTCATGAATTTTTGTTGAAGGGCCGTAAACTCGCATAGCCACCTGAATAGTTCCATCTTCTGAAATCAAATTAGCAGGAACGAGAAAGTCGTTATTCGATTCAATTCTCACGTTTGTGTATGGTGGGATTCGGCCTCTTTTTCCTATGAGGATTCCGTTACAGAAAATTTCAAAGGCAGAATTCGTTCTTTCGAAACCAAGATATACGTCTTGACCTTTAAATTGCTCTGGGACTGAAACTGATGTTCTTATCCAGCAAAAATGAGAACTATCCATATCAATTTTACCGTTTTTCATTATATTCCATTTAGAATCATCGAAATCAGGGGCTTTATAGGAAAGGTTGTCTCCATAAATGTATTTCCATTCGGTATTGTCATGACACGGTATTGAAATTCTGTTTTTTGTGTTGCAACTGAAAATTGCAAAAATGAATAGAATGAAGCAAATGATTTTTACGATTTTTTTCATTTTTCACTTTTTCCTTAATATTTAAAAGTTTTAATAAATTGCAAAAGTGAAAAAACTACCAACCTCTGCACAATTTAGAGTATATTTTACAATTTTTCATTAGTCAAACAAAAAATCTTTATATAGAAATTCCTATTTTATGCCGCATTCAATTTTATTTCTTCCTTATATTTTCATTTTCAAGTCGAATGACCTATCTCAACTTGTCGTTGAGGCTCTTTGCTGATATAATTTGCGAATATGTCAGAATTATTAGCTCCTGCGGGAAATATCGAAGCTCTTGATGCGGCAATCGGCGAAGGTGCGGATGCCGTTTATATGGGATTGAAAAGTTTTAATGCCAGAATGCGCTCCTCAAATTTTGCATGGAATCAGTTTGAAGCTGCCGTGCAGGCCGTTCATCGTCAGCATAAAAAAATATATGTTACAGTAAATACTGTTGTTGAAGAAAGGGAGACCGAAAGGCTTTATAGATTTCTCGAATATTTGAACAGAGTAAAGCCTGACGGATTGATTGTCCAGGACTTTGGACTTGTCAGAATGTGTCAGGAATTTTTTCCGGAGCTAGAACTGCATGCATCGACTCAGATGAACATCGCTTCAAGCCGCGCTGCTAACCTTATGGGAAAAGAAGGCTTTAAACGAGTAGTTCTTGCCCGCGAATTAGGACTTTCTGAAATTCAGGATATAAAGTCAAAGTCGAATATCGAACTTGAAGTTTTTGTTCATGGTGCATTGTGTGTTTGCGAATCTGGTCTTTGTCTTTTTTCAAGCTATCTTGGTGGTAAATCTGCGAATCGCGGTATGTGTGCACAAGCTTGTCGTCGTTTCTATCAGGCAGAGTATGATTCAGGAATTGAAACAGGTTATTATTTTTCACCGAATGACTTACAGCTTATTGATAAAATTCCAGATTTAGTTCAATGCGGTGTTGAATCATTCAAAATTGAAGGCCGAATGAAAAGCGCCGAATATGTCGGGAGCGTAACGGCTGCCTACCGATACCTTTTGGACAATTGGGAAACAGATAAAAAAGGTACAATCGCTAATGCCAAACGAATGCTTTCTACGGATTTTGCTCGATCAAAAACTCGTTACTGGTATGATTTCAAGTCGAACGATACGATTGCAGATTCGATTTTGAATCCGAAACAGGCAGGCGGAACAGGAATATTCCTTGGAACGATCGACAGAACGAAAATTCTCGAAAACGCAGAGGGAAATACTGTAGGATATGCAACCCTTGTTGGAGGTTCCTATACGCCAGATGAAGGAGATTCAATTCGACTTCATAAAAAAGATGATACAGGCCGCGAAAGCCACAAAGTAAAATACGTTATGTTCGATGAGAAGGGAAATGCTTGGATTGATATTCCTCGAGGTTTTGGTATAGGTGACAGTGTATATCTTCTACAGACAAAGTCGATGTCAAAGCGTTATCCTAGAGTTCTCCCTCGTGATCTTTCTCCATACAGAAGGCAGCCAGGTGGAATGGAACTCCCTATTTTAGATTTGACGAATATTCCAAAAGATAAAATTGATTACTTTCCTGCAGGGCTTTATGTCCAGGTTTCAACCGTTGCTGATCTTTTTGCAGTTCAGGGAGAAAATCCTGTCCGTGTAATCCTTGAGTTAAACAGCTCTACGAAGCGATCGATTCTTGAAAAAAATGAAAATTTGCCGTTCAGCAAAAAACAGGTAATCATTTCTCTGGATCCATTTTGTCCTCAGGAAATTGAGGCAAGAGTCGAAGATACGATAAAGCAGTTTGTAGAGCTAGGTTTTAAGACTTGGATTGTGAACAATCCTGCTCATATTTCAATTTTGAAACCTTATGGTGTGAACATGATTGCAGGTCCATATCTTTATAGCTTTAACAGATGGGCTTGTTCATGGCTTGAAAATCAAAATATCGATGTCTTTGTTTCTCCGTACGAAAACTCTAGGCAAAATGTAGAGGCAACGTACGAGATGAAGCAGAGAAGCCGAGTTTTGCTTCCTGTTTTTGCATATCCTGCTCTTTTTAGGATGCGATTCCAGTTACCGAAGAGCTATGACTTTTTGTTTTTTACTGATAAAGAGGGCGATACTTTCAAAGCACTTTCGACCGAAGACGGTTCCTTTGTTACCCCTGAAAAGCCTTTCTCAATTCTTGATAAGGCTCAATTTTTAAAGGCAGCAGGATTTTCACATTTCCTCGTTGACTTTTCAAAAACACAGGTTACAAAAGGCACTTTGCGAAATCTGATGAAATCCTTCTATAAAGGCGATGTTCTTTCAGATATCAGTCGATTTAACTGGAAAGACGGATTCTATTCTCCAGAAAAAATGGAAGAATATAAAAAGTCCAGCGAACGAGTAAAAGCCGCTCCTAACAATAAAAAAGGCAGCAATCGTAGAAACGGCCCGAAAAAACGCTAGAAACAGAAAAGTTCGGTATCAAAAAGCCGGAACTTCTTCTGCCATCTGTTCTGTTTCGAAGTAATTTTCCTCTTGTGATTCTGCGATATCAGATTTGACTTTCAGCGGTTTGAATTCGATATGCTCGGCGACTATGCTGACTTTTGAAAAATGTTTTCCGTCAGCGCCATCCCAGCGATTTTGCTTAAGTCTTCCGACAACTCTTACACCTCGTCCTTTGCAGCCTTCCTGCATGCACGTTTCGGCCATCATTCCCCAGGTTTCAACGTCAAAAAACGAAACTTCCTTGCCATACTCTCCGTTGGCATTTTTAATCGAGCGGTTGGATGCAATAGCAAAATTACAGACTTTTTTTCCTTTGGATGTTTCTTTGCCAATAGGATCTTTTACCATATTGCCTTCAATTACCAGTGAGTTGATTGTGTTCATAATTTCTCCTTCAATTGTGAAAATGTATAAAAGCTTTTACACATTAATTATTGAAAGAGTTTTTAAATTTGAGTTAATTTTTGGAAAAATTATTTGATATTTTTTATAAGATGAAGAATATATAACTTTACGTACCTGTGTAAGGCTTCCTTGTCCTTTATCGGGCTGAGTTCCTTGCTGGTTACCAAGCTATCTGCCATTTCTTCAATCCTATTGCTATCGAAACCTGCGCCTTTTAAAGTTCGCATTGAGCGTCTCAAGTAATCGCGTATAAGACTGTTTACGTCTTCTGTCAGATTTTCTCGTTCCGGTTTTCCGATTCTGTCATTCCATCGATTGCAACAAACTTTTAGTTCTGATGAAAGCGACGAAGATGATGGTACCAAGGATTTTTCAAGTTTTGATGCTGCATCTTTCAATTCTTCTTTTGGAGATTTTGTTTGTTTTGGAACTTCGATTATATCATCATCCTCTGAAGAGTAAGAATCCGAAGACTTGGACTTTTCCTTTGATTTTTGCCTATCCTTTTTTCTACCCAAAAACAGCGCAATAATTTTTGAGATGAATGGCGAAGTGTACCAAAATGGAAGAATGATTTTTATATCATCCATGATTTCTTGTCGAGAAAGCATCAGAATTTGTGAATATGGAATTAGAGCTCCGTTTATAAAAAGATTCACTCTGTTTGCATCTAGCGTCTTTGAATTTTGCATTTCAAAATTGATGAGCGAAAGAAAGTTCGAGTTCAAAATTGCGTGAAGTACAGGCTGAAAGTCTTCTACGCCTTTTTTTAGTCTGTTTTCGAATTTTTCCTGATCCTTCATTTCTGGAAGTTGCTGGAAATTTTTGAGCGATGTAATCCATTCTTGTTTTATCAGATCGTTAAGGATGTCGCGCGCATCAGCACTCATTTTTATAATCAGAGGAATAACTTTTCCTTTTTTTATAAAATATGTAACATTTTCACGGGTTTTGAAAATCAGAATTCCAGGGAGATTGCCAGATTCAAGTGTCGTTGTTTTTTCATGAAGCCATTCGTTAAGGTCTTCCTGAGAATACTGGCCTAAAAGCGGGATTCCTTTTTGGTCTGAAAATTTTGCAATATCCGTAGCTGAATAATAATACGGAGGATTTTGAAGTGTCTGATCCAAGCATTTGAAAGCATCAGTTTTCTTCTGATTAGCCTGACTCTTGCTTCGATAGAAGGCGACTACGACTTCGATAATACCGATGGCCTGAAGGACACAGATGTCTTCGTGTGTCATATCTTTTAATTTTTCGTAGTCCTGTTTTATGAAGTGACAGAGTTGTCCCCAGTAGTAAAAGTTTTCTCCTGAATTTTTGAGGATATCATCAGTGCTTAATGGTTTTGAAACGAAATTATCGAAAAAGGTCTTTACCGAAAGTTCCTTTCCTGGATTTGCGACTCGTAGTTTTTTCAAAAAATAATCATGATGCTCTTCACGTCTTAGCATAAGTCTTACTCGTGTGAGCATGATGCTATTGATTAGTGCAATCGGTACAGTCGATGGAATGAGCATGATAGGAATATCATCACCGAATGAAACCCCGAAAAGCTGCTGGTTTTTTGTATCTGCCTCATCTGTTACCGCAGTTACGTATTCAGTCGGTGTTTTTTTTATATAAATTTCGCCTGTTATGTATTTAGGCAAATCTGTTGACATAGGAAAGGGAAGTGTTGGGTCATTGCTGATGTTTTTATACGTGATGGCATATTTATCGATAAAAAACTGAACCACAACAATTGCTTTTTTAGGATTATCAGGATTCAAGACCAGAATCGATTTGTCGAGAATCAATTCTTCCAGATTTTTGTTTACGGTATCCTGTGTGTTTTGAACATATGGCAGAAGGTCTACCTGATCTTCGACGTATTTCTGGGCGTAGCGATGCATGTAATCACAAAATTCTGCAAACCCGATGAGAAAAGTATTTTTCTTTGAAGAATAATGTTTTAATAACGTTTTTATATTTGCTGTAGGTGTCATCCTAATTATTATAACATCTCTTTCATTTTTTGTCAGTTTTGTTTTATAATACAAACATGCTTTCAAAAAGAATTTCCAATTTAAATCCTTACGTTCCTGGGGAACAGCCAAAAGACAGGATCTATATAAAATTGAATGCGAATGAAAATCCATATCCGCCGTCAAAAGAAGCCATCGTTGCTATCAAAAAATTTGTTGATGATAATCCGATGAAGCTTGCTCTTTACCCGGATCCGGATTCATTTGAGCTTAGAAAGGCCATTGCATCTCATTTGAATCAGACTGGCGGATGCATGAACGATTGTTCAAAGCTTCCTTTCGAGATAACTCCGGAAATGATTTTTTGCGGAAACGGATCTGACGAAGTTCTTTCTTTCGTGTTCTATACATTTTTCGATTCAGATAAAAAACTTATTGCTCCGACTCACACCTATAGTTTTTATCCTGTTTATTGCGGCTTCTATCAGATTCCACTTACTACAGTCGATTTGAAAGATGATTTTACGCTTGATACCGAAAAAATGCTTTCTCTTGCCAATGAAGAGTCTTCTTCGGGCATGATTTTTGCCAATCCGAACGCACCGACATCACTTGCACTTTCAGTTGAGCAAATTCGAACTCTTTTGAAAGATTATCCAGAAGACAAGGTTTTTGTAATTGATGAAGCTTACACGGATTTTTCCGACGAATCTTGTCTTTCGCTTTTAAACGAATTCAAGAACCTTGTAATCGTAAGGACATTTTCTAAGTCAATGTGTTTTGCAGGCCAGCGACTTGGTTATTGTCTGGCAAATTCTGAATTGATTGGAGCAATCGAGAGAGCAAAAAATTCGTTCAATCACTTTCCTGTTGATGCTATGACTCAGGTTGCAGCGATGAATTCCTGCTTTGATACAAAGTACTATATCGAACAGACTAAAAAAGTTGTTGCTACCCGAAATCGATTCTGTAAGTTTTTGAAAGAAAACGGATGGTTCTTTTATCCTAGCAAGACAAACTTTGTTCTTACAAAGAAAGAGGGCTTTTCTGGAGAGGAAATTTATCAGTTCATAAAAAAAGAGGGTGTCCTTGTTCGACATTTTTCTACGCCGTTGATTAGCGAATACGTAAGAATTACAATAGGCACGGATGAACAGATGGATGAATTGATGCGAATCATGAAAATGATTCACTAATCTAATAATTTGAGGAGAGTAAGATAAAAACTTCCTGATATTGCGTCAGTTTTTATCTTTCCAGTTTGCGTCGCAAACTTATTATTGAACTGCTGTTCCTCATTACATTACGGAACAGAGTAAAAAGTCAATCGATTGTTGAAACAATCTTCTTGACTTTTTATGGGAGATTATTATGAGATGTTTGATAATTTCAGATGGGCACGGAAACCTCGAGATGCTAGACAAACTTGATGAGGAATTTAAAAAGGCTGATTGTGTTCTGTTTGGCGGAGATTTTGCAAAATTTGGTGAAACAGAAACTGGTCTTCCATTTTTACAGTGTCTGTGTAAAAAACACGAAAGAATTTTTGCAGTCCTTGGTAATTGCGACGAAGAAGACTTTATTGAACAGTTGGAAAATTCTGATATTTCAGTCGTAAATTCAATTGTTTACAGCGAAGGACTTGCTTTTATAGGTTCAAGTGGTGGTTCAAAATTCACAGGAACAACTCCTTTTGAAAGAGAAGATTCAGACCTTGCTTACGATCTGCATCTTGCTTTGGAAAAACAGGACGAAGACTGGAGCAACCTTGTTGCCATCATGCACAATCCTCCAAAAGACACTAAATGCGATACGATAAGTGGCGGTATTCACGTAGGTTCTCCATCATTGCGCGAATGGATTGAAAACGTAAAGCCTTTGCTCGTAGTTACAGGCCATATTCACGAGTCACGCGGCATTGATAAAATCGGAGAAACTGTTGTCGTGAACCCGGGTGCCCTTTGTGAAGGAAATTATGCCGTATCGGAAATAATCCGCGATGGGGAAGCGTGGAAGGTTACCAACACGGAACTGAAAGCGCTGTAAAATCTGAGAAATAAATCTTTTTTCGTGCATTTTTAATTTTTTTTTCTCAAAAAACTGCTTAAAATTGAATTTTCTGTCTATAATTTAGACATAGAGAATTAAGAATAGCTTAAAAAAAAATATCGTCAAATTCGTGGTGTTTTTTAGCTATTAAATCGTCAAATTAGTGGCAAAAAATTTTTTTATAAACATTGACATACGGAAAAATTATAGATTTTATGCATGTGTATGACGAAGATATTGAAAAGTATGGGAACGACATAATCTGGTTGCCGCAAGCTGAAGCAGAATTATTGGAGAAATGATATTGAAAATCCGTAGTATTTTTCCAACGCAAGTTTTGTATCATGGCTTGCTTTGCTTGAGATGAAGTATAAAATTTCCTGTGATATTTCGTATGATGGTATCGGTTCGTTAACTGCTAGTGTAGTACTTTCTTCTTTTCTAATTACAATCAATTCATCTATTGAAACACTGTAAAGTTTTGCGAGGAAAACAAGATGATCTATATTTGGAAGATCTTTTAGATCTGGATTTTCCCAGTTGTAGATAGCTTGAGGGTATGTCATGTTCAGCGATTTTTGGATTTCGCTGACTTTTATGTTGCGTTTTTCGCGGAGATTTTTTAACTTTTGGGAAGTTGCCTCTACATCAATTACAGGAATAGAAAACATACTAGATTAAATATAAATAAGAAAATGTTATGTCGGCAAGTAAAATTGCTTTGTCAATTGTTTTTTCTGCAGATTTGTTAAAGTATTACTTTAATGTTTTTTGAATATTGTCAGGATATAATTGTAGTCTGGAAAAAGAAATAACATCAGTTTTAGTTGAAAGCAAAATTTTTCTCATTCGCGGTAAACAAGTCATGATTGATCGAGACCTTGCTGAGTTGTACGGAGTGGAGACCAAACGTATTACAGAAGCGGTAAAGCGAAATATCGAGCGATTTCCAGAAGAATTTCGATTTCAGTTGACACAAGATGAAATGAATGAACTGGTCGCAAATTGCGACCGGTTCAAGGCTTTAAATTATTCAATGGAAACTTCCCTAATCACCCTATATGCGTCCACCAATCGGGCTTTGCGCCATGCGGCATTTGCGGAGCTGGTAAAAGAAGTTGTGCTGTTAAAGTGAATAGAGCCACCTGAATGCAATTCAAGTGGCAAGTGACATTCTGACAGATAAAGTGACACGAAGTGACAAGGAGATGACATTTTCTTATTTGTAATGTATAATGTTTCCAGAGGCGAATATGACAAAAGAAAAACTTGAAAAACTTCTTGCAAATCACGAAAAAATTACAGTCGAATACAAGGAAAGCAGAACTGCAATTCCGGCGAATGCTTATGAAACAGTTGCTTCTTTTTCAAATAGGTATGGTGGTTATATTATATTTGGTGCGGATGACAACGGAAATCCTGTAGGAATCAATCCAAAATGTATTTCCAATATGAAAAAGAATTTTGCTAATCAACTCAACAATTCTGATAAAATGTCGCCTACCTTGTATTTGTCTTTGGAGGAATTTGAAATAGGTGGTAAGAAGCTTATGTGCTGTTTTGTGCCTTGTTCTTCTACAGTGGTTAAATGTAATGGTCGGATTTTTGACCGCAACGAGGATGGTGATTTTGATATAACTGACTCTCCGATTCAGGTTGAAAATCTTTATGCACGAAAAATAGGCGCCTTTAATGAACATAAGATTTTCCCTTTTGTAGAAGATTCAGATTTGAAGCTGGAGCTTTTGCCGCAAGTTCGCCAGCTGATTCAAAATAAAAACTCCGAGCATGAATGGCTCAAAATGAATGACAAAGATTTGCTTATAAGCGCAGGGCTTTATGAAAAGGATTTTGTAACTGGTGAAAAGGGCTATAATCTTGCCGCTGTAATGCTTTTTGGAAAGGACGCTACAATCCGTTCCTGCTGTCCGGGTTATATCACCGATGCAATTTTCCGTGTGGAAAATACCGAGCGTTACGATGACAGGCTTCGAGTTCAGACAAATCTAATAGAAAGTTATGATTTGCTGATGAAGTTTATACAGGTTCATACTTCCGATAAATTCTTTTTGATTGACAACAATAATACTTCCGTTCGCGACATAATTGCTCGGGAAGTTGTGACTAACATCCTCGTTCACCGCGATTTTTCCAGCGCATATCCTGCCAAGCTGACTGTCGAAAAAGACTGGCTCAAAACCGAGAACTGGTGTCGTCCGCGCCGTCATGGAAATATTTTACAGGATGAATTTTCACCGTATCCCAAAAATCCTCTGATTGCAAATTTCTTTACGACAATGGGAAGAACAGAAAGTATTGGCTCTGGCGTGAAGAATCTGTATCAGTATACGCCGCTTTATTCCGATGGCGGAAAGCCTGTTTTGTTTGAGGACGATGTTTTTAAGATTGAAATTCCGTTGACAAAGGAAGCCACCGAAAATCAAAAATCAGAATCCGAACTCAATGAGCGTGAATCACAAATCCGCGATTTAATCAGCAATAACCGAAAAATCAGAACGGAAGAACTTGCCGACCATTTCAAAGTTGACAGGCGTACCATTCTTCGCGATATTTCAAAAATGAAAGCTAAGATAAAAATAAGTTATGACAAGAAAAATGGGGTATGGGAATTATAAAAAAAATTACAGTGACACTCTAGGACATTTTACTGCGGTATAATTAGATTCATAAAACCAATGAAAGAGTGGGGGGGGCTTATAGGAAAAAACTATTTCCCCGCTTCCCTAATCACCCTGTATGCGTCTACCAATTTGGCTTTGTTCCATGCGGCATTTGCGGGGCTGGTACTCGGAAGGCAATGGGCTGTCAAACCGTAGCGGCTTTCGTATTGTGGCGCACAATATTTTTGCCAAAGAGAAAATGCTGTTTTGCCTGTGCAGAATACATTTTGTATTTTTGTCTGATTGAAAATTTGTGAAAAGTCATTCGGAACGGCATTTTTGATGCTGGAGTCGGACGCACCGGTGATTTCGCAAGAAGCAAGTACATCCCACAGTGCAATGCCATGTCGTAAAAGAAAATTTCGTCGCTCGGCAATGGCTGCCAATATGTCAGGCGTGCCTGTCGTTTTTTCGGGCAATGTCGTGTAACAATCAATTGTGCTGTTTGGCATACCGTCATTTCTGTATTCAAAACTTTCATCAAAGGTTTTAGCCATAACTTTCCAAAACCTGTTTTGAGGATGCATATAGAAAAATCCAGCCTCGCGACTTTTCGGTGACGGCATCGTGCCCAGAAGTAGCACGCGGCTTTTTTCGTTCCAAACCGACGGAATCGGATGCGTGACGAAATTCAATTCAGGCATAAGTACATTATATCACGAGCGATTTAATAAATCTAATTTTTCGTGCTATAATATCTCTATGAAAATTCCGCTTGGTGAAAAACTTGCTTTCAAACTTGTCTATGTCTTCGTTCAATTCACGTGGGGAATCTTGCAGACGCTATCGGGCTTTGTAGTTTTCCTGCTGAATATCAGGTGCCCGCATCATCATTTTTGCGGATGTGTTGTTACGACCTGGAAGTTGAAATCCAGTCTTTCGCTTGGCGAGTTCATTTTTGTCAGTGATGATCCTTTTTGCTATTATCCAAATATGCAGAATAGATTTTCGTATAATGATTTTTATTCGATGTACCAGGTCCACGAATACGGTCATACGATTCAGTCGATGCTTTTAGGACCTTTGTATCTTTTTGTGGTGGGAATCAGTTCGATTACCTGGGCGATGTTGCCTCATTTTGCGAAAAAACGAGCCGAGAACGGCATTTCATATTTTGCAGTTTTTCCTGAAAATCAGGCAAACACTCTTGGTGAAAAAGTAAGCGGCAAACTGAGCCCTGGACAAATTTTATGATTCTTCGCGGTTGTTTTCCAGAAAATCCCCGAGCCGTTACTTTTTTCGCTCGGCTTCTCTTTCCATTTTCATGATTCTCTTTCTTTCGAGTCTTGCTTGCTTTCTCTGTTTTTTGAGCTTTTTCCATGTACTCAACTTTTTGAAGCGTGATTTTTTTGTACCATCGATATTGAAAATCCAGTATGCACCGAAAATAGAAACGATACACATCATCAATGCTATCAGCGTAGCCCAATGACCAAGTCCTTCGAAAGGAAGAGGGTAGTTCATTCCAAAAAAACCAGTGATGAAGGTCGGTACCATCATGACAAGGTTGATGACCGAAAGTTTTTTCATTACTGCGTTCAAGTTGTTCGAGATAACCGAAGAAAAGGATTCTACCATTCCGTCGAGAATGTTACTGTATGTATCGGCCATCTGTAGAGCCTGTCTGTTGTCGATTTCTACGTCTTCAAGCCATTCTTTGTCATCTGCATCGAAAAACAAATATTTTGTCTTGCTGATTTTTTCCAAAAGCATCTGATTGCTTTTGAGTGATGTCGTAAAATAGACCAATGATTTTTGCAAGTTGAGCAACTGAATCAATTCGTCGTTTTTAATTGCAAGTTCGAGTTCATTCTGGATGGTCGTTGACCTTCGATTTATTTCTTTCAAGTAGCGAAGGAAGGTTGAATCAGCTCTGCTCAAAATTCGTGTCAAGAATGCCGGAAAGTCCGAAAGTTGGATATCTTTTACCCTGTTTGAAGAAATATCTTTTAGAACTTCGCAGTCTGTCCAACATATTGTTATAATCATATCTTTGTAGAGAATGATTCCGAGTGGTGTCGTAAAATAACTGATGTCAGCAGAAGGTACGAAAACCGGAAGTCTCATAATGATGAGAGTATAGTCATCTTCTCTATCGATTCGAGCCAACTCATCCTGGTCAAGAATATCAAGGATATCTTCCTGCATGATTCCAAAATCATTTTCCAGAATATGCATATCCTCTCTGTTTACGTTTCTTGCATCAACCCAAACGTGAAAGTCTTTGTCGAGGTTATCTTTTTCTTTATGTACGAATTTGTCATTTTCTTGCTGCCAAAAGGTAATCATTTTTTTTCTACCGCCTAAATTAAAAATTGACACTTCTGTCTTTAGGCCTCGTTCAGCGGAAAATTTGTTTTAAGGAGTGTTTATTTTTCGGACTGATGGAGGCTTTTCTGAGAGTTTAATGACTTATTACTGCCGGGATCTGTATCCATGTTAG
>JAQYSN010000157.1 GCA_028725265.1 Spirochaetales bacterium | reverse complement strand
AGAAATTTCCTTAATGAATTTAGTAAAGATTTTACCACGCTTTGCGTCTGCAAGACCTTTTGCATGTTTTATGGTTGCCCATTTACTATGTCCTGACATCGGAACTCCTTATATAAGCATTATAGCATTTAAGATTTGATTGAAATATTTTACCATTTTTAAATCGATAATGTCAATCTAGTATAATCCACTTGCCCCTATTATAAAACATCGGTAAAATAAATGATATGAAAATCGTGGCAGAAATCGGAACTTCACATCAAGGTTCCATGGATAAGGCAAAAGCTCTGGTAGAATGTGCAAAAAAATGTGGAGCTGACATCGTAAAATTTCAGTGGGTATACGCTGATGAAATTTTGCATCCTAAAACAGGTTTTGTACAATTACCGACAGGTCGTATCCCTCTTTACGAAAGATTCAAACAGTTGGAGGTTGCGCCCGATTTTTTCTTCGAAATTAAGAATTTTTGTCATGAAATCGGAATAGAATTTATGTGCACTCCTTTTGGACCAAAAAGTCTTTCCGAACTATATAAAATCGATCCTGATTATATCAAAATTGCATCACCTGAATTGAATTACGTGCAATTGCTGAGTCAATTGAACGATTTGGTAAAATTTGATAATAAACCCGTAGTTCTTTCAACTGGCGTTTCGAAACTTTCGGATATAGAAACAGCCTTGGAATGTTTTGAACACTCAAAAATAAAAAGTGATGGGAAATTGACTTTGCTTCATTGTATTACTCAATATCCGGCTCCTGAAGAAGAATACAATTTGTGCGTAATACAAAATCTTCGCAATATTTTTGGACTTCCTGCTGGCGTAAGTGATCATTCTCTTTCTCCATTGTATGTCCCGCTACTTTCTCAAGCCTTAGGTGCAACGATGCTTGAAAAACACATAACGCTGAGCAATGAAACAGATGGCCTTGATGATCCTGTTGCGTTGAATCCAAAGAATTTTGAGTTGATGTGTAAGGTTGTTTCGGATTTTTCAGCTGCTGATAATATTTTGGATTACACGATCAATTTCTTGCAGAATAAAATCGGTGATAAAGTTGGGAAAATTATTGGATCTGGAATAAAAGAGCTTGCTCCTTCGGAAAAGGCAAACTATGGTAGAACCAACAGAAGTCTTCGCTTTATTGTTGATAAAAAAGCCGGTGATTTCATCAACGAAGGTGATATCGGAGTGTTACGTACTGAAAAAGTCCTTGATATTGGCCTTGAACCAAAATTTTTGAATGAATTTGTTGGCAAAAAACTCCAAAAAGACGTAAAGTCATCCGATCCTGTTTTATGGAATTGCATTACAGAATAGGTTGTTTTAGAGTTTTTTCAAAGCTTCCTGGCTCTGCTTTTTCCAATATTCTTCAGGTGAATATTGTGCGTTTTCATTGAAAACTTCTTTTGCCAGTTTCTTGATTTTATTCTGGGTCAGGGCATATCCAAAATCGTAGAAACCTTTCCATATTTCGTTTTCAATTCCCCATTCAATGACATCATCATAATTATTGAGCAAATTATAAAAATGGGAAAAATTTTTATATGAGTATTCTAGTTCTCGTTCCTGTAAAATCTGTTCGATTCTTGTTACGGCTCCCAACATTCCGATTGTAGAAACTTCAAGCATTTTTTCATAGTTTCCGGATTCTTCGTAAATTTGCGCTAACTGAAAATATGCATAAATCTGATTATAAGAATCTGAGCGATAAAGTAAAAAAAGTTTATCTAGATTGGTTCCTTTTTTGATATTTTGGATAACCGATTCCAAAAAAGGAGAAATTTTTCCGTTAACGTAGAAATTAGAATCATCTGCGACAATCAAAAGAAGCGTTTTTTCATAGTCATCGAAATTCTTTTGAGTTTTATATAGAGAAGCAAGCTCGTAAAGAATATCATATTTTACCATTGGAATATCGAGTTTATCTGAATTTTCCCATGCTGTAAGATATGAAGTTTGGGCAAGTGAAAATTCACCTTCAAGTCTATAAATTTTAGCTAGCAAAAAGTCGGCTTCTGGATAAATATCATATTCCTTGTAATAGTTGAGTATTTCCTGTACAGAATTTGAAAAATATTCGTAACCTTTTGTGTAAGTAGCTTCTTTAATAACAGTAATGGCTTCCTGAGAGTCACGATCTTCCAAAATAGCCAAAACATCATCAATGTTATTTCCGACTTTTTGTACTGCAAGAGGACTCAATGCTCTTTCCAAAATATCAACGTAAATCTTGCTCTCTTCTTTTCGGTTGATTTTAGCTTTTTGTACCAAAGATGCTGATCTTGAAAAATTCCTCTCATCGTAAGCACTATCTGCTTTTTCTAATAGTCTCCATGAAAGATTTTCTTCCGTTAATGATGATAGAGATTTTTGTGCAAAAATTGGCAAACTTGATATTAATAAAACTAAAACAAAGGCGATTTTTTTCATAAAGACATTAATTCCCTTCTGAATGAATTATCGGCATCTTCCTTCAGTTTGTTCAGTCTAGATTCAACGTCTTTTATACTTTCATCAGCACAGATTTTATGTACGATTTGGCCTTTTTTGAAAATGAGAATATAATCACCAGCTCCACATATTCCTAAATCGGCGTGTTTTCCTTCTCCAGGACCGTTTACGACGCAGCCCATAACTGCAACGGTTATATTTTTATCGAGTGAAAGAAGTTCAGTCTGCCATTTATTCACAAAAGAATGAACATCAAAACCTAGTCGACCACATCTTGGGCAGGAAATCAAAGTAACTCCACCCTTCCTTTTTCCACATTCATGAAGGATTTCCCTTCCTGCAATAACTTCGTTTAAGGGGGTGTCAGAAAGACTTACCCTGATTGTAGAGCCTATGTTTTCATTCAAGAGATGAGAGAATGCAAGTGTGCTTTTTACGACACCGCTTATTATAGGTCCTGCTTCTGTTACACCAACATGCAGTGGAATATCAAACCTGCTTGCAAAATATTCGTTCGCATCTATTGTTTCCTGCACGCTTGAGGCCTTCATTGAAACAACGACATTTTTGAAATCAAGGTCGTTGAAGATTTCAGCCTCACGACTTGCTGTTAGTGCTAGAGCTTCGGCTCTTTTCATTTTGCCACATACGACTTTATCTGCAAACTCTTTGGGTAAACTTCCTGAATTTACTCCAATTCTGATTGCAGCTCCCTTATCCTTGCATGCTTCAACGACAAGTTTTGTTCTTTCTACAGAGCCAATATTTCCAGGATTGATTCTGATTTTAGCAACATTGCCTTCAAGGCATTTTAGAGCTAATTTGTAATCGAAATGGATGTCGGCTACAAGTGGCATCGAGGTGTTTTTTGCAATCATGCAAAGACTTTCAGCACTTTCCATATCAGGAACAGCGAATCTTACCAAATCGCATCCTACTGATGAGAGTTCTTCTATTCTGTCTAAAATAGAAATAAGGGCATTCTTATCGTTTTTCACGTTTGTAATGCCCTCTTTCCACATTGTTTGAATAGAAACTGGTGAATCTCCACCGATTTCTATCCTTTTTGTTTTTCCAGAACCGCCTAGACTAACGGTTCTGGTTTTTAAGAATTCCATATTGATATTTATTATACACCAAATGAGAATGCCATTGCAAAAAGTGCTACAGTTTCACAAAGACCTACAACCATGATGTAGTTTGCAAAACCTTTTCCTGTTTCTCCAAGAGCATCGCTACCAGCTGCACCTGCTTTTCCCTGGAAAATTGCAGAGAAGCACATAGCCAAACCACTGAAAATACCTATGCCAAGGTACAAAAGTCCATTTTCAGGATTTTCGAAAGCTTTAGTTTTAAGTGAATTCATCAAAAGGAATCCATAGATTGTCTGTGTAAGAGGCGCACCTGCAAATACAGTTAAAATAAATGGAGCTTTTTTGTTATTCATATAACATCTTTTCCAAGCACCGATTGCAGCCTGTCCTGCAAAACCAATTCCGAATGCAGATCCAACTGCTGCAATTCCCATAACTACTGCTGCACCAAGCAAACCAAGATTCATAATAATCTCCTTCAAACTATAATAGTTTCAATATTTCTTATTTTATCCTTTTGTCTATTTATCAGCAAAAGGTTTATAACTAAATCCAGACCAACTCATGTCGAGGTGGCTTGAAAATTCCAAGGTATTCAAACGAACACCGTGAACGATGACTGAAAGCACGTTCAAAATCATGTTCAATCCATGTCCAAATACCAAAAGTATGATACCTGCAAAAATCAAGAAATTTCCGAGCATAGGACCTGCCATTTCATTTACAGTGTTTGCAATAGCTGCACCGGCTAGTCCTACGGCCCACAATCGGATGTAAGAAACGATATCACTGAATACGTTAACTACTCCCAAAAGTACTGAAATTATGTTTTTGCAACTTTCAAGTATTGATTTTCCAATTTTTCCTTCATAACTAGAGAAGATAAAACTTAAGGCAAAACCTCCACCAATAAGAGAAAGAACAATTTTGCTTACTGGAACGCCACATTCTGCAAAATTACATGCAAAGCCAATTCTTTCTGGAATCAAGGCAATGTCCAAATCCAATGGGAATCGAACTTTGTCTACGACCATCCACAATACAGCATAGAACATCCCCCAAAGCATTGCAAGTTTTCCCAAATCTCCCAAAAATTTGAGCGATTTAATGTTCTTAATGATTGCCTTGATGTGAGCCACAGAAAGCTGAATCAATGCAAGTGAGAAACAGAAAATCTGCAAGTTCTGAGTTACAAGATTTTCTTGCAACGTAGAACAGTTACTTATCCAATTCCAACTTATCTTCTTTAAGAAAGGTTGGATTGCTTGAGGAAGACTGTCTGGTTTTATACCAAACCAGTTGCAAGTCAATACACCCCACAAAGTAGTAAAAAGTCCCAATAATAAAACTAATACAGGTGCTGAACCGACTCTTTTTTTAGAAGCCCCCTTGAAAATGAGGAATAATCCTAAAATTGTCAGCAGCAATCCGTATCCACCGTCACCGAAAATCATACCAAAGAAGATACAGAAAAACAGCAAAAACCATGCTGAAATATCAAATTCTGCATATCCAGGAACTGTTCCAAGAAAGTCTGTTACCGGATAAATCAAACTTACAAGTTTATTGTTTTTAAGCTTAGTAGGAACTTCATCAGGATTATCTGGATCATCAGCAAGGAAACCCCAATTGTTCTGTTTTGCAGCATCCTTTACTTTTCCAAGATCTTCTGATGGAACATATCCTGTAAGCCATGCAAGTTTAGCTTCTTCACCATTTTCACCGTCCGTATACATACCGGTGTATGCATTTTCAAATTCAATATCTTTTTCGTATATCTTCATCGCATTTTTGATGCTTTCGAGATAAACGATATGTTCAGTAATACCCTTTTTGCATTCGGCAATCTGAGCATGGTTATTTGAAATTTGTTTCTGCATTTCATCAGTAGAAATTTCACTCATTTGCACGGCAAGTGCTTCTGGAACCATTTCTTCTGGTTTTGACCCATCTTTTGAAACAACAAGAAAGCGAACTTTCGATTTGTCAGAATTCACATAAATTCTGTCAATAGATTCATTCATCTTCTTGAAGTAAACATCTTTTGAAACTTCATACGGCAGTAAATAAATACCTTTTTCAGCAAGATAGTCAAAATCTTTTGGATTAAAACCTTGCCAAGCTTGAAGTCTTTCATATTCTTTCGAAAGTGCTGTAATTTCATCGGTTAAATTCTTTATTTTTGAATTTAAATCAAGAATTTCCCGTGCTTTTATAACAGATTCATCTTTCGAAACTTCAATCTGTTTGAGAGCTTTTGACTGTTTTTTGTCAAGTTTGATGTCCTCAAGCATCATGCGTGAAACTTGTAGGTCAGAATATGCTTCCTTTAAGTTTGCAAGATTCTGTCCTGAGCCTTCAAGTGTTTCTAGATGAACAACACCAACTTTTCTAAGATTTATAAGGGCCTCTTTTTTCTCTGCATTAAGAACAACAAAAGAGACTTTTTTCATAGGAACTATCATTCTTCAGCCTCCCCGCTTTCTTTTTTTGCAGCAAGTTCAAGGTTTTTCTTTGAAATCTTACCTCGAACAACTGCGGCAACTTGTTGGTCACCTAAATAGACAGAAATTCGTTTGATATTGGCCTTTGTTTCCGGTATCTTAACCTTTTCAAATAGATTAACTCGCTGAGTTGTAACCCTTAATTCTTGGCTTAAAAGTCTTACTTGTTCTTCTAGAACATCAGCCTCTAAGTCGTAAGAAAGGGCTTTTTCCATCCTATCGGCGGCAAGGTCAATCCACAGAGGTTTTGAATATAAATCGTAGTCACCTCGTGCAAAATCTGCGCCTTCATAGACTGGAATTTTTACTCCGGCGATGTTTCCTTGTCCTTTTCGGATGTTAGAAACTGTTACCATACTAGGATCAAAGGCATCTTGCTCTCCAAAGACCGCAATCCACTGACTGAACTCTTTTTCAAGAGCTTTTCGTTTTTCACGGACTTCTTTTGCTCGAGCATCAATTGTGCGAATTTCAGACTGCAGCTGTTGTTTTTTTAAAGTCAAAGTTGGAAGATATCGCTGATACATTTTCAGTGCATCTTTCTGGGCTTTTAACTCATTTTTTGTCAGCTTAATAGTCGCCATTTAATATCCTTTTATTTAACCTTTGATGTTTTGCACAATTGCGCAAAACTCATCTTTGAAATTCATTCTAGAATTTCAAACCGGCCAATACTGTTCAATCAATTCTGACTTAATACCTGTTTCTTCTTTGTCGAAACAGTCTGCAAGAATTTTCCAACCTAAATCAAGTGCGTTTTCAAGAGAAATGTTGATAGAAAGGTCCATCATTTCTTTTTCAAACATTGCACCATATTTCAAAAGTTTTTCATCCCAATCAGACATCATAAATCCCATTGATTTCTTTTCAAGGGTATCTTTATATGATGAATAAAGACGAATCATACCGTCCATCAGGGCTCGATGGTCATTTCGTGTTGAACCGTTTACGTTCTGCTTTAATCGTGAAAGAGAACCGAATGGTTCGATACGTCCACCTTTGAGGTAGTACTGACCTTCCGTGATGTATCCCGTGTTATCAGGAACAGGATGTGTTACGTCATCGCCAGGCATTGTTGTAACTGCAAGAATTGTTACGCTTCCTGCATCTGCAAAGTCTACGGCTTTTTCATAACGAGCTGCCAACTGAGAATACAAATCTCCTGGATAACCTCGGTTAGAAGGAACCTGTTCCTGTGTTATGGCAATTTCCTTCATTGAGTCTGCATAGTTTGTCATATCAGTAAGAAGAACAAGTACGTCCTTACCCTGAAG
>JAQYSN010000156.1 GCA_028725265.1 Spirochaetales bacterium | reverse complement strand
CTGCATTTGTCTGCATTTCTTGCAGAACGAAGAAAATCAATCCGTGCTGGGTTTTTGTGAATCGCTTTATGATTTCCGTTGCCAAAAAATTATAACTTAAGATAAGTTCACTGCAAGCCCTGTCAAAATCCTCAAGTTTTGTCTCTGTAAAAATCTGGTTATAGGCAGATGTGTCAAAAAACAGGACTGCTCCATCGATTTTGCCAAGTTGATTTTCGGCATTAACTACGATGTTCCGTGCTGAAATTGGCGTGTTACGATTCCAGCTCGTAAGTGAAACCTCAGGCTTTTCCGAATTTTTTGCTGTAGGGCGAGTTGTAATAAAGGTTGTCAGTCCTGCCTGTTTTGCAAGTTGGTCAACTTTTGTGTTTTTACTGAACTCTTTTCCTGCAATGATGATATTTTTATTCATAAGTGGTTAATTATATCAAAAAAATATTAAAAGTTAAATACAAAGGTTCGAATTATCTGAAAAAGACTGGGCAAACGCATTATAAATGCTCAAAAGGATTATCAACTTATAACGCGAAGTTCTCGCTGAAAAAGATGTCTTGACGAGAGTATCGCTATAAAATATAGTTAAAAAAAGTTTTAAATACATCGGAGAAGTTAAAATGAAAAGAAATCATAAACAGTTTGTTGTTGTTCTTCTTGTAGCTTTGTTTGTTTTTGTGCTTGGTTCTTGTGCTAAATTTGAAGGGACGCAAACTACCGTACAAATTGGAAGTGATACGTACGATGCCTATGTTTTTGACGATTTGGATCAGCTTAAAGCAAGTTTGCATTATATTGAAAACGATTTATATGGACAGTTAAGACTGGGTAGTTTTGACGAGGACTTTGACAGTGAAAAGCAGACCAAACTTTCATGGGATGCTGACTCAGTTTTCAGTAAGCCTGATTATAACTCTGTAAGAAAGAACGTTGTTGTTATTAAAAAGGTAATTCGACACACAGTAGGTTCTACAAATTATGGCTATTACACGTAAGTAAGGTATACAGAAAGCGGTGGAATCAGAATTTATGTTTGGAATCCAGATTATGGCCTCTATTCAGATCCTTGGGATTTTGATTTTGGCTGTTCTGTTGACTAGAATTTAGCAAAATATATAATTTATTTAAGCGCAGTTTATGATTCTCGATGAACTCTCCTGCGCTATATAAATCAAAATTCTTACATTTCGGGGAACATTATGAAACGCTCGTTTGGTTCGTGGGTAAAAGCAGAACTCACGGATTACAAAATCCTTTTAAGGAATATTCCTTCCTTAACAATTTCAATTTTTATTTTATCAGTTGTATGTGCAAACTTGATGGCCAACAAAGAACTTATTAGTTATAAGTATGTGGCCTTGGACTGTGGCTTTGTTTTCAGTTGGCTTATGTTCTTGTGCATGGATGTCATCTGCAAAAGATGGGGCGCAAAAGCAAGTATCAAAGTTTCGCTTTTGGCTCTTTTGGTGAATCTTGTCGTATGCGGAATATTCGCCCTTCTTTCGCTAGCTCCAGGAAAATGGGGAAAGTTTTATGGTTACGAAGATGAAATTGTTGCCCAAGCAGTTAACTCTTCTTTGAACTCAACTTTCGGCGGCGCGTGGTATGTTGTTTTCGGATCGGCCTTGGCCTTTATAGTTTCTTCTATTATAAATGCCTTTTTGAATGTTTCGATTGCTAAGATTTTTTCGAAATCAGGTAAATCAAGAGGCTTCGGTGAATTTGCCGGACGTTCTTATGTTTCAACGATGATTGCCCAGCTTGTTGACAATTTGCTTTTTGCCACGGTTGTTTCAAAATTTTTCTTCGGATGGACTTGGACTCAGGTGGCCGTTTGCTCTTGCATTGGAGCTGTTTGCGAACTCCTGGCCGAAGTTTTCTTTTCAGGTTTTGGCTATAAGATTGTAACCCGCTGGGAAAAGGAAAATGTAGGGCAGCAGTATTTTGATTATCTTGCAGGTACAAAATGAAAGTATTGATTACAGGAACTTCTCGTGGAATTGGGAAAGCCAGTGCCTTAAAATTTTTGAAGGAAAATCACGAGGTATTTGGTCTTGATGTCGAAGAAGGAACAATAGACAATCCGTCTTACCATCACTTTGTTTGCGATGTTTCAAAAGCTCAAACTCTTCCTGAAATTTGTGATGTGGAAATTCTTGTAAGCAATGCGGGTATTCAGACTGCGGCAAAGACCTTGAATTCTGGAAGTTGTTATGGTGAAACGCCAGCCCTTCGTGATATTGAAGTAAATCTTTTGGGAGCTATCAATGTTACTGAAAAATATGCCTTTCAGAGTTCTATAAAATCTGTTTTGTTCAATGCATCAGTTTCGGCCCTTAACGGAAATGAATTTCCTTCGTATGTCGCTTCAAAAGCAGGTGTTGTCGGTTATATGAAGCATGTTGCAATCCGTCTTGCGAATGAGTTTAAGGCTACAAGTAATGCGCTTTGTTTTGGTGGAGTGATGACTGAGTTGAACCAACCTGTCATGCAGGATAAATCTCTCTGGAATAAAATCATGGATGTAACGCCTTTGAAAAAATGGGCTTCTGTTGAGGAGGCTGCCGAGTGGGTTTATTTCATGACGGTTGTAAATACATTTTGCACTGGCCAAGCGATTGATGTTTCAGGTGGCGAAAGAAACTGTCTGGACTTGTTTGTATGGGAGTAACGGGCGAAAATACACATCCTCCCGCCGATTTCTGCCAAAACGATGCTTTGTTCACTTCGTTCTCAGGCATGTTTTGTCAGTCAATCGGCTTCGGATGTGCTTTTTTTAATACCAACCCTCTTGCTCCGAGTTCCGTATTTTTTTTGGTTTGTCGTAGAGGCGACGGATGTTAGTTTTCTTTTACAAAGAATCGGCAGTAAAAAAGCGTGCCGGGAAAGATGGGGTCTTAGGGGCACTCGCAACGAAGTTTCAAGCGGAGAAACCCTCGCTTCGCAAGTAGGGGGGGGGGGGCTTCCCCTAAAAGAAACTGCGCAGATTTGTTCGTGTGGTCCTAGATATTTTTGCTGGTCCTAGATATTTTTGCCGTGGATGTGTATCGGATGAGGGGCGTAGACTGGCTACTCTGGACGGAAGCTTGTTACTTTATCTTGAACGAGTATGCAGAAAAATTCCCAGATGCGATATCGTGACACAATAATTCTTCGTCCAGAACAAAAGGATTTTCATATTCACAAACCTTTTCGTAAAAACGTTTCCAATTAAAATAACTGCAAAATTTTCGAATTTGATCGCGTGAGTCTGTGCTGTTCAAAAATAATTTGAAATAAACACTTGCGCAAAAGGCTCCGGCTTTGGAAAAATCAGTCGTGATTGGATATAAAAATCCGGTTTTAGGATGAAAACCGTGTTCATCCCGGTTGGAAAATTCAATCAAAATCGGGGTGAGACTGTTTTTGGAAATTTCCAAAGTAATTTCTCTTCCGATTTCCGAACGTGCAGAAACAGATTCTACGACAAAGTTTGAATCACGGTCGATGTAGTAAATCGAAAAGGGAACATCCTCCTGGGAACAATCGTAGGCTGCGCTAGCAACATCTATTGAGAGAAGCTGAGTTTGCGAGCATCCTTCAAAAAGGATAACAAGGAGACCTGCAAAAATTGAAAGGAAAACGGAGATAAAGATTATTTCATTTTTGATATTCATACATATTAATTATTGTGTGTAAAATTAATTTTGAAGTAAAAACGCGTAAAAAAATCTTTTTCTATATCATAAAAAAATGATTTCTGTTATTCTTTCCAGACTACCAAAACAGGAAAATAAATGATAAGAAATTTAGAAAATTCCGCTGAAGATCAGATTTTAAGCGGAAATGAACGTATCGGCGAAAAAATGACGGAAACATCTGCCGAAATCAATCAGAAGAACACAATTGGCGGAGATGTAAAAGAGAATTCTGCCGAACTTGATGAAAGCGAAGAGCTTGATGAAAGCGAAATCGTCGAATATGGCTTGGAACAAGAAAACGATGACGGCGAAAATGACGAAATATCTTTTGAAGACTTGGGGCTTGATGAAAAGACACTTAGGGCTGTGAGCCTAAAAGGTTTTAAGGTTCCTTCTCCAATTCAGGTACTTGCAATTCCACGGCTTTTGAACGGCGAATCGAACATGATTGCCAAAGCTCGAACGGGAACCGGTAAAACTGCCGCTTTTGGACTTCCGCTTGTTCAGAAAATTACACAAAAGTCGGATACTCCACAGGCGCTCATCCTTACGCCTACGAGGGAACTTTGCCTTCAGGTTTGTAAGGAAATCGAAAGTTTTTCTACTAATGCCTTCCCGAGAATGGTTGCCTGCTACGGCGGTCAGGGAATGGGAGAGCAGATTCGTGCTTTGAAAAAAGGCCTCGAAATAGTTGTCGGTACTCCGGGGCGAATTCAAGACTTGATGGAACGGGAAATCCTTGATATCACGAAAATCAATTATTTTATTTTGGATGAAGCTGATGAAATGCTCGACATGGGCTTTATCGATGATATCAAGGCAATTTTTGCCAAGGCAAATCCAGACAGCAGAATCTTGCTTTTTAGCGCGACCATGCCTAAAGAAATCTTGCAGATTGCCTCTGACTTTATGGGCGATTACGAGATTATCGAAGAAGAAGCTCGTCCCGAAGAGCCTCTTTTGACAGAACAACATTATTGGATTGTTCGGGAAAACGAAAAAATTGAGGCGCTTGTCCGTCTTATCGATATTTCACCGGATTTTTACGGCTTGATTTTCACGCAGACTAAAGTCGATGCAGATTCTGTAAGTCGTCAGCTTGAAGAACGCGGATACGATGCTGCATCCCTCCACGGAGATATCGCTCAGGCTCAGCGTGAAAAAATCCTCTGGAGATTCAGAAACCGAAAGACGAAAATCCTTGTCGCAACTGATGTTGCTGCCCGAGGAATTGATATCGAAGGTTTGACTCACGTCGTAAACTATGCACTTCCATTCGATGCTCCGACTTACATCCACAGAATTGGACGAACGGGAAGGGCTGGAAAAACCGGAAAGGCTTACACTTTTGTTCGACCTGAAGAAAGACGTAAGATTGAATTTATAAAAAAGGCTGCTTACAAGGCTACAAAAGTTCAGATGCAGGAAGATCCTATTCCGTCGGTTGAGCAGGTTTTGAAAATCAAAAAAGAGCAGCTTTTTGCACAAACTTTGTCAAAACTGACTGATAGTATAGAAGAAAAAACGCCGAATTCAAGTTTTGATGAAATGGCCAGAATCCTGTGTGAGGAAAAAGATCCGATTCAGGTTTTGTCGCAGATTCTTGCTATGGATTACGGAAAGCAACTTGACGCAAGTCGATACGGAGAGATAAAACCACTGAAAATTTTTAATCCTGGCCGACAGATAAGAATCTATGTTCAGCTCGGAAGAATCGATGGTCATAATCCTCGTTCAATAGCCGACTTTTTCAGCAAACTTTTGCATATTTCAGGGCGTTTTGTTGATCGAATCAGTATTTGTGATAGGTTTTCTTTGGTAAGCCTTCCTTATCAGGATGGAATGCGTTTTATTGAAATGACAAAGAAGGATAAATCTTTACCTCATGCCCATATTGATTCCAAAAGCGATTCTTTTGATTTTGATGACTCTAAAAAGCGAAGCGGAAAGGGTTCTGGTAAAGATGGCCGAAGGGATTCCAAAGGTTTTTCAAAGAACGGAAAGCGTTTCCAAGATGATGTGAATTCAAATTCTAGAAGGGGAAGAAATTCTAAATCAGAAAAGTCTTCTAAGAAAGGTTTTTCAGGAAATCGTGAAGGTGGCAGGAAGCCTGTTCACGTCAGTAAGAGAGTTTCATCTTCTGGAAATGCCAGCTTGTACAAAAAAGGTTGAAAATCTTAAATCTTGAAATATACTTATTTATGGAGTTTGTAATGTCAACTTTTGATACAATCCTTTTTGACTTTGATGGAACGGTTTTTGATACTTCGCCTGGTGTTTTTAATGCCTTCGATTATTTCTTGGCCAAATACAATATGGAATTTCCTAGAGAAAAATATTCCCTGATGATTGGGCCTCCGCTCAAGGAAAGTTTTGTGAACATTTTGAAATTTCCGCCAGAAGAAGCTGATGAAGCGATGAACGTGTATCGTGAATATTATGGCACGAAGGGAATTTTCGAATGTGATGTTTATCCTGGAGTTATAAAGCTTGTCGAAGATCTTCACAAAGCAGGAAAAAAGGTTTTTGTTGCAACAAGTAAACCAGAAATCTATACAAATCAGATTCTTGAAAGAAAAAACATGACTGGCCTTTTTGATTTTGTTGGTGGAAGTGACCTTGAAGAAAAAACTCGTGTTGAAAAAATCGACATTATAAAATACGTTCTTTCTTCAAACGGTCTTGATTCTCCTGATAAGTTTGACAAAATACTGATGGTCGGTGATCGAAAATATGATGTAATCGGTGCTCATGCTGTCGGTATAAAATGCTGCGGTATTTTGTGGGGATTTGGAAACCGAGACGAGTTTCGGGAGTGTGGCGCCGATTTTATCTGCGAAACGCCGAAAGATGTTTTGAACCTTGTTTGCCCACCGCCATTCGAAAGGCTTAATTCTCGAGATATCCGTCCATGCCGGTGCGATTGGTAATATAAACTCTCGTCATATTTCTCCTCAAAAAAAATCACTTTTTTTTAAATTTTTTAGAAATTTTTTGTTCAAATTTAAATTTTCTTTCCATAATTAGTATGCACCGCTGTTTATTGGGCGATGGATATTATAATTAAGGGGTTGTTATGGGCTACAAAACAGAAACAGAAGAAAGAAAGTATACTTTCAAACCTTACGATGAACTGACCTTTACGGACAGTTTTATGTTTTATCTTGCGATGCAGGATGAAGAAATCTGCAAAGGCGTCATCGAACGATTGCTCGGCATAAAAATCAAAAAAATTGAGTACTTAAACACCGAGGAGACGATGAAAGTTGACTACGAAGCAAGAAGTATCCGCCTTGACGTTTACACCGAAGCCGACAACAAGATTTACGATGTAGAGGTACAAACCTACAAGGAAGATGATATTGGAAAGCGTCTGCGCTACTATCAGAGCGTTATCGACATTGACAACCTGAAGCACGGACAGTCGTATTCAAAACTGAAAGAGTCTATAATCATCTTTATCGCAACAAAAGACTTGTTTCGATATGGTCGCGCTCGCTACACATTTTCCAACATCTGTCACGAAGATAAAAACATCAGGGCAAACGCATTTTAAAGACTTTAAAAATAAATACTTAACAAAGTATAGTATTTAAAAATCTAAAAAAGCATTAGAATTCTTTCGGGAGAAAAAAATGACATTGAAAGAATCACTAATGACAATAAAAGATTTCAGAA
>JAQYSN010000155.1 GCA_028725265.1 Spirochaetales bacterium | reverse complement strand
GTATCAACGTTGTTGTAGCTTCAAATTTTGCCAGAATTTTCAAAACGAATATGTACAATTGTGGCCTTATGGCTATTGAAATCAGTAAAAAAGACATTGACGACATGTTCAGAACCTTTTCGGATAAAGATACTGAATGCTCCGTAAAGATTGATAAGGAAGAAAATACAGCCAAGGTGAAATTGATTTCTGGAAGTCTTTCTAAAAGCTATTATTTCAGACTCGAAGGCCTTGAAAAAGAACTTGTTTACGATGAAGGTTGGATTGGCTATACCGAAAAAAAATATTAATAAAAAAGGCGAATTCTAATTATGTCTCTTGATAAAAACCGCAGAAATATCATTATTGCAGGTGTTTTGAGTTTTCTAATCAATTTTGGTTTGGATAGAGTAACTAAAATTTTGGCAACGACATATCTAAAGGGAACCGGAGTTCATTCTTACTTAAAGAACCTTGTAGTCTTTGTTTATGCTCAGAATACAGGTGCTTTTTTAAGCATGGGTGCAAATTTTCCGATTGTTCTTAAGTATATTCTTTTAATTATTTTGCCGGTTTTGGTCTGTCTAGCAGGACTTTTTTGGTGCTTTTTCAAGGAAACGAATATACATCGCTGTATAATGTTCACTTCTATTATTGCAGGTGGACTTGGAAATCTTGTTGATAGGATTTTTAATGATTTTTGCGTAATTGACTTTATGAATTTTGGAATCGGAAAACTTAGGACAGGAATTCTGAATGTAGCAGACCTTTCGATTACATTCGGTGTCATAGTTTTCTTGATTTATGATATTTTTATCTCGAAGGATAAGTTCATCGTAAGTTCGAAGACCAAAACATCTGTCGAAGATGAAAAATCCGGTTCAGATAAATCCTGATTAGTTCACTTTTCCTAATTGTCCGCAGGCTCCTCCTATTTTCTTGCCTTTGCGGGCACGGAAAGTGATGTTTAATCCAGCTCGTTCGAGTTCTTTATAAAAAGCATCACATTCAGATTTTGAAGGCTCTGTAAAATCCAATTCGCTAACAGGATTCCATGGTATAAGGTTAATCATTACATCCATGTTGCGGGCAAAATTAATCATGTTTTCGGCTGATTTTTTATCAGTGTTGACTTTCCCGATAAGGGCTGCTTCAAGAGTGCATCGCTTTCCTGTGGTTTTTGCAAAATATTGAATGGCTTTTTTTAATTCAGGCAATGGATTTGTCTTTGCAACAGGCATCAGCGCTTCTCTTAATTCAGGATTAGCCGTTGTTAATGAAACAGCCAATCTGATTTTAGGGCCGTTATCCGCCAAGTCGTAAATTCCCTTTATGATTCCACAAGTCGATAAGGTAATGCGCCTTGTCGAAAGATTCCTTCCATTTTCATCTGAAAGAATTGCGATAGCCTTTCGGATTTCCGTGAGGTTGAGCATCGGTTCTCCCATGCCCATAAAAACTATGTTGTCCAATTTTCCGCATTCTTTTTCAAGAAAGAGAAATTGTTCGATTATTTCATAAGCTTCCAGATTTCGCTTAAAACCGAGTGTTCCAGTTTTGCAGAAGGCACATTTCATCGCGCATCCAACCTGGCATGAAACGCATGCTGTTTTTCGGCCTTTTTTATCAAGCAAAAGTACGCATTCGATGCAGGAATCATCGCTCAATTTGATTTGAAGTTTTACGGTTCCGTCCGGGTCAATCAACTTTTTGCTGATGGTCGAACTTCGGAGTATCGCTTTTTCATTCAGTTCAGCACGTAAATCCAAGGAAAGGTTAGTCATCTGATCAAAAGACGTAACTCCTCCAGAAATCCATTTGAAAATCTGCTTAGCCCTGAATTTTTGCTTTAATTCAAGTTTTTCCGTGAGCTCATCGCAATTAAGCGAAACTATAGGTATTTTTTGCATTTTTACGCTAATTACTTGATGCTTTCAAGAACATCATTGATAGCCTGGTTTTTGATACCAAACTTCTGGAATTCCTGCAAGGTCTCTATAGCTTTGTTTTTGTCACCAATTTTAAGGTAGCAGTCTGCCAAATCAAGGTAGAACCTATAATTTTGAGGATCAGACTGTTTTAGCCTTGTAAGGCTTGCAATGGCTTCTTCAAAGCGGCCTTGGTTTTTACTGATAAGGGCAAGACCCAAAACTGCATAAATATCAAATTCTATATTCAATGCTTTGTTGTAGTATTCTGTAGCTTTTTCATAGTTTCCTGTGCTTCGGTATGCATCA
>JAQYSN010000154.1 GCA_028725265.1 Spirochaetales bacterium | reverse complement strand
TTTAATAAAGGCTAATATCCCGACCCGAATTGCGTTCATGGTTGCATCAAAAATGGATAGTCGTATCATCATCGATCAGGTTGGAGCAGATAAATTGCTTGGTAAGGGTGATATGCTTTACGCAAGCGCAACCGACCCGTTCCCAGTACGAATCCAGGGAACCTATGTGAGCGACAACGAAGTAGAAAACGTTGTGAATTATGTTAAACAGTACGGAGAGCCAGAATATATTGATGAAGAAATTTTTGTCGAGGATGATGAAGATTTCGGTGGCGAATCAAGTCTTTTTGGCGACGGTGATGACCCGCTTTATAATCAGGCTTTGGAAATCGTGATTCAGGCCGGAAAGGCAAGTGCCTCGTACTTACAGCGAAGGTTGAAAATCGGCTATAATCGTGCAGCTCGCCTGGTTGAAGAGATGGAAGAGCGCGGAATCGTCGGCCCTGCAAATGGTGCAAAGCCGAGGGAATTGATTCACGTTCCGTGATGACAGTTTTATTTTAAGTTGTGTCTGTCATGCCATTTTTTCAAGACGGAAGTCTGCTCTTCCGTCGGCTTGCTGTTATATTTAGTCAATTCCTGATTTACTTCGTCGTTTACGACCTCTATGCAAAGCTCTACTTCGCCATTTTTTTCGGCATAGACAATTGTGCACTCCTTTCTTTTTACCTTTTTGGTGTAGGTTGCAACGCAGTTATGAAGTATAGCCCCAATTTCGCATAGTTTATTAGAATCAGCCGGTAACATAAATTTATATCCGTCTATGGAATCTTCCAGTTTTTTCTCATTTTTTGTATATCGAAATTTAATGTATTTGTTTTCACATTTGTAAGATATGTTTGTAAGTGCATTATGATTAAATTCCGTAAACCCATCTTTTAGAATGTCATCAATTAGAGTTTTTGGAATGTTTCGATAGTAATCATGAAACATTGAAAGAGAATCGAGCATAAAATAATCATTTTTTATGCTTTTTTCCAAGGTGTAAAAGGTTGAAAGTTCACCTCTTTGCTTTTTACTGATACGGCAAAAAAAAGCAAGATCTGTGTCATTTTTCAGATTTTTATTATCAGAGGAATCAAAAAAATTATATAATTCTCGATCTGCTAGAATCTTGTTGAAAATATTTGCATCTGAAAAACGGCATTTTTTTATGCGCAAGAAAGTAAGGAGCGATTCAGGC
Organism: Spirochaetales bacterium; assembly: GCA_028725265.1. Taxonomy (GTDB): domain Bacteria; phylum Spirochaetota; class Spirochaetia; order Treponematales; family Treponemataceae; genus RGIG9060. The sequence continues at coordinate 9,885 of JAQYSN010000154.1, read as the reverse complement.
CGTTTTTCGTACGCTTTTCGTAATGAGCGATAACTTTTTATGTGCATGGTCTTGCAAAAGTTATTATAGATATTCGGATTTGACCTCTTTAATTTTGCAGTAGCTGGCCAAACGTACTTACTGTAAATAATCGGGCAAATTTTATATTCAAACGGTTGTATTGTAAGGCAAACCATCGTTTGTAAAGCCTGGCTGGTAACTTTCGGTTCATCTATTTTTAATTGATAGCCTGTAAAAGTTTTTGCAAGTTCGATGAGTCTTTCAAGTGCAAATTTTGCAATTTCGAAAGGAAGAACAAATTGATTGGCAATCTTGCAATATTCATCGTAAACGACAAGTTCTGTATCTTGTAAATTATCATCGACTGAATAACTAGAATCATTTGGCGAAGTCGGCTCGTCTGGTGAAACCGACAAATTTATTTTTCCGTTTTTTACGTCAAAACTCAATGTTTTTATTATTTCTTTTGAATCATAGGTATTTGTCTCAATTGGCTTTACGACTGGCGTGTAGTATCTTGTTTTAATATAAACCTTTAGATTGTCATAATCTGTTCCAACTTCTACAGCATACAGACTTTTCTCTATTTTCTCTTTGTCATAAATATTTGATTTGGCAAATTTTGACCTTGCTTTTTCCGTACGGTAATTGAGGAAATCTGTCATTTCTTTAGTGCTATAATCTTCAAATCCATAAGGATGGTAGATGTTCTGTTCGTTAAGTTTTAGTTCCGCTACTTTTTTTGCAAGCCTACCAAGAAAGCGCATATGATTCTTTTCTGCATCAGAAATCGATTTTGGGAAAACTACTGTATCGCCTTTTTCTGCATATTCGATGGCGATTGAATTAGGAAAAGATTTAGGTTCAAGCGGTGATTCAGCTTTAATCCAGGTCTTTTTTTGAATCGAATAGTACATATCGTGAGTTGTATAAGGATTTTTGCTTATACAAGGTATGAGTGGTAACGAAAGAGAGGAATTATCATGGATGAAAGAAAAATCATTTAAGTTCCGATAGAAAAAATCAATCTGCTTCATATAGATTAACATCCTTAGACTAATATCCTAGTTGATGTACTCAGAGTCGTTGTTGATGCATATTACAATTTCTCCACTGTTTTCAAGGCGTCTAAGCGTATTTATTATCTTGAACTGTGACTCTTCTACATCGCATGCTCTGACAGGTCCCATAAATTCCATATCTTCTTGGAGCATCGTAGCTGCTCTTCTGGACATATTTCTAAAGATTTTTTCCTGGATTTCAACGCTTGCACCTTTTAATGCTTTTGCTAAATCATTTGAGTCTATTTCACGCAGCACTTTTTGGACGCCTCTGTCGTCAAGGAGAAGCAAATTTTCAAAGTTGAATAAATTCATATCAAGTGCGATAGCTGTAATTGGATTTTTATTAAAATATTTGTCGGCTTTTTTAAAAAAGGCTTTTTGGGCGCTGTACGGAATTTTATTGCTAAATTCATCGGAGATTTTGTCGCCGAAATAATCAGCTTCTTTAAGAATCTTGCTTGTTTCCGCAATTACTTCAGGGCTGGTTTTTGTTTTTTCACTCATTCGGGACATGGATTTAGTGAGTTTTGCGCGCATTTCATCGGAAAAACTGTTCAAAACAATTTCCTGACGTTCTTTTGGAAGATAGATGATGGCAAATGCAAGATTGTCTATATACTTTTCGCCTGTGATGTAATCTGAAATTATGTCGTAAGTTTTGTCACTTATTTCATCAAAACATTCATTTAAAATTTTTTCAGCTTTGTTAAAATCATCATCTGTGATTATGACATCACTGCTGGATATTTCCATTACTAAGCCTCTTTTCGTTTTGTCGAATTTTCCTGTATTTATATTTTAATTATAGTATGTCTTTGGTAATTTGCAATTTCAATTTTTTTGCTGAGGTTGTGGCTTTTGTTTAAACTATTGCAGGACCGTGTGCAGGATAAAGTTTATAGCCAGCGTATTTTTCAATGAGCGATTTTCTGTTTGCCGTAGCCTTTGTCGAATCGACGTTTACGCTTGTCATAAGATATGGAGCTAGAGTGTTAAATTCCCGCTGTTCATCTGAAAAACCTTTTATGTTTACGATAATGTCCCCGGTGAAAACTATCCTTGGATTTTCGCAGACAAGAATCGTGTCGCCTTTTACGTGTCCGCCGTTTTCTTCGATGACATCAAAGTGAAGGTTTCCAAAATCCAGTGTTCCGATTTTTGAGTATGGCTCATCATCTTCTTTTGTGCCGATGATGCGGGCGTTTTTCAATTTCGGCGCTTTGTAGCCAGTTATGATTTTGCTTAACTTGCAATAAGGCGCATGCAAAGGATTTTGTTCCCTGAAATTTGGCTCATCTTTTTGTTCGAGCCTAAAATTTTCAAAGCAGTTTTGCGACATGTAGATTTCATCAAAAAGATCCATGAGACCTGTGTGGTCGATATCGCTATGCGTGATGAAAAGTTTTTTCTTGTATGAATCGAAATTTGCAAAAGTCCTGTAAAAAAGACTCGTCATTTCATTTTGATAGCATGCAAATCCGCAGTCAATGAACAGTAGTTCATTTTTGTACTCAAAAATTATCGTGTTGCTACCACAAGAAACTTCAAAAAGATACAGATTTACTTCATCGTTAATTGCTTCTTTTGTGACAATTGAATGAAAATTCAGCCCCTTATGCTCTTGAACGAATTTTGCAAATCTAAAAATGTAATCAAAGGTTTTCAGTGGAGACTCGTTTCGTTCTTCCAGAATTTGCATTATCCTGTTGGAATTGACGATGACTTCATTCGTCTGTTTTTGATCGAGGTCGAGAAGGTTTCGCATTTTGTTTGCAAAACTGATGTAAAATACGGTGTTATCCAGGGATTTTTCCGTGACGTTGTAATCGATGACCTTAACTTCACAGATTTTGGAAAGGTCTTCCAAAAGTTTTTTTACTTCATCAGGATTATCTACTAGCAAGCCCATCTTAAAATACTGATATTGAGTGCCGTTTTCCTGTGAGTTCATATAGGTGATGTTGATGTTGTATTTATCAATGATTTTGAGTGTGGGTGTAACAGTTCCAGGTTTATCTTCGAGTTTGAGAACAATCAGGATGGCCTGTTTTTCGTCTTTTTTTTCTGGAAGATAGCCTATTTTATGGAGCTTCTTTGTGATTAGTTCATGCTGTTGTTCAGAAGCGGAAACTTCAATGAATAGCGTGTGGATGTCTACGGTTTTATTGTAGTTCACGCGGATGATGTTTCCGCCTTCTTTGCTGATAATGAAGCTGGCTTTAAGAAACGAGCCAGCTTTGTCGGGCATTATTGTTATATATGTTTTATTCATTGCTAGGAATATTCAACTCGATTCCGTTATCGGCCAGTTTTTTATCCCATCGGCGGTAGTATTTGTAATAAGCCCATCGTTTAAGGCCTTTCAAGTTTTCTCCGAAGGCTGGATAACTGATTTCTGGATTGCTTGCAGTCTTTTCGATGTGATAACTTCCGTGCTGAGCCATTTTATTAAGAGGACCAATCGAAATAGCATTTTTAGGACAGTTGAAAACGCAGGCTACGCAGAGACAACAATTTCCACCAAATTTTGGAAGGCCATCAGTCATTTTCACGTTGTGCATTGGGCACAATTTTTCGCAAAGTCCACATCCAATGCAGTCTTTTTTGCGTGCATGCATTATCATTCTTCCCTGGAATTTAGCATACGGCCATACGATTCGAACAATCGGTACGAAAAAATAAGGAAACGGATTTCGCCTTACTTTTTCGTGAATATTTTCAGTCAAAAACTTTACGTTGAGTCGTACAATGGCATCGGCATAAATATATTCGCTTTTTACCATTTCAGGAGAATGACGAAAAACCATATTGTAAGGCATTACGATGTGCCAATCCGTTAAAAACTCAAACCCTTTTTTGCTCATGCAATTAATAATTTTTTGAGCAGCAAAGTTGTTGATACCGAGCCCCTCTCCACTTGTCCTAAAAACAAAGGTTTTTTTCTTTGCGCCTTCAATTGCAGGCAATAATTTTGCAAATCGGTAAGCAGGTTCCGGCGAATTAAATCCGTAAATTGGGAAACCAATGCCGATTAAATCATAGTCGTTAGGATTAGGAAAGTTTTCGCCATCATCAAGTTGATGGATTTTATATAAATCAACATCGTAGCCTTCGAGATATTTTTTGTACATTTTGGCCACGAGTTCCGTGTTTCCTGTTCCCGAGTAGTAATATAAAATTGCTTTCATCTTTAAATCCATCTGTCTTTTTTAGAGTTTTTCAACAGGTACAATCAGGTCATCATCTTCATGTTCATCGTAAGGATAGACATTGTTGACTTCATCTTTTGAATGTGTGTCATACCAAACCTGAGCGTAGAATTTGTTGTGAGTTGCAAGTTTGTCGTAGGCCCAAGGAGATGCATCGCATTCTGGGCACCAGAAACCTGCCTTAAGGACTGTGAAAGGCGTTGATTCAAATGTATGTCCTTCGTGGCATTTCCACTGAATTTTTGTATGGATATCGCCTTTTTTCATCGATGTTGATACGACTGAACCACCTCGGAATTCTGCTGCTTTTTGGCAGTCTTCGAGTGAAATTTCGCTATCAGGTTTTGATTCGTCATAACCATGATCGAGTTTGTATCTGTCAGCTTTCTTTTCATCAATCAAATCTGCATAGTCGATAGGACCTTCTGGAGTCTGTCCCTTCATCAATACAGGATAATCTTCCCAATTTCTTGGGATTGCTTCAAAAGCCTCTTTTCCGCCAAAGAAAGCATCGATTCGTCCTTTTTTATCCAGCCGAATCCAATTCATAGGAGCATTGCTGTTTGTTAAAAGCCTTTCGATGGCAAGTTTTCGAATCCAGCTTGATGGTACGAGTCGTCCGAGCTGATAGTACCAGAGGACCTTTTTCATTCGGTTCCAGTAATCGGCACTTGATTCTGTTCGGTAGCCAAGCCAATCGTCCAAAATATATGAGTCTGTGTACCAAACACCATGGAAATTTCTTGGAATGTTCCAATAAGGTTTGAAGAATTTTTCAGGACCTGCACCCATGAGCCCAAATCCTTCGCTAAAAGTCTGATATCCTGTTTCTCGGCATTCTGCACCACCACCGATGTTGTAGTCATTGTGCCAGAATCCGTCGAGTTTGTTTTCGAGGTCGCGTTCTACCAAATTCTGAATCATAAGGCCTGAGTCACGATCTGTAATCCATTCAAACGGAGCATTCCAACATGTATGGAACATGAGGCCGTCGAAAAGGTTATTTATCAAAAAGTATTTATGATAAACGGCGGTCTGTCGGAGGACTACCCAATGAGAAAGTCCTGAGTCGGTAACATATCTTTCGCCTTTGATTTTTGCGGCAGAATAATAATCATATGCACTAGACATAACTGGGTCACCCATTCGGCACCATGGATGATGATAATCGCGGTTTCCGTAAACGGCTACGGTCGAAATATGAACCAACTTGATTTGATCTTGTCGGCCACTGTTTTTAATTGCATCAACAATATTCTTTGTACCGATGAAGTTTGTGTTGTATGTGTTGTCAGGATTGTGGTCTGATTTTGGAGGAATTACGGCCCCACAGTGGATGACATAATCTGCACCGTCAATTAATTGAGCAATGTCATCGTAATTTGCAAGATCTCCCCGAACCAAAGTGATTCTGTCTCGACCACGTCGCAGGAGTTTTTTGAAGAAACTTCTGAATCTTTTGTCGTAATTATAAATGAAAAGCCTAAGGTTGAAGTCTTGATTTGAATCGAGGAGATGCGAAACTACTTCTCCTCCCATAGCGCCGTCAGCGCCTGTTACTGCTACTGTTACTCTCTTTGTTTCCATAAAAAACACTATAAAACGGATAGCAATATAATTGCAAGGTAAATCCAATGATTTTGACAAAAAACGCAAAAATGTTTGTTAGAAAGTTTACAAAAGATACTGTACAAAGAATTTTTAGAAAGGCAAGAAGGCCGCTATTTAGCCTTGGCTCATTGCGTAAAAAATTACGGATGCGGCTTGTGCTACGTTCAGGCTATCGAAGGTTTCTAGTTTTGCTTTAGTCGGGATAGTGACAAGAACATCACAATTCTGTTTAGTTTCTTTGCTGATGCCGTTTTCTTCGTTGCCCAAAACTACAAGAGCTCCTTTTCCGTTTTTCTCTGCACAGAGTTTTCTGATTTGCGAGACGGGCGTTGTTGCGCTAACATCGGTACCGACGCGCAGCATTTTTCCGCTCATTTCAGAAAGGAATTTTACGATGGACTCTGTTTTATAAATTTTTACACTTTCCATTGCACCTTGTGCAACTCGGTAAGAACTTGTCGTTATCATAGAATTTGCTTCGTCAGAAAGCAAAACGATATTTTTGAATCCGAAAAATGCTGCGCTTCGGATGATGGCGCCCAAGTTGTTTGCATTTCCAACGTGGTCCATCAAAATGACATCTTCTTTTGAATGGAGCCATTCTGTAATGGTTTCTTTATCAAGCAGCGGAATTTCAGGCTTTTCAATCATCGCAACAACGCCCTGGTGATGGACTGAATCAGAAAGTTTTTCTAGGTCTGCATCATCAACTAAATTATAAGGCCTTTTGATTGAGGCAAGTGTTTTGCAAAGCTGGGAAAATTGAGTAACGCGCTTATTGCTAAAATAAAGGCGCTTAATTTTATCAGGATTTTTTATTTCAATTGCTTTGACTGCAGAATATCCGCATACGGCAAGTTCACCATTTTTTTTGTTTTTCATTTTTATCCCTTTGTTCAGCCAGGTTTTTAGTTTTCAGATACATCGTCAGGGTCATTTGGCACTTCTTCAGCATAAACTACAAGAGGTTTATCTTTTGCAATAATGATGATGAAGGCAACTGCAACCAAAATTATGGCAAGTCCGATGATTCTAAGGATTACCTCACCGAAAGTTTTTGGTGGAATAAAAAACAAAAGAATGCCGGCAAAAAGTTCGAAAAGAATCTCTGTGATATACGGCTTTGTTTCAAGGCCAAATTTTTTCATCTGGGTCGTTCCGTAAAGTTCCATTCCGGCCGTTACGATAAGATAAACTGCCAGGATATAAACCATTACGGTCCAAATTACTACTGCGGTTTTTGCAAAAATTGCAGGAAGCAAAATGGCAAGAATACCGATTACGATGCTGAAAAGCCCTCGGACTGTCATCAGAACATAAAAATCAGGGTCCGATATAAGGTGGCGGGTTCTTATCATGTTATAAACGCCGTTTCCTATAGAGAAAAATCCAAGGAGAATGACGAGTGTGTATATACAATATTTTGGTACGATTAAAAGAAGAAGTCCAAGAATGATAGCAATAATACAATAAGTTAAATTTGATTTTTTATAGGATAAATCCATAAAAACCTCTCTTTGATGAATTTTTAAAATTATATATCAATATATTATCTTTTTCTATATAATTCTAGTATATGGAATTTGGAAAGTGCTACAAATGTTTCAGGCCATTGAAATCCTGTTATTGCAAATATATAAAGTCTTTTGACCCTGGCGTAAAGTTCATTATTCTGATGCATCCAAAGGAAGCGTATAAACAAAAAACCGGTACGGGGCGGCTTGCTCATCTTTCTCTGATTGATTCAGAAATTCTTATCGGAATTGATTTTACACAAAATGAACGACTTCGGGAACTGATAGCCGACGAGCAATATTTTCCAGTAGTTTTATATCCTGATGAAAATGCCTGGACGGCTAAAACTCTTGCTTCAAAAAATGTGCTTGAAGGCAACAAGAAAAAACTTTTGGTCATCGTTGTCGATGCGACTTGGTTTTTTGCAAAAAAAATGCTGCGGCTAAGCCCGAATTTGCAGGAACTTCCGAAAATCTCATTTGAGGGAAACTACAGAAGCCAATTCAAGTTCAAGCAGCAGCCTGCAGAAGAATGTGTTTCTACGATAGAGAGTTGTTACTACCTTATCAAGGAATTACAGAATGCTGGATTGGGAAGTGATGAAGAACCGGAATCTTTGATGGATGTTTTTAAGCGAATGGTTGATTTTCAACTTGAAAGCGAAAAAGAACGTCTTGAAGCCGGAATCCCCTGCAGATATGCTAGGGGCGATAATCCGGCTGCAAAAAAATAAATATTAAATCCTAAATTTTAAATCTTAAATTTTTCGAGGTTTGCCTGTTGATTTGACTGGTCTGCAAGTTTTCCGCTTTCCTCAGCGACTACGGCAAAACCTTTTCCGGCTTCTCCTGTGTGGGCTGCTTCGATTGCTGCATTCATTGCTAAAAGATTTGTCTGTTTAGAAATGCTCTGAATCATTACGATTGCATCCGTAGACTGAGTTACGCTCGTGGCCTGAGATTCTATATTTCCGTTTTCATGTTGTTGATGTTGTTGCATACAAGTCCAAATTCTTCACGTGTTAGAACCGAACATGAAGCACTATAATGTGGTTGCAAACTAACGGGCTTTTCAATTTTGTTTTTTTGAAATTGATAAAATATTTACTTTTTTCCCCCGTAATTGCGTAAAATTTTTAATAGTGATAAAGTGAAATTGTCGGCGAATGCGTGAAGATGAATAATCGCCGTCGTTTAAATAAAAATCGGAGGCTATTATGGCAAAAAAAGATTTAGATTGGGGAAATTTACCTTTTGGGTATATGAAAACCGACAAACGATTCGTTGCAAATTTCAAGGACGGAGCTTGGGATAAAGGCTGCATGACAGATGATGACAAAGTTGTGATTACAGAATGTGCCGGTGTTCTACAGTACGCACAGACTTGTTTTGAAGGCCTTAAAGCTTATGAAACTGCTGACGGAAGAATCGTTACTTTCCGCCCTGATTTAAATGCAAGCCGAATGGCAGATAGCTGTCGACGTCTTGAAATGCCTGTTTTTCCAGAAGATAAATTCGTTCAGGCTTGTCTTGATGTTGTAAAAGCAAATATTGACTGGGTTCCTCCTTACGGAAGCGGTGCAACTCTTTATCTTCGACCATATATGTTCGGTTCAAATGCTGTTATCGGTGTAAAACCGGCTGACGAATATCAGTTCCGAATCCTTTGTACACCAGTTGGACCATATTTCAAGGGTGGTGTAAAACCGATTAAAGTACGAATTTCGGATCTTGACCGAGCCGCTCCACACGGAACAGGTGATATCAAGGCTGGTCTTAACTATGCAATGAGCCTTCATAACATCGTTGACGCTCACAAATGCGGATATGCAGAAAATATCTACACAGATCCTGCTTCACACACATACATTGAAGAAACTGGTGGAGCAAACATTCTTTTTGTAACAAAAGACGGAAAACTTGTAACTCCAAAGTCAAATTCAATTTTGCCTTCAATCACAAGACGTTCTTTGCTTCAGGTTGCAAAAGATTATCTTCACATTGAAGTAGAAGAAAGACAGGTTAACAAAAACGAACTTGCTGACTTTGCCGAAATCGGACTTTGTGGAACAGCTGCCGTAATTAGCCCAATTGGACAGATTGACGATCACGGAAAATCAATCATGATTCCTGCTGGAATGGACGAAATTGGACCTGTTTTGGGAAAATTGCGTGAAACATTGACCGGAATCCAGATGGGTACAGTTGAAGCTCCTAAAGGTTGGATTTACGAAATAAAATAAGGGGTGCACTTCACTTGCACCTCTTAATTGAAGCGTTCTAATTATGGAGCGTGGCGATATAATGCGGCGCTATAAAGCGAAAAGGCGAGGCATTTCGAAGAAATGAAGTGCACCCCAAAAGTTGGACAAATAAAGTTCAATTTTAGGAGGTGCATTTTTTTATGTCTAAATACTCAAATGAGTTCAAGCTAAAAGTTGTAAATGCATATTTATTAGGAGAAGGAGGAGCAGGAGCAATTGCAAA
>JAQYSN010000153.1 GCA_028725265.1 Spirochaetales bacterium | reverse complement strand
GGTAAGTTCAACCTTCTTCAGCTGCCTTGTTCGCCAAGTGGCGCCGAAGTTTCATCTGAAAAAGATTGGTACGAATTCAAAAAGGATGGAGAAGTTTTTCGCTATCCTCGCTAATCCTCTTTCGTAAATTTCAAAACTATTTTTTCTTTATGGCAACTAGTGTCAAGTCATCGAACTGCTCGTCTTCTTTGACGTTAGTGTAATACATGTATTCATTTTCAAGTTCTGGCATTGGATGCTTGCTATGTTCTGAACAGTAAATATCGTATTGAAGGAAATGTTCTTTCATGAATGCATCGACTTTTTTGTCAACTACGGCATGATCGTAACTTGTCGTACTTGAATCTTTGTAAAGTCGGAAAACTTTTTCTACGCAAACGAGAGCCATAATGACTTCTTCTGGTGTTCCCTGGCAGTTCGTAAAGTCAAATTCGAAATCGAGGTTCGTAATGTCATCCAACGGATTTGCTTTCTTTACGAGCCGATATTTTTTGCGTGAGAAAACGGCTTCTATAACGGCATTTACCCTATCAGGGGACATTTCTTCACCATCTGTTGCATCCTTATCATCTTCATTAAGGACTTCAGTTGAAGTTTCAGGCTTGAATCTGAGTGGTTTTCCGCTTTCAGTATCACGATAAAGGCGTTTTGCTTCTTCGATACCGTCAGTGTAGAGGAAAAGAACGTCTCCGGAATTTAAGTGAAGTTTTTCTACTGGGTAGCCTCCTTTCATTTCAATCATGAATGAAGGGAAAGGTCCTGCAGGTGGCGTTTCTGTAAGGAAAATGGTCTTTTTCTTGTGTTCCGTTGAATCATAGATATGGATGATGTTGTCTCCGGCATTACAGAAATAGATGTCGCCTTCCTGGGTATCGAAAAGTGCGAGAGTAAAGGCTGCAAATTTTCCTCTCAGGCTCCTGGCTTCAATATGATCGTTGATTTTTGTAACGAGTTCTGAAAGGTTTGTGCCATTCTTTTTGTACGACCATGTCTTGAAGTAATCGCAGAACAATGCTGCAACTTCCGCCATGATAAGGGCAGCAGGGCTTCCTTTTCCCGAAACGTCGCATTTGATGAGCGCTGAATATCTTCCATCCAAATCTTTGAAATCAAAATAGTCTCCAGAAACACCTTTCGCTCCTTCGTAATAACCGAAGAACTGGATGTTTTTTGTTTCCATGTGACCGACGGAAAGTTTAATTTTGCTCGTTTGGTCTATCATATCAAGTGGCAGGAAGGCTCTCTGAACTTCCTTTCCACCAAGAAGCATGTTTTCGTAAACAGCAGCTTCTACAAGTTGATGTGCCATGTCGTTGATGTTGTCTCCCAAAAGCCTAATCTCGTCATGGCTTTTTATCTTTATGTCGTGTCCTTCTAGTTCGGCCTTGTTTCCAGTATCGCGAATCATCTTAACATGTCTTGTAAGTTTTTTTAGAGGGATGACGATGATGTTTGCAAAAATCAGTGATACGATTACTCCGATTGTTATGGCAAAGAATGCAATCAACGCTGTAATCAGAATGATTCTGTTTCTAGCCTGATCTACGTTCTTGATAAGGTCTTTTGTCGTTATTTCCATTAAAACAACGCCACGGACAAAATTTTCTTCACTTCCCTGTCTGTAAAGTACTGGTTTATAGAACAAGTACGTTGTATTTTTTCGGTCGAGTTGCTGGTTGTCGAATTGAGGTATTGAAACAAAACCTTGATTTGCAATTTCGGATAGGGTCGTGTTGAGTTTCGAGTTGAGACCTCGTGTTACCTCTGATATCTCTTCGCGGCGTGCAACTGACTTGGAATCACTTCGTAAGGCTAGGGTGATACCTTCTTTTGTGAGGACTGAAATTTCTTGTGCAATTGAACTTGCTTGTCTGATGGCCTCGTTGTTTAGTTCCTGGCAGTTTTGCGAAATCTGATCCATTTCATCAATTACGAGACGCGATTTACCGTAAACACGTTCATCTTTTGTGTCTATTTTGCTATTAATCTGGCTATCGTTGGTTGCCCAAACAAAATTCAAGTCGGTACTGTTCATCTGTTCTGAAAGTCCGACGATGGTCACGTAGTTTGCTTCTTTGAGTGCGGAACTCTGTTGAGGAAGGAATCCTAATTCAAGAATATTTTGAGACGGGAGGTAGGTTTTCGTTCCTGATACGATACTGTCCAAAAGAACTGATACCTGATTTTCAAGACTTGATGCCAAAGTTGTTTCCTGATCTTTAATCATGATGTATCCGAGAGGGACCGAAACCAACATGATGATGAAACTCGTGAGGATTGACGTTACGAAAATCAGCTTATATTTCAAACTGAAAGCAATTTTCTGTAAATCTTTTGCTTTTTCCTTTTTCTTTAGAGGCATAGTATCTCCCGTTATTAAAGCATTTATTTCTAATTTCAAAAGTCTTGAATCTTTGACTGTTTTAACTGTGGCAAAAAGCGTTGTGACAAAACCAAGAGCCATCATCAGCGTAATCAGAATAACGATTACAAGACTCATGTGTAGGCTAAACTTTTTATTTTCGACTTTTTGCCAGGAAGGTTCGAATACGTAGCTGTAGTCACCGATTTTTACAGTTCCGCTTTCATTTACCTTTAAAATATCTTTTGTAAAGTAAAGGCCTCGTTTTGCATGTAAAAGTCCGATTTTGTAGATTCCTTCTTCCATGTCTTCAAGTTCGATTCCTTTGATGAGTTTGTCACCGCCAATCGTATAGTCGTTTTGTGAAAGAAGAAGTGTCTTGTCGTAAGGAGCTTTTCCATCTGCATCGATGTAAATTTCTGTAATTTTTCCTTCTGCCGTAAAACCCTTACCAATTATTGAAAGGTTGATGGTGCCAAATTCATCTGCTTCATATTTAGCACTGGTTACAGTAGTGTATGGAATGTATTTGTTCAAACTGACGTAAATCGTTGAGCTTTTGCTTATGTTTCCGCATTCGTCGATTGCGCTAACTGAAAAAGCGTAAAGTCCGTTATCGGCATTTTTGAACGTGATTTTTTTGTCCGTCGTAATTATCCTTGACGGAACTTTTGGTATTTTAGAATCTCTACTCGATACAAGTGCAAAGTTGTATGTATAGCCGGCAATTTCGTCATCAAGATTTTGATCATCCCACTCGATTGAAAAAGTGTTCGATTTTGCAAAACCTTTGTCATCCAGCGGAATTTCCGTGATTACGGGTGGAAGTGGGGGAGTTGTGTCCCTTGTGTATGTGATGGTTGCCTCTTTTGACCAGTTTCCGGCGTAGTCGAGTACCTTTACTTTTAGGTACCATTTTCCATCTTCTGTTGCATATTCGCTCAGTTGATTTTGGCTTGGAAGGTTCATAAAGGTTTCTGGAACTTCTTCGTTTTCATCCTGAGTCCAAATGTAGGCAAATCCCTCGATTCCAGAGGAGTCTTTTGGCAATATTACGGATGTCCGTACTTTTTGTGCCGTGGATTTTTTCCCTGGATTGAATGAAAGTGCCTTTATTGCAGGTTTTGCAACACTTCGGTCTGGAGAAAGCTGCATGATTCTAGACTGTTTTCCTGACTTTTCCTGCCAGAATATGTTGAGGTCTTTTTGAAAATTCGAAACGATTGCGGCCCCAAAAGTGTTTTCGTTGTTAGTCTTTGAAAGAGTCGTTTCTTCCCAAAAATATCCTTTTTTCTGGGCCATTATGATACTGTTGTTTCCGCTTCGTGCATCGGTCCAGATAAGGCAAATATTGTCATTGAATGTAAAAAAGTAAGGAGTACTAGCACTTGCAGTACCTGATGAAATAAGTTCTGCGTTTCCGCTGATTCTTCCATCTGTGCTGAATTGTGCAAAATAAATCTGGGAATTTTCGCTCGTATAGTGCGTTTTTTCCCAGGCTATGTACATTTTATCCTGATATGAAATTAACGTTGGATTTTGATTCTGATAGTTGTCAAATTTTGCATCGCTACTAGAATTCAATGATTTTACCGTATCGTCCGTTATCAAAACTGGTTCTGTCCAGGTTCTCCCCGAGTCGGTAGAATAGCAGGAATAAATCTGATATGTCCTTCTAGATTTATTTACATTGACTTCATCGACCGTTGTGTATGAGGCTTGAAAAACGAGATAATCGATTCCGTTGTGGCTGTAAAGAAACGGAACGAATGGATTCGATGTTTTTTCCGTAGGTTTGAAAGCAGAAAAATCCGACCATTTTTTTCCATCAGGTGATTGGCTCTGCAAAAAAGAGAAAGTTGAAATATCTTCTTTCGTGGAGCTTTTTGTTGCAAAAATTATAAAACCGCCGTTTGAACTTGCATAAATACGAGGTGCAACAGCTGAATCTGTTGAATTTTTTAAGTCGTAGCGTGAAAATTCGTATGAACCTTGCTCCTGACTAATATCTGATTCCGAAAATCCATTTTCATCCTTTGAAGATTCTTCTTTCATGTTCTTTTGGGACGAAACTTGGGTTGTAAAAACAGAAACAGATTTTATCGAAGAAAGGACCGCGACTGCAATCACACCATTTTTGTTTACGCTTACGGAACTGATGTTTGGAACCTCGCCTGAAAATGTGAACGGACCTGCAAAATTTTCTTTGACAACCCAGCTTTGAATCCCGTTGCTTTCAGAATAAATTTTTGCACTCAGGTAGATTTCTTTTTTTGAACGGTTTTGTACTACGTTTTGCCAGATTAAAACCGAGACCATGTTTTCAGGATTGTTGTTTGTTGCAAAACTCGGAAACATCGAGGAATTTGAAGATATTTTAAGAGGATCTTCCCAATAAAAATCCTGGGCCAAAATCGGAGTGCTAAAACAAGCTATAAAGACACAGATAATAAAAATATTCTTCAATGAAAGAGGCATTCTTGCTAATTTTTTTACTAATCTCATCATAGGAATGAATCAACCTTTCTCTTCAATTCCAGAATTTTTGCTGAATTCTTGTTTTCTTTTTTCTGCAATAGCTGGCTTACGAGAGCGGAAGAAGCGATGATGTTACCCTGTTGCAATTCCTGAATTGCCTGCTGATACATCTTTTCGCTTTCTGCAGAAAGTACGACCGAAGCCTTTCCTCCGATGCGAGTCTGAATACTATCCTTCAAAAGTTTTGCATTTTCGTTGTTTGAGTCCAGTTTTATAGCCTCATTAACCTTTGCAAGAGCGGTATTCATGCTGATTTCGTCACGAGATGTATTATACAATAATTGCGCTTCTTTTGTGAGTGTTTTTGACCTTGCGATAGCCTTTTGATCTGGCGGAGGAAGTCGCATTCCCATTGCAATTTCCATTTTGTATATTTCGTCTCTTAAACCCGGATAATCCGGTGAAATCGAATAAAGGTCGGTAAGTTCGATGTAAGCTTCTTGTCTTTTGTTTTTGTCTTTTATGAACTTAACTTTTGCTTTTTCAAAGTCAGTTTTGAATTGTTGTTCAAACGTTTTTTCATCGAGCAATTTTTTGATTTTGAGAGACAAAATTCTTGAGTCCTGATTCAACGGGAACGAAACCCTGACTTGAGCTAGTTTTTTCTCAGCTTCATTGAGGATTTTTTCAGCATCTTCTCGTTTTCCCTGTCCAATGAGAATAACGCCTTCATCATAAAATTGATTTGCAAAGCTCAAAAGACTACTCATTTCAGGATAGAGAGGATTAGTCGGAAGAATGGTTCGACCTGTCTTGATTGAAAGTGCTGTGTTGATAAGTGCAAACAGGTCAACGATTTCTTCGTCGCTTTCAATATTCGTAATTGCCCATCTGTTTTGGGCCTGCGTAAGATAATTTTCTGCAAGTTCGAAATTTCCCTGATTGTAAGCATCTTTTGCAAGAGTCTTGAGTTTTCGAACTTCAACGACTACGATTTCATTTTGCTTTCTGTTGATTTCCAGTGCGATTTCTTCAATTTGCTTATCGCTCTTTTCACGAAGTTGTTTTGATTCCTGGTGTTCGAGTGATTCGTTGAACTTATTTCGGGCTTTCTGAAGATTTTCTCTTGCCTGATTGAAGTTGTTTGCTTTCAAGTTGTCTTTCGCCTGGCTTAAGCGTAGTTCAGCTTCGTTTTGTGCTCGTTTTGAAAGCTGGATTTGATTCAATGCATATTGCTGCAATTCAATATTCTTTTGATTTATTTGCGAAATTTTCTTGCTGTTTTCATCAAGTTTTTTTATGTAGTCACTGTATTTCTTTTCCTGAAGTTTTTTTACGGAACTAGAAATCTGGGAAAGTTCATGTTGGTAGCTATTGATTTTTTCGATGTCAGCGTTGTACGAGACTATTTGTTTTTTGATAATTTCAAGGCTTTCGGCAGGATAAGAATATGCGTTTCCATCATCATTCTCTTTCTTTTCCTGATTCAAAAGACTTGCAGCATCTGCAGCTCCTTTTTCGTAAGAATCAAGTATTGAAAGAGTCTGTTTTTCATAGATATCAGCCATTACAAGATAAAGTTGAATGAGTTTTGCATTGACTTCTGTCGTTATTTTTTTTGTCACGAGAGAAAACTCATGGAAATTTTTCTTCCAGATTCTGCTTTCATCGTTGAGCTTTTTGTTGCTTTCTTCGTACGTAGAGTTTGCCACAAGGACTGAGTTGTATTTTTTCGTAAGGTCCATGATTCTGGAACCTAGATTTTTTTCATCCTGATTGAGTTTATCAACCTGAATCGAAAGATCATCCATTTGGACGAGATTTTCTTCTTGCTTTTTGATGATTTCAACGAGTTTTGTTGCGCTTGAAAGTTCTACTGAGGAATAATCCGAATGTAAATCGTCGGTTTTTGTTTCCGAAATTTTTTTTGTACTGTAAAGTGCATTCAACCTGCCTGCAAATGCGATGTTTTTTTCGGCACTTTCAAGTTCACTCTTGTTTTTCGACATTGTTGAGTTTTTGAACTCGTCTTTTTTATTCATTGTGGCAAGAACTGTAGAAAGGTTTTCTGTCACATTGTTTTCGAATGTCGGAATAAGTTTTGTAATCGTGTCATCCCATTGCTGATCTAAGGATGCAAGGATTCCGGAATTCTTGATTTTTTCATCTCCCAGAATAAGTCGGAATGCAAACGGCAAAAATGATGCGTCTGTTAGCTCTGTATCAACTTTTTTTAGCATGTCATAGGTTGAGCTGAAATCACGTCCAATCAAAAAAATCTTGTTCCTTGTTTCGCTGAATTTTTGGAACTTATTTTCAAAATCTTTGAAGGCTCCGTTAACTCGGTCTGGATTTTCTTTGAGGACAGTTTGAAGTTCGTTGAAGGAATCTTGAACGTCGTGTAGCTGTGCAATGGAAAGAGTGACAAGGCTTGAAAGATCATTGATTTCTTTTTGAATTTTCTGCGTAACGGATTGTTCGTATTCACTTTCAAAAAATTCATTCTGATACAAGTACATTCCGGAATAAAAAGTGTTTATCGATTCCTGATATTTTTTTTGCTCTTTTTGTTTTGAACCTTCTGCCATTATTTTGTTGTACAAGGTCCTATAGTATGTGAACTGAGCAGCTGACTTTGCCTGTTTGATGAATTTTTTTGTAGCTTCATTTGGATTTTTTTCCATATTTTCAAGTTCAGCAATGATGTTCAGCTGTTTTTCATTGTTTTCAGGTTCATATTCCAAAACCCTGAAAAGTTCTTTTGCTATGTCAGCGTAATTCTGTCGGATTTTAAGGATTTTGTTTATGCGTTTTTGTGCCTGATCAAAGTCATCTGGATTTTCGTCCATGTACTGCTGAAGTAAGACGAGGGCATCATTGATTTTTTTTTGTTCAATCAAGCCATCTACTTGCTCCAGAGTTTTTCGCTTCTGGCTTAGAGGTGTTGCGAAGATTGCAGCTGATGAGAAAATTATCAATGTGATGTACAAAAAAAGCTTTTTAATTTTGTATATCCTTAATCTTAATGCCAAAAATTCCGATAATTTATGTGAATTTTTAAAACAATTCTTTTGACATATCAGTCTATTATTTATACTATATTTTCGGTATATTTTGAATTGTTTTTACTATATTTATTGTGGTTTATTGTGAGTTTTACGGCAAAAGGATAAAGCTTGTGAAAAAGATAATTTTTAAAATATCAAAATTTTTTCTCATCGTTGCAACGGCTTTTTTATGTGCTTTTCCGACTTTTTCACTTGAATACGAGCAGGTGATAGATAGCCTTTCGTCTGCTTTTTCGACTTTAATCGATTCTAACGAAGGAATGACGACCTTCCGAACTCTGTATATTCCATGCGGTGGTCGAAGCGAGGCTTTGGGATCCGCTTTTACAGCTCTTGCTGATGACGTAAGTTATATCGAATACAATGCTGCCGCTTCTAGTATACTTGATGAGTCAGAGCTTGGTGTTTTTCATAACTCCTGGATTTCAGATGCTTCGATGGATACGGTTTCTTATGCTTACCGACATAATGATTTTGGATTCGGGACTCAAGTAAAATGTTTTTACGTTGAATTTATCGAACGAGATTTTTTTGAAGACGTTGCAAAGGATTACTATTCAGAAACGACAGCAACAATGAATTTTTCGTATAACTTTTTTTCCGGCTATGATTTTAAGGGGTTTGCAATCGGTTTGAATTTAAAAGGCGCATATCGTGACATGCCGGACTATACGGATAACGATACAGGAAAGCTCATTGATAATTCAGGTTTAATGCAGTCAGCTTTTGCTTTTATGGCAGATTTTGGAATTTTAATGAGGTTCAATCTTTGGAAATATTATTCATCGCGTGAACCGAACTTTAGGATTGGTATTTCCGCAAACAATTTTGGCTGTGCTTTTACGAACCTTGGTTCAACGGGAATACAGCTTGATGATCCTCTTCCAAGCCGCTTTGCATTCGGCCTTTCATATAAGCCGGTGATGCCGCTTGTCATTTCCTTTGAGTTTCAGCAACCGATTAATCTTTTCAATCCGAGTCTTTCTGAAAAATGGGCTCTCGGATCTGGTTTTTTGGTTCAATGTACTGACTTTTTTGCTCTTGAAGGTGGTTTTTTACTCAGGGGCGCAAGCCCTCGCTTTACGATGGGTGCAGAATTTATCATCAATTCATATTACATCAACGTGAATTATACTTTTGATGCAACTTCCTCGGCAGCTCCTGTAAACAGAATCAGTGTTTCAGCAAAAGTGACTCTTGGGGACGGGGGTAGGGCCGAGCAACAAAAAATAATTGATGCACTATATATCGAGGGGTTGAATTATTATGCGCATGGAGATATGGATAAGGCCATCGATTCATGGCAGAAGATTCTTGAGATAAATAAATTTTTCGAACCAGCCCGAAAGGGAATTGCATCTGCCAAGACTACTCTTAAACTCCAGAAAGAAATCCTTCAGGCAAATTTTTTCGACTGATTTTGTCTTACTGCTTTTTGCTGAAAATCATGTAGTTTGTCCATGGGAACAAATCGTGTTCTTTTTCAAGATTCGTCAGCCATTCTGTGCTAATCGTGTTTGAGCCCAATGATTCATAAACCGTAGAAAATCCGTTGATTGTCTTGATGAACTGTTCTTTTGCAAAATCAGGATTTGTTTTATCAAAAATCATAAGAGGCCAGTCGCTAGATTGAGAGAGAAGTACTTCTTTTGTCGCAAGATTAAGGGCCCTTGATTTTAAACCTGTTTTTTCAGAGAATCTGTCCGCCAAATCTATCATTCGTTCTGTGTTTTTTCGCATGTATCGAATCATCCAGTCGTTACCATTCGTAAGGAGATTTTCTCCGTAACCGTTTCCTTGTTCTGAACTGAATGCAACTTTTACGTTTTCAAACTGATACTGAGTTTTAGTGATGTCACAGCAGTTTTTTGCTTCAATTTTTTCGTTTGCAGCAATTTCCCTAAAAACTTGTTCGAGCCAATTGATTCCTTCAAACCATTTTTCGCCTAACATATCTGCATCGAACGTACATACGAGCGAGCAGTCTTTACCACCGCAAAGATCCGAAGCTTTTCCAAGAATATCAGCTTTTTTCGTAACAAAATCTTTTGCATCTTTCTCAGCTTGGTTTTCTGCCAGTTTGAGATCGTAAATAGAATCATCATTTTTTTGTTGATAATACTTAAAGATTGTTTCCTTTCTTGAACTTGATCCACCAAGAAAACCAGAAAGTTCCTTCAAGTCAGAATCGAATCCTATATCCCTAGTTTGATTTCTGTAGATAGGGTTTCGCATGTATCCGTTTTTGCCGAAGATTTCTTTTTCGCTTTGCTGGTCACGTGCAAAGAATGCGAACGAACTTTCGCTTCGAACTGGTGAGAAAATTCCCATGCTTGGTTCTGGATTTGCGAACAAAAGTCCCTGTGCATCGAGAATCGTATAGTTCAATCCGTAGGCTCTGAGGTTTGCTTCAAGACCGTTTGTATATCCAAGGAGAGGAAGATAAAAACCTTCCGGGGCAATTCCAAAAAAGTTTTTATGAGAAATAAGCCCCTGTTCAATTTGTGCATTCACTGCTTCTGGAAAATCTGCTATGTGTGGTAAAAATGAATATGTAGCACTTGTAGCAAAAAGTTCAAGATTGCCTTTTTTTGCATAGTAAGAAAATTTCGAAACCAAGTCCATGTTGAATGTTTCAACAAAGTCAATTTTATC
>JAQYSN010000152.1 GCA_028725265.1 Spirochaetales bacterium | reverse complement strand
GTCCTTTTTCATCTTTTCGGTTGAGATGCTGCTGGATAAATTGATCGACCTCATCTTCAAGGGCTGCTGCAATCATTTTCCTTGCAGATTCTCTTACAATATTTTCAAGCCAATCAACAGTTTCGACAGTGGTTTTTTCTTAGTTTTTGCTTATAATAGTTTTCATAGAGATTGTTCCTTTTTTATTGTTTTTTGTGGTTATTAAACTTTAACAAAGTTCAATCTCTTTTTCTATTTTAAACTAGCTCATCCACAACTTTTGAGTATAACTCTATCAACATTTTTATTTATAATAGAAAGAAGTATAGGTGGAATTCCTCTTGAGCATAGATTTACATTTGCTCCACACTTTATGCAAGCTTTGATTAGTTTGTTATCATTTTTCGCTAATGCATATAATAAAACAGTATTATTTTGAGAATCTATAGCATTTATTCCATTCTGTTTGACGAATTTTGCCCAATACCTAGCGTCACTGTCATTAATCTTTTTCAGTTCCTTTATAACAGGTCCTTTTCCGCATGATGTTAGCAACATAGTGATTGAAATAATCAATGCACAAGCTCCGATTACTTTTTTGATTTTCATTTTTTCTCCTTCTGTACTCATAGTAACAAGTTCCTTGTTTTATATTAATTAGTCTATAAAACTAATTATAAAAGTATTAGGCTGATTTGTCTAGTTTAATAAAATGATTAGGTAAAAATTACTATGATATCATAGAAGATGAATTTTAATGAAAATCTAAAAGAAGCGATGTATTGCAAGAATCTTACGACACAGCAATTAGCATCCTTGACGGGCATAAATTCTGGAACAATCAGTAACTACCTCAAGACGAAAGGTGCGATGCCACCTGCGGACAAGGCTTTGAAACTGGCTAATGCACTGGATGTAAGCGTTGATTTTTTGGTGAATGGTTTTGAATCGAAAAAAGATGTTTCTTCACCGCAAAAAAGTCCGTTTTCTATTGATGTTTTCAAAATTGCTCAGAAATTGAATAGATTGGATAGGGATGAACTTGCGATTATTGCAACAATGGCGGATTTTCTGAACAAAAGAAAAAATTCGTAATATTGAAATCAAGTTTTTTTTCCATTCTAACCTGCGGTATTTTTTTTTATCCACTTTTGTCATTTTTTGCATTTTTAAACCTATAATTACTATGTATGGAAAATGAAATATTGTTACACAATGAAAGCGATTTGCGGTCGAAAATCTACACGATTCGTGGCGTACAGGTAATGTTGGACAAAGATTTAGCTGAAATATACGGATATTCTGTAAAAGCTTTTAATCAACAGGTTAAAAACAATATTGAAAAATTCGCAGAAGATTTCAGGTTTCAGCTAACGATAGACGAATGTGAAATTATTTTTTCAAGGTCAAAATTTTTGACCTTGAACATTGGGCGAGGGACTAACATAAAGTATTTGCCTTACGCATTCACGGAACAAGGTATTTATATGCTTATGACTGTATTGCGTGGAGAACTTGCAACCAAGCAAAGCATCGCACTAATCCGTTTATTTAAGAATATGAAAGACTTTGTCTTTCAAAGTCAGAATGTACTTTCAACTCCTGAACTGATAAAACTTTCGCTAAAGACGGAGGAAAATACTCAACGGATAGCAGAAAATTCACATTACATTGCGGAAAACGCAGGCGAAATCCAGAAACTGAAAAATGAGATGGTTACTAAGGCAGAAGTTTCACGCGTAATAAAAGATTTTACCGACCCTAACATCAGAAAAGATTATCTTTTTTTTAACGGCGAAACAGTTGAAGCTGATATCGCATATTCTACGATTTATTCTTCAGCAAATCAGTCGATTTTTGTCGTGGATAATTACATCAGTTTGAAAACACTTGTGTTGTTGAAATCTGTAAAATCAAGCGTAAAAATTACAATTTATAGTGATAATCTAGGTAATGGCTTGCACAATCTTGAGTTCATGGACTTTTGCAAGGAATATCCGAATGCACATATTGTGCTCAAATTGACGAACGGAACTTATCACGACCGATATATTATTGTGGATTTCGGTACTGCTGACGAAAAGATTTTTCATTGCGGAGGTTCTTCGAAGGATGCTGGTACACGTACGACAGCGATTTCGCAGGTTGAAGACAGAATTCTGTATAAAAAACTGGTCACTGATTTACAGAAAAATCCGAAGTTGGTTTTGTAAATTTTCAGTTAAACATAATATAATGTCAGGTTTAGTAATGGTGATGTTTGTGATTATCACATCGTGCAAAGGCTATTTTCTCGCCACTTACTGCGCCTTTCACTTTTTGGCGGATAGAATTTTACTTTAATTACAGTTTATACACTTTCCAATGTATTCTTTTCGATTGTAAAAATTAAGTCTTGCACGGATTGTCGAACATTTGGATTCATTTTCTCTAAAGCACGCAACAGATTCTTGTTTTTTTCATATAAAAATCGATCTTGATTTTTTTGCTGGATATTGGCTGAATTTTCACTTTTACTAGTAGTCTCCTCGTTTCCGTATACAAGATATTCGACTGATGTGTGAAGTTCATAGGCGATGTTTAACGCAATATCTGCACTTGGAATGCTATCGAGCATAGCACCATTGTGAATGCTTGAGTATGAAATTCCCACTCGGATTGCAAATTCTTTTCGAGAAATACCTTGTCTGTCGAGCAAGTCAATTACACGGTTCCAGAAATTGTCAGCCATAATTATATAATATAATTATGTTTTAAATTATTTGTGTTTATGATATTTATATGTTAAAATAATATAAAAATATTATTTAGAATCCGAAATGGTTGGATGGAGTTTTTATTATGAATTGTAGTTTTCACCCAGCAGCGGAAGCTGTTACTAAGTGTGCTGAGTGCGGAGCGGATTTGTGTTCTGAATGTGATACAAATGCATTTTACAGAACTGAGAAAGGTGCTTTTTGTATAAGATGCAGTCAAAAAAGAGCACTTAACGGTATTGACTGGAAAACAGGATATTTGAAAAAATTGAAACGCAATCTTGTTTTTGCCTGCATTTTCTTTGTTTTGGCTATTGTTTGTTTGATTGTTGCCTGCAAGGTTTCAAGTGATGGTGCTATGATTGCGGCTGCTATAGGTGTTTGTGTTTTTTGGTTTTTATGTGGATTTATTCAAACATGGAAACATGAAAAAGATGAGTTTAGTGTAAAGCATCTGATTTGGGGGAATAAAGGAGTAGATGAAGATGAATCAACTTTACGATTTATTGCAAAGATAATTTTCTATGTTCTTGCAGCACCTATAATGTTAATTCGCAATATTATTGAATATTTTGGAACTAAAGGAATGAAAAAAAGAGATATTCAAGAATATGAAAAAATAACATCGGCTTTGAATGATACCAATAAAAAAAAGTTTTGAGTATTGGCAGAAAGAAGTCGAACAAGGTTCTGTGCATGCATCTGTACTTGTTGGAACATTTTATTTGGATGGGGCTGGTGTTGAACAGGACAAAACTAAAGCTATCGAGTTGTTTACAAAAGGTGCGGAACAGGGAGATGCGTTGGGACAGGGATTACTTGGATATTGTTACTTCTATGGAAATGGAATAGAGGTAAATGAAGAGAAAGGTGTTGAGTTCTGGAAGAAGGCTGCAGAACAGGGAGAGCCTTCTTCCATGTGTGAACTGGGGCTTTGTTTTTACGAAGGAAAAGGTGGTGTTGCTAAAGATTATGCAAAAGCTGCTGAGTTGTGGAAAAAAGGTGCTGAATAGGGCGAACCTGTAGCACAGTGCAATCTTGGATTTTGTTATTCCGAAGGAAAAGGAGTCGTTCAAGATGATGCAAAGGCGGCGGAGCTATGGGAAAAAGCCGAAGAGCAGGGAGTTAATTGCGACACAGTTCATGGAGTTCTGGATACATGTCTATGGTAAAATACGCATGGGCATGGCTTAGCATTCTTGGAACATTTCTAAGTTAAGGAGAATAAAAAAAATAGCTATGACAATATTGCAAACGAAAATGCTGGGTGGTTATCAAATTGAAATTGGATACGATGATGACTGTCACTGTTATAACCTTTGTGTTGAGTATCATGGTAGCCCATCATTGTTGATGTCATATAAAACACTGGATGAGATAGTGAATTTGCCTGATGAGGAAATTATTGAAATGGCAAAAACTAAAATTTCACTTACAGAACAGGATATGGCAGGTTTTAAGGCTGCATTCCTTAAAAATTTTAATAATTTTGGATATTAGGAGGATAAAACTATGGCACGAATCGTATATGATTCAAACGGAAACAAATTGGGGTCTTATGACGGCAACATTGACAGCGGTGAAGTTTATGACTGTAACGGAAACTTTGCGGGCAAGTATTGGGGACATGAGATTTTCAACAAAGACGGCATGAGCCGTGGCTATTATGATGGCTATCCAGAAAATGCCGTAAAAGTCTTGCTGGAAAGGTAAGTTTTTTGCAGAACGCCCCGATATGGAACTTTCGCCTGTCGGGGCTTGTTGTATTTTTATAAAAAGGAAAAATTATGTATGACTATTATCGCGGAAGCAGTTTGTATGAAGTTGCTGTAAAAAAAAGGCTTGATGCAATTGAAGCAAATGGCGTTGCCAATACACGCGCTGTTCAGAATTTGGAGGACGGAATCAGAAGTGACATTCAGACGAATACAAATTCAATACAAGAAATGACAATGGGTATCAGAAACGATATTCGCGATAGCACTTATGCAATTGTTGCGTCTCAGGCTATGCTTGCACAAACATTTCAACAGGAATTTAATGCAGTCGATAACTCTTTGGCTATCGGTTTTGAGGTGTTGGGCAATAAAATCGATATCTTTACAGGAAGCGTTTGTTCAAAACTTGACGAAATCCACGACATCGTGAACAATCCGCGTCTTACGGAAAGTCGCGAACTCTACCGAAATGCACTTATCAGTTATAAAAAAGGTTTTTATGAAGAGGCTCTGGAAGACTGCTCGGAAGCAGTAAAGAAAAACAAGACGGACTTTATATCATGGTACTTGCTCGGAAATATTTATTTGTTCGGCGCGAGCAAATACAGCAATGTCATTGACATTGATAAAGCGGAGAATGCATTTTCCAACGCTGCAAAATACATCGACCCCGATATCGGACACAGTGAAGAGGCAAATACGCTTGCTTCTGAAATCTATTATTATCTTGGAATGTCACGACTGATAAAAAGTAATGATTTGCTGGTTGAAAATAAAAATGACGAATCCATAAAAAAAATGGAAGAAGCGGAAAAAGCAAGCGGTAAAGCCTATCAGCTGTCTGATGAAAATTTATTGGCCAGATACGAACAGGCGAAGGAACTTCATTTTTTGAACAAGGATGACGAGTCTCTTGAGCTGATAGAAAAACTGATTCGTTGTGACAAAAATTTTGCAATCAAGGCAAGCACCGACAAAAATTTTGAAAGTTTGTGGACTGAAATAGAAAAAATTATTGATGGCTTAAAAAAAGACATCGGGCGAATAATACTAGAAACTATAGATGAAACAAAAGATATAAATGAGCGACATATTAATGATGCAAAATCTGGAGAGTTAAGTCACTATGTGCCGTATTATGAAAAAAATATTCGTGATGCTTATAGCTTGATAGCTGAAAAATATCGAAGTATAGATGTTGAAAAAATGGACCTTTTTTCTGCGGATAAATTGTTGTGTCAGTTTGAAGATGATATAAAAACTTTTACTGAAGTTACACTGAAAAATATTATGGATGATGGGTTCAACAGATATTGGGACGAGAAAGAAAAGGAATTAGAAGCAAAAGAAAAAAGACAACAGGAAGAAAGAGAAAGACTTTGGAGAGAACAAGATAAGAAACTTGAACAGGAGAGAAAGCAAGCAGAAGAAGAGTATGCTGCTAGAACAATTGCTATAAATAAGCAGAATGAGAAAAGCGAGATTTTATGCAAAACTTTCGGCATTGTTATAGGAATGATTCTTGGTTGTGTTCCAGCTGTTATAATGTATGCTTTGGAGGTTGCTGGCAAGGGTACAGGTCTGCAATTCCTTGTATATGTGTTGTTTGGTGCTGCGCTTGGATTTGTTTTTGGAATCATGAGTGCTTCCGTCGGTTTGGCGATTGGAGGCGCTGTTATAGGTGCTGTTGGCAGTTTTGTGTATATGCTTGTTTTTATATTGATACTGCCAGATGATGTCAGTGATATTATTACTGGAATTGTGCTTAGTCTTGATCCAATGATAGCGTATGGAATATTAGGTTTCATTGTTGGTGGTGAAATTCATACGCAAAAATTTTATAAATCTTGAAATAAAGGCTTATCGTATGATTTGTCCTGCCTGCTCCGCAGAAAATCGTCCTCTTGCAAAATTCTGCTGTAAGTGTGGAACACGTATACCTATAGAACATGATCTGTCTGTTATTCCTTATACACAGGATTCTCTGATGAAATCAGAGAAAGAATATTGTTCCCTTTCAAAAATGGACTATATCGGTTTAGAAGAAATTCGTACACGATTGGAAATGTTCATCAAAACTTTTTCTATCAGACAAAGACAAAAAAAAATTGGGATGACAGTACAGGATGCGAATAGAATTCTTGTGTTCTCGGGTGAGGCTGGTACAGGAAAATCACTAGTGGCAGAATGTTTTATTAATGAACTCAAAAAAACATGTTTCCTTTGTTCCTCGCGAATTGAAAGAACGACGGTTCATAAGTTTCAGAGGTTTTATCCTTCTGATGTCGAAATTTCAAAGTACCTTTCAGATCTGAATCCAGGTGTATTTTTGATTGACGAAATACATAATGACACGATATATCTACACGAGCTTCTTCTAGGTCTTACCGAAAAGAAAAATGATACAATTTGTATTTTGCTTGGAATTAAAGATAAACTAGAAAAGTTTTTTAAAGAAAAAAGTGAACTTACAGACCTTGTTGAGTTTTTCGATTTTCCTACTGTGAAGGATGATGCCCTAGCAAAAATCCTCGAAAAAAAATTAATTGATAATGGCTTTGTATTTGATGATGGTATAGCAGATGCTTTACTGCCATGTGTACAAGAAGCCCGAAACAATGAAAACTGTATTTATAAAAACGGCTGGATTGTAGAAAAGTACATAATGCAAAAAATCTCAGAAAGGCAAGCTGACCGTCTTGGTAAGTTGGAAATAATTTCAGCGCAAGATTTGAAGCATATCTTAATAGAAGATTTACCTATTACACAAAAGGCTCAGAGTGTTACAGAAGTGCTTTCCATGCTTGATGATTTAGTCGGAATGGAAAGTGTGAAAAAAGCAGTACGCGATTTGTGTCAAACAATTTTAAACAATCAGAAACGAAGTAAAATGGGGATTAAAGTTGAAAATCCCAAAATTCACATTGTCCTCACAGGTAATCCTGGAACAGGAAAAACAACAGTTGCTCGAATTCTCGGAAAACTTTTTCACGCGATGAAACTTTTACCAAGCGATAAAGTACTAGAAACTAGCGGTCTTGATCTTACAGCTGGGTATGTTGGTCAAACAAAAGACAAAGTAAATTCCATTTGTGATAGGGCAATGGGGGGGGGTGTTCTTTTTATAGATGAGGCCTACTATCTTGCTGGTACAGACGGAAGCGCGAACTCATACGGAAACGAGGCTGTTGGTACTCTACTAAAACGAATGGAAGATGAACGAGGTAATTTCGTCATAATTGCAGCAGGTTATCTAAATGAGATGCAGAATTTTCTTCGGATGAATCCTGGTCTTGATAGCCGCTTTGAGCATAAAATCCATATTGATGATTATTCTACGGACGAGCTTTTTAAAATTCTCCTTTTGTATGTGAAGAAGGCACAGTTTAGTCTTGATGAAGATGCTGAAAAGGCGGCACAAAATGCAGTTGAGGATTTGTGCCGTAACAAGGGAAAGGATTTTGCTAACGCAAGAGCGGTGAGAACTTTGTTTGACACAATAAAGTCAAGGATGGATTCTCGGCTTGCATGTTTTCCTACAAGTTCACTTACGAAGGAACTACTCACCACTATTACGGCAGAGGATTTTCCTCGTGACAAGAGTGCTTCTTTTACGCCAGAAGCGGTATTTACTGAATTAAATGAATTGATTGGAATGGAAAAGGTAAAATATGCCATACGTGAACTTTACAATACAATTCAGATTAACCGCGAAATGGAAAAAATTGGACACAAACAGAAAAATCCAGAAATTCATATTGCCCTTACTGGAAATCCAGGAACAGGAAAGACAACTGTTGCACGTATCTTGGGTAAACTCTTTTATTCAATTGGTTTACTTTCCAGTGAAAAGGTGATTGAGTGCGACCGAAGTAGAATTGTTGGAAAATATGTGGGACATACTGCTCAGAACATGCAGCGGCTTTGTGATGATGCAACAGGAGGCATACTTTTTATAGATGAAGTTTATACACTTGCTACTGATGACTTTGGACATGAAGCTACTGACACCTTGATGAAACGTATGGAAGATGATCGGGGAAAATTTATTGTTATTGTCGCTGGTTATGAACCTAAGATGAATGAATGGATGCAGACAAATGAAGGTCTTTCAAGTCGTTTTACTCATCATATAAATATAGAAGATTATAACAGGGATGAACTCTATCAGCTGTTTTGTCTTTTTGCGAAAAAAGAAGGACTTTTACTTACAGAAAATGCAGACAAACGCTGTCAAATAACTATAAATAAAATCTGGGAAAATCGAACTTATGATTTTGCGAATGGTCGTACTATCAGAAAACTTTTTGATACTGTTGTTCGAAAAAAAAATTCGCGAGTGTTTGCTTTAAGCGAGATAAAGCGAACAAAAGATGTACTAATTACTATAAGCGAGGAAGATTTTTTGTTTGATGAAGGAGTATTTTTGTAATGATGAAATTTTCACTTTCTCAGTTTGAAGAATCGTCATCACGAGCAGAAGAGATTTGCGAAAAAAAAACGACTTCAGTTCCCTATAAAAAGAAATATAACCGATATTGCACTAATTGCGGTTTCCCTCTTGAAGATGAGGATGTTTTCTGTATTGAATGTGGAAGTAAAAATCAATATGAAGAGTCTGACTCTACCATTGAAAAAGTTGAATACTGTAAAGAACATGATACAGCTGGCATTTCTCCTGACCGTATGATTTCAATTTTGGAAACTGCAAAACTGAAATCCGGACAAATGTCTGACGAGTTCCGAAAGAAAAATCTGTCCTTTTGTGATAGCTTTTTCTCTGGCAAAACAGTCAAACTTGAAAGTATGGTGCAGAAAAGTTCACTTTCACCTAGTTACTATGTTTATAAAGACGATATTATGACGCAATATTTTTCGATAGACAATGTTCAAGGATGCTTGGTAAAAGCTTCTGTTAAAACAAAATTCAATAATTTGAGTTATTCGGTAGAGTTTTATGAAGGAAGTATTGCTGACAATATATTAAGCCTTCACATAACAAGTTCAGAGCTACACCCAATCAACGGAATTTCAATAAAATTGTCGGAAGAATTATCATGTTTAATAGGCGAAAAATCGATTTTCGTTAACTTTAAGGGTGAATATTCAAATTCTGTTGTATTCAAAAAATGTTAAATATATTTATATAAAAACTGAATTCCGGCTTTGTGCTTGGAATAGACTTTAACACCGGTTATCAAACCGCAGTCAGATTTGGCTGCGGTTTTTTTTTGAATTTTAGAATTCACTTATTGAGTCAGTTTCTCTATAAGGCTATAAGTTCTGGCTTAAGCAAAAATTCTATCAGGTTGCAGTGGATGATTCCGTCATTATCCGTAAAATGAGATGGAATATCATTTTGTATGATGATTTTTGAAAAGAAATCCTTTGCAAGCTTTAGAGAATCTAGTTCGGAGGAAATCTTTTCATCGCTGTTCATTTGCCATGCGGACTGAATATAAACTTTTTTGTCGTTCTTGTTTACGACAAAATCAATCTCTTTTTGAGCATTGCGACCATCTCTGCGGTCTACAACTACACCTACATCAACCGAATAACCTCGAGTCAATAATTCGTTGTAGATGATGTTTTCCATAATATGCCCAGAATCAATTTGGCGGAATCCAAGTCTTGCATTACGCAATCCGATGTCTGTAAAGTAATATTTGTTGGGATAATCAAAATAATGCTTGCCTTTTACATCATAACGCTTTGACTCGGAAATCAGAAAAGCATCCTTACAATAGCCAATATAATCACTGACTGTATTTGAACTAAGTTTTTCTTTTTTTACGGTTTTAAG
>JAQYSN010000151.1 GCA_028725265.1 Spirochaetales bacterium | reverse complement strand
TAGCATATCCCCCTACACAAAAGCAAGGAAAAAGACTAATATAGAAGAAAGCGAAACGGAGGCAAATTGTGATTGAAAAAACTTCGCAACTCAAAAAAATCTTTGAAGAAAAATTGAAGAATATAAAATCAGTTCAAGATATAGAACAACTGAAAGTTGAGTTTCTCGGCAAAAAAGGTTCACTGCAGGAACTCATGCAGGACCTAAGGGCCGTTCCAAACGAAAAGAAAAAGGAATTCGGACAGGCCATCAACAACTTCAAACAGGCAATTGAAAAATCAATAGAAGAAAAACAGAAAGAACTCAAGAAACTCGAATGGAAAATCAAGATTGAATCCACACCGAGCTATGACGAAAGCCTTCTTATCCAAAAAGATTTCGGCTCGCTTCATCCTATTACGATTATTCAGCGTGAAGTTGAATCAATTTTCGAGTCTATGGGATTCACAATCGAAAACTACTCGGAAATCGTTGACGACTACCACTGTTTTGAAGCACTCAATATTCCGCCTTATCATCCGGCGCGCGACATGCAGGACACCTATTATTTGAGTACTGGTCAGCTTCTTAAAACACACACTTCAGCAGCGCAGAACTACATCATGCGAAAATACGGCGCACCGCTTAGGGCAATTTTTCCAGGACGATGTTTCCGAAACGAGAGTATCGACGCTTGTCACGAAAACACTTTCTTCCAGATGGAAGGAATCATGATTGACGAAAACATTTCAATCTCGAACCTGATTTATTTTATGAAAACGATGCTTTCAGAAGTTTTCGGTCGCCCAGTTGAAGTTCGGCTTCGACCTGGATTCTTCCCGTTCGTTGAACCTGGCTTCGAACTTGATATCAAATGCCTTATCTGCGGCGGTGAAGGTTGTCCAAGCTGCAAAGATTCTGGCTGGCTTGAACTTTGTCCATGCGGAATGATTCATCCAAAAGTTCTTGAAATGGGCGGAATCGACACGGAAAAATACACAGGATTCGCGTTCGGTCTTGGTCTTACACGACTTGCGATGATGAAATACGGAATCAAGGACATCAGGACGCTCAACAGCGGCAATCTGAAAGCTTTGAGTCAGTTTGTTTAAATTTTTGACATCCGTGTCAAAAATTTAACCCGAGTTTTCGCTTGCGCAGAAAACTCGCCAAAACTTAATTTTAGGTGGCATCCGTGCCACAAAAGGAAATAGATATGTTTGTTTCAATGAATTGGATACAGGAATATGTTGACCTTTCGGGTCTTGATATAGAAAACCTCATCAAACGATTCACGCTTTCAACGGCAGAAGTCGAAGAAATATATCACAAGGGAGACGAAGTTCAGGGCGTTATCGTTGCGACAATCACGAGCGTAGAAAAGCACCCTGATTCGAAAAAGCTTCATCTTCTTAAACTGGATACAGGAAAAGGCGAAGTCGATGTAGTTTGCGGTGCTCCGAATGTTGAAATCGGACAGAAAGTTGCTTTCGCACCGGTTGGAAGCCATGTTGTCGGAATGGAAATCAAGGAAGCCAAAATTGCAGGCTACACTTCTTACGGAATGTGCTGCGGCGAAGACGAACTTGGAATCAGCGACGACCACACAGGTCTTATGGCAATCGACGAAGATGTACCAAACGGAACTGACCTCAAATCAATCTACGCAATCGACGACATCATCTTTGAAGTAGATAATAAATCCCTGACCAACAGACCTGACCTTTGGGGACACTACGGAATCGCACGTGAATTTTCTGTAATCACCGGCCGACCGCTCAAACCGCTCGCACTCACAGAACCAAAATACAGTGGCAACAACAAAATTGACGTTTCTGTACGAAGAGAAGATCTTACATGGCGATATTCATGCGTCGCTTTCAAAAACATCACTCGAAAAATCAGTCCTACAAACTGGCGAATCAGACTTTACTACTGCGGAATGAGGGCAATCAGCCTTTTGGTCGATATGACGAACCTCATCATGCTGGAAATGGGACAGCCGACACACGCTTTCGACGGAAATGGAATAAAATCAATCGCAATCGGAACAGAAAATCTTAAAGACGGCGAAACTACAAAATTCACGACTTTGGACGAAGTTGAACGCAACATCGACAAAGACACATTGATGATTTACACGAACGACAAAATGTCGGCAATCGCAGGAATCATGGGTGGCTTGGAAAGCGAAATCGAAGGAGAAAGTAACTCCGTCGTTTTGGAAAGTGCCTGCTTCGACGGCGTTTCAATCCGAAAGACAAGCCAGAGACTCGGACACAGAACAGACGCAAGCATGCGCTACGAAAAAATGATTGACCCTGAACTCACAATGCAGGCAGTCTACAGATTCTGGAATATGCTTTCTACAGTTGACAACGGCGCTCAGGTTGATAGCCAAATCACAGATGTTTATGTAAAAAAATACCCGACTCTAACGATTGACTTTGACAAAGCGTACATCGACCGCTACACGGGAATCGATATTTCTTCTGACTTCATTTTCAACACACTTTCAGCACTCGGTTTCAAGACGGAAAGGAACGGCGACAAATTCCACCTGACAGTTCCGACCTGGCGTGCAACAAAGGACGTTTCGCTCAAAGCCGACATCGTTGAAGAAGTAAGCCGAATCTACGGATACGACAACTTCCCTATCACTTCAACTCACAGTTTGCTAAAACCTGTAGCAGATTCAGTTCAGAGAAGCGAAGACAACAAAATCAAGGATCTTCTCGTAAAACGATTTTCAATGCACGAAGTCCATTCCTACATCTGGTGCGACGGCAAAAAGTGTGCAGACCTTGCAATCGAAATTGAAGACAATCCGAAATTGCTCAACAGCGTAACTCCTGAAAACATCGTTTTGAGGAACTCAATGCTGCCGACACTTTTATACATGGCTTACGAAAACAAAAGCTGGAAAGACGAATACGGAATTTTTGAAATCGGACGCGTCGTAGAAGGAACAAATCCAGACGGCACTTGTAACGAACGAAGCCACTTGGGATGCGTTATGTACAACAAGCACTCAAGCGAAAAAGATTTGTACATGGAAGCAGTTCGCGTAATCCGATGCCTCATCGACGAAATCAAGCACGAAGACAACATCAGCTTTGCAAAAATTGAACCAAAACATCATTGGCAGCACCCGAAGAATACGGCAAACATTTTGGTTGACGGAAAAGTTATCGGAACGCTCTGCACTCTTCATCCGCTGAACGCAAGCAAAATCGACAAGAATGCATCTGTAGTTTGCTTTGAAATCGACATGCCGACCTTCAATGAAATTTCTGAAAAGGACATTTCGTTCACGGATCCTTCAAAATATCCTTCAATCGACTACGATATTTCGCTGGTAATTCCGAAAGGCGTTATTTTGGGAAAGGCTTTGGATTCCGTTTCAAAATTGGGAATCACGGAACTCAACAACACTGCAATCATCGACGTTTACGATTTGCCGACCGAAACTTCCGTTACGGTTCGCTTCAGTTTTGCAGCTTTGGAAAGAACGCTTACAATGGACGAGGTACAGAAATTCATCGACAAAATTGTTGCCGAATTGGGAACATTCGCAATTAAGGCGCGATTTTAAACCGCAGATTAACGCGGATAAACGCAGATAAAGCCCAATGGCACTCGTGTTAAATCTCAATTTCCATACGGAAATTGCTACATTAAAGTACCAATCGAATGTTGAATCATTCGATTGGATTGGGCGAACGGTCAAGCCCACAATAGATAGACACCTCAAAGCGAGGTGGCTTTGGTTTTTGCTTTTTTAATTTTTTTTTCGGAAATTTTCACCGAATTTTTAAATTTTCTCTCAATAATTAAGATATAGGCTTTTGTGCCTAAATACCAACATTTTAGAGAGGAAAAAAAATGGCAGACACAGTTTTTGACAACATTAATCCTGCGATTCTGGCAAAGGTCAACTCATTGAGACTAATG
>JAQYSN010000150.1 GCA_028725265.1 Spirochaetales bacterium | reverse complement strand
GTCGGTTTTTCTTACATAACATCGATAAAAATCAATCCTTCGACCGACAGAATTGAACTGAGTGCCACAACATCAGAATCTACAACACAACAAGAAGGTCTATATCTTGTCGCAAAGATACCATCAAAAAATGGGCAAATTCTTGAAAAGCAATTCGAGCCAAACCAAACGGTGACATTTGACTTTTCAAATGAAAGTTTTTTTAAGGAATGGAGCCCAGAAAGCCCGAATCTTTACGATTTCACAGTTGAACTTTGTAACAAAGATGCAGTTATCGACAAAATAGAATCCTACTTTGCACTTAGAACAATCAAAACCGAAGTATCTGAAGAAGGATATCCTCAAATTCTCTTGAATGACAAACCGATTTTTTTAAATGCAGTCCTTGATCAAGGATATTTTCCCGAAGGTATTTTCCTTCCAGAAAGGGAAGATAAATGGATTGCAGACATCAAAAACTTGCAATCTCTCGGATTTAACACAATCCGAAAACATATCAAAATCGAAAGCGAAGTGTTTTACTACTACTGCGATAAATACGGAATGCTCGTAATGCAAGACATGGTCCAAAATGGCAAATATCGTTTTTTGAGAGATACAGCCTTACCGAGCATCCTTGGAAAAATGGGTAAATTCAAGATTTTCTTCTCATCAAGAGAAACATCCCAAAGAAAGATGAAACAACACAGATTTTTCATCGAACACACAAAAAACACAATTGCACATCTTTATAACCATCCATCCATCATATATTGGACCATATTCAATGAAGGATGGGGACAGTTTTCAACAAATTCACTTTATGACCTGGTTTGCAGCCTAGACTCGAGCCGTATAATAGATTCTGCAAGCGGATGGTTCAAAGGCTCTCTCAAAGCGTCATACAAGTCCGACGTCGAAAGCGATCACATTTATTTTAAAACACCAGATATTTCAAAACTTGTAAAAGAGTGCATACAAAAAAGGAAGGCTCTTATCATTTCTGAATGCGGAGGATACACGCTTGCCGTAAAAAATCATTGTTCCCAAAAAAAGTGCCGTTACGGATACGGCAACTGTCGCAACGATGACGAACTTACCGAAAAAATACATTTTCTTTACGAAAAAATGATAAAACCTCATATAAACAAAGGTTTAAGCGGATGTGTG
The DNA here is from genome assembly GCA_028725265.1 of Spirochaetales bacterium. GTDB lineage: Bacteria > Spirochaetota > Spirochaetia > Treponematales > Treponemataceae > RGIG9060. The sequence continues at coordinate 8,166 of JAQYSN010000150.1, read as the reverse complement.
TACACACAACTCAATGATGTAGAAAACGAAATAAACGGAATATATACGTACGACAGGAAAGTGTGTAAGTTGAATAAAAAGATTGTATTATTATGAAATTTTCGCAAACAGTGACATATTTTACAGTATTCTAACATTTTAAGTTTTATCTTATCATGTATTGACATTTTATTTTATTTATTGTTAATTATTACTGTAAACAAAACAACGGAGGTTTCTTGTTATGGAAAAATTTCTAATCGCAGCTCTTTATGTACTTCAGACTTTGGTTTCTTGTGCATTAAAATGCGCAGGTTTTATTTCTTTGGATTGGACTGCACTTCTCCTGATACCAGCCTTGTTTGCAATCGGATATGAATTGATTTTCCTTGTAACTAGCGGAGAATTGGTATTTTATTTTACTAAACTCTACAACAAGTACATCAAAAACAAATTTGCTCATAAAGCATAAACAAACAAAATAAACAATCCACAACCTTATCAATGAACGGAACAAAAAAGCATAAGGCTGGTCAGTTCCGTTCTTTTTATGTCCTAATTCACAAAGCATTTCCAAATCAAATCCAGTAAGAAAAAAAATTCACCAGGAAAATATGCACTAACGAAAAGGCTTAGCACAGAGTCAAGAACTGAACGCTTTTTCATCTATATATCTACTCACATTGACCAAAAAACCTATTTATGATATAAAATAAATTCACACTGTATGTATTATTGTGCATATAGTGTAGTTTAATACAATATTTTGGAGGACCCAAGTGGTTAAAATCAGACTCAAGAAGTTTGGAACAAAGAAACGACCTTTCTACAGAATCGTAGTACAGGATGTTCGCAAGCCACGTGATGGAACTGTTATCGAAGAAATCGGAACTTATCAGCCGATTGAAGCAGAAGATAATCAGATTGCATTCAACGAAGAGCGAGCTCGTTATTGGATTGGAGTTGGAGCACAGCCAACAGATACAGTTCGAAAGATTTTCAATAAGAAAAACTTTGCCCTCAAATAACACGGAGCATTCTAGAATGGAAAAAGACCTGATTGAATACATTGCAAAATCATTGGTCGCTGATCCAAGTAGCGTTTCGGTACAGGAAGTTGAAGGCGAAAAGTCAACTGTAATCGAACTTCGTGTTGCACAGGGCGACATTGGTAAGGTTATCGGAAAGAACGGAAGAATTGCAAAAGCAATCCGAACAGTTCTGAGTGCATCTAGCTCAAAATCTGGTAAGCGTTTTACTTTGGAAATTTTGGACTAATGGCGTCAAAGGCAAAGTTGGTAATTGGTATTATCCGAGGCTCGCATGGACTTACGGGTAAATTTAAAGTCGAAAGTACTTCTGGAGAGTGCGAACATTTTTTCAAGCTTGACGAAGTTACTGTAAAGAATGATTTACTTGAGAAAACCTTTAAGGTTGAATCAGTAGAAGGTAATTCTAATTCTTTACTCATGAAACTAGAAGGAATTAATTCCCCTGAAGATGCAAAAAAGTTTCAGGGAAGCGAAATTCTAGTTCCACGCGACAAGGCAAGCCCTTTGAAAGAAGGCGAGTTCTATGTCGAAGATCTAAAACAATGCAAGTTAGTTTATTTTTCTGATGAAAAATCAACTAAAAAAGGATTGGCAGCAAAGTCTGATACTGCAATTGAAGCAGGAATCATCACAGACGTATTGGAAGGCGGATCAGGGAAACTTCTAGAAGTTGAACTATCCGAGAGAGTGAAGGCTATGTCGGACAGTGCGGATAAACGAGTTCTTGTACCATTCAACAATGAATTTATCGGTACGGTCGATTTAAATGACAAAGTTGTTCAACTGATGCACCTCTGGATTCTGGAGTAAAAACCATGAAATTTACAGTGCTGACCTTATTTCCTGAAATTCCTCGGGCTTTTTTTGAAAACTCAATCATGGCAAAAGCGGTAGACAAAGGAATTATTGCCTACGAATTGGTGAATATCAGGGATTTCGCCCTCGATAAACACAAAACATGTGATGACAATCCTTACGGTGGCGGGGCTGGAATGCTTATGAAAACAGAACCGCTATGCAGGGCACTCGAAAAAGTGAACGTAAAGCCAAAGACCGTGAAAAAAAATGGTAAAAAGCGAAATAAAACCAAACGAGTAATTTATGTTACGCCGTCTGGAAAACCGCTCACTCAGAAAATTGCCTATGAACTTAGTCGTGAAGAAGAACTGGTTTTTATCTGCGGTCGATACGAAGGTATTGATCAGCGAATAATTGACAGTTATGTAGACGATGAAATATCCATCGGGGATTACGTACTTTCCTCCGGAGAACTTGCTGCAACCGTAATAATCGATTCGGTTTACCGATTGGTTGACGGTGTAATTTCAAGCGAATCTTTGGAAGAAGAAAGTTTTACTGATGGGCTTTTGGAGTATCCGCAATACACGAGACCAGAAGTCTTTGCGGGCATGAAGGTCCCTGAAATCTTACTTTCAGGACATCATGAAAACATCCGAAAGTGGCGGCTTAAAAAACGGTTGGAAAAAACACTGCGCAATCGTCCTGAACTGATAACTCAGGCTCGAAACAATGGAAAACTGACCGAAGAAGCTGAAAAAATGATTGAGGAAATAACGAACCCATCTCCATTATCAGGAGAAACAGGAGACTAAAATGGATTTGATTAGAACTATTGAAGAACAGCAGAAACGAACTGATCTTGAATCATTTAAGGTTGGAGACACAGTTAAAGTTTTCTTCAAGATTATTGAAGGAAAAACAGAACGAATTCAGGTTTACGAAGGATTGGTTATCTGTTTCAAAAATTCAGGAGCCGGAAGAACTTTCACAGTTCGAAAGATTTCTTACGGTGTAGGCGTTGAACGAGTATTCCCTATCAACTCGCCACGAATTGCAAAAATCGAAGTAGTTCGACCTGGTAAAGTACGACGAAGCAAGATTTACTACATCCGAGACAAGGTTGGTAAAGACGCTAAAATCAAAGAACTTATTACAAAACGATCAGACAGAATCGAAAAATAAGTTTCATAAAAAAGGCTGCTGGATGCCAAACAAAGGCTTTCAGCAGTTTTTTTTTATCGTTTAGAACTCATTAATGAACAGTCCATCAATAAACTCAATACCTATAATTTCTCAGAACCAAAATCTTGTACGAGCAGTCAAAGACGGCTCAAAAGTTTTCGTTCGGGTGCTTGAAAAAAGCATGGAGCAAGGAAAGTACATAGTAAGCTTTGAAGGCACAAAATTTGAAATTACTTCAAAAATCCCGCTTGAAATAGGAAGAGGTTTCAAGGCCACAGCTCAGATTCAAAACAACACCATAAAATTGATTCCCGAAACAGAACGAGCAGAGCTAGCATTGTCGCTACAAAAATTTTCAGATAAAGATATTGAAAAAAATGAAAAACTTGAATCGTTCATGAAAGAAATAGGACTTGAGAATGATGAAACATCATTCAAACTTTTGCAATTAATGTTTCAAGCAAAACTTAAAATAAATCCTCAATTGATAAAAAAAGCAAACGCGCAAGGCAAAAATATCAACAAAAAGAACGGAAAAATTTCAAAAACAGATGCTTCGATAGCAAGTCTTGAACTTAGCCTCAAGGAGATAAACGACACGGAAGAAGCAATTGAACAGATTGTTCCAAACTTTGTAAAAGAAGAATCGCAAAACTACAGTACATCAGGCAATCAGAATTCAAAAAACGAAAATCGACAAGATAAAAATCGTAACGAAAAACTCCTCGGAATTTTGGATTTCTACGAAAACAAGGATTTTCTCTACAAAAAGGCATCATTTTTAACTGCATACAATCACATCAAAATTCCAAAAACGGATTTGCACAACATAATACTTCCTTTTGAATACGAAGGCTCTGAAGGCGTAATCATGATTTTCTTTGATACGTTTAAGCAGAAAACCATTAAAATAAATCTTAATTACACAACAAATGAAAAAAAATACTATTTTGTGATATACTTAGACAGCAAGAAAAAAATCGAGATATTCGAAGAATTTGTAGAAAAAAATGACTCGAAAATCGATTCTCAGACTATAATTAGTATGATGAAAGAACTTTTTCCTGAATTTTCATTGAGTTTTGATGAAAATGCAAAAAAAAGTTTTTTATTGCCGACGGATGAGCCAATATCGATTGCAACGGAGATGCCATGAAAGCAGCAGTTTTGAAATACCCAGAAAACTCCCCTGCCCCGTTTCTTGTCGCAAAAGGAAAGGACGAAATGGCAAAGCGTATCTGTGAAATAGCTGATAAAAACGGCGTGAGCGTGGTTAAAAACGTTGCAGAAACAGAAATTATCAGCCTAATGGAAATAGGGCAATGCATACCGGAAGAAACGTACGAAATTTTGGCAAAAATATTTGCCTTTATTCAAAAAGATATCAAGTAAATCGGAGGAATTGAATGACAGAAATTGATTCATCAGTAATTAAGGACGGCGTAAAATTTTCAGAAGACGTTTTTTTTGACGATCAGAAAAGCATGTTCCTTGCAAAAGAGAAACCTGCAGGAAAATTTCACATCGATGCCATAAAAAAGTGGGGAATTAAAACTTTATACACAGATGGCAAGCAACTCTAAAATTCATGAACACAAAGATTTGTGGAAACGCTGGAGAACAAAAGGCCTGTGACTATCTTAGCAAAAAAGGATATGAAATACTTCAGCGTAACTGGAGAACAAAACGCGGAGAAATTGATATAATAGCAAAAGAAGGCGATGAAATCGTTTTTATCGAGGTTAAAACTCTTCCATCTGGCAACCTCGAAACTCTTTCTCACCTTTTAAATAAAAGAAAACAAAAAAGAATTGTAGAAACTGCTAAATGTTTCCTGGAAAGATTTCGAAAATATAATAGTAGTTATATTCGTTTTGATGTAATTATAATTGATATGCCGGAATTTAGAAGTACAGATGAATTTCCTGATGTATATCACATCAAAAGCGCCTTTTACGAATCGTAAGAGGAGAAAACTAGCAGGAGACAAAATGAGTTCAGTTAGTTCTAAAAAATCACATGCTGATGAATCAGAACGCATTCTCGAAATCAAAAAGAAGATTCAGGATGAAAAATATCTGGATGGTGCGATTTATCGTATCGCGATGATTCTTAGCAGAAAACTGATGGAAGAAGACGAAGTTTTTGAAAGGAAATAAAAAATGGAAAAACATTACTCGAATGAAGGTGGCAAAAAACACTGGAAACACAACGGACATAACAAAAATAAGCATCAGAACCAGCAAAGAGAAGAAAAAAAAGCAGAAGAATACGATTTTCCAAAAATTGAATATAAGATTGCAAACTGCGCATACTGCGGAAAGCCAATCGAAGACATGTCTTGTGCCCTTTCGAGCAAAGAATCTGGAGAGCCGGTACATTTTGACTGTGTAATTGAAAAAATCACCTCATCAGAAAAAATTAAAGATGATGAGAAAATCACATACATTGGACAGGGACGCTTTGGCATTGTTCATTTTGAAAATCCTCAGGATTTACGGCATTTTGAAATCCGAAGAATCATAGAATGGGAAACTAGAGAAGAAAAAAAGGAATGGAGACAGGAGATAGCTGACTCCTTCAGTTCGATAAAATAAGCGGAATTTTCGCAAGTCTTGACCTCAAGGCCCGTTTATTATAAAATAAGATAGTGTCGCCGGGATGGTGGAATAGGTAGACACAAGGGACTTAAAATCCCTCGGCATTTAAAACGCCGTGCCGGTTCGATTCCGGTTCCCGGCAAGAAAAAAAATCAAGTCGCGTTTTTTCGCGACTTTTTTTTCGATTTTCAAAAAACTTTAAAAACGAGACAAGAAAGATTTTATCCTTTCATTTTGAGATTCGTCAAAAACTTCTTTTGGACTACCCTGCTCTACGATTGAACCGTCACACATAAAAATAATTTTATCGGAAAGATCGCGTGCAAAAGACATTTCGTGCGTAACAACAACCATCGTCATGTGGTCTTCCGCAAGAGAACGAATTACCTTAAGGATTTCTCCCGTAAGTTCTGGGTCCAGTGCACTAGTCGGCTCGTCAAAGAACAAAACTTCTGGCTTCATCGCAAGAGCGCGCGCAATGGAAACTCGCTGCTGCTGGCCACCAGAAAGCTGACATGGATAGGAAGACTCTTTTTCGCTAAGATTCATTTTTGCAAGAAGTTCGCGTGCGATGCTTTCTGCTTCTTGTCTACTGCGCTTCAGAACATTCATCTGCGCTATCGTAATGTTCTCCAAAACATTTTTATGAGGAAACAAATTGAAATTCTGAAAAACCAAGCCAACCTTCAATCCGATTTCGCGACAAACTTTTTTATCAGAATAAACGCCATCCGTAACGAGATTTTGTCCACAAATTGAAATCGTTCCTTCATCAACAGTCGTAAGCTGAGTTATACTGCGCAAAAGCGTCGATTTTCCACTTCCACTTGGTCCGATAATTCCCAGAACCTCGCCTTTGTTCAAAGTAAACGAAATATCATTCAAGACCCTAAATCCGTCTTTGAAAGTTTTATTTATATTCTTAACTGAAATTACTTCCATCAGAAAATCCTAATTATAATAAGAAAGTCGCTTTTCAAGCCGTGCAAAGCAAAATGAAACAACCCAATTCATCACAAAATAAAAAACACCGGCAACAAAGATCGGAACAGTCGAAAATGCCCTACTGGATGCGTTCTGAGCAACCCGGAAAAGTTCTGCAACACCGATTGTCTGAGCCAAAGCCGTATCTTTAACAAGAGTCATAACTTCATTTCCGCTTGCAGGAATAATCCGCTTGATGACCTGTGGAAGAATTATCTTAAAAAAAGTCTGAACCTTGGTAAAACCAAGCACTTTAGCAGCTTCATATTGACCTTTCGGAATAGATTCGATTCCGCCACGATAAATTTCTGCAAAATAGCAGGCATAATTGAGCGAAAAAGCAATAATTGCAGCAACGAAGCGATCGTAAGAAACCTTAAAAAGATAATAAGGCGCAAAATACACGAAAATAAGTTGCAAAATAAGCGGCGTTCCTCGGATAATCAACATCACAGTTCGCACTGGATAGCTCAACGCCTTGAACTTAGACATCCTTCCGAATGCAATGACAAGTCCAAGCGGGAGCGAAAAGAGAAGAGTCAAAAAAAACACTTCCAGGGAAACAGCCGTCCCTGAAAGCATTGAAAGCAAAAGTTTTTTCATTATTTTTATTTAGCGATTACAGAACGGTCTTCACCGAACCATTTCATATCGATTTCGTGCATTGTTCCGTCAGCTACCATTTCTTCAAGAGCTTTCTGAACTGCATCACGAAGTGCAATATCATTTTTTCGGAAACCTACACCATATTTTTCAGATGCAACAGGTTCTTCCAAAATTTTGAAGTTTCGTCCGTTTTTGATAGCAGTTTCTGCAACACCAACATCAAGAACAACAGCATCAACACCACCGATTTCCAAATCCATCAATGCAGTAAGGTTATCCTTGAACTCAACGATTGATTTGAGAGAAGAAGCAAATTCTTCAGCACCATCTACAGCTTCTGCAGCACTTGAGCCAGCCTGAAGACCAAGATTTTTTCCGGCAAGAGATGCAAGGTCTGTATATTCAGAATTTTCTTGAACAACGACAACCTGAGAATTATCAACATAGGCAGAAGTAAAAGCCATAGCAGCAAGTCTTTCTTCATTGATTGTAAATCCATTCCAGATACAATCGATTTTTCCAGTGTTAAGTTCCTGTTCTTTTGAATTCCAGTCGATTGGCTGACATTTCAATTCAACACCGAGTCGATTACAAACTTCTTTTGCCAAATCGATATCGTAACCTACGATATTCTGGTCTTCATCACGATAGCCATAAGGTGGGAAAGAATCATCCAAACCGAGAACGAAAAGATTCGCGTTCTGAACTTTTACAAGCGATTCATCAGTAGCAACTTTAGACTGTTTTCCTTTTTTGCAGCCAACGAACGACAATGCCAATGCTACAGCACAAACTACAGCAACAACTTTAATAGCCTTTTTCATAAAGATTATCTCCTTTTTTTAAAATCTGCTATAAATGTGCTTATACTTTATACTATTTTCGTTTTTTTTTTCTATAATCTCGCTCATTTTTTTGATTACAGTTTATTGATTATGGGCGTTCCACTCCACTTCGTTCCG
>JAQYSN010000149.1 GCA_028725265.1 Spirochaetales bacterium | reverse complement strand
CTTTTTCTATTTCACCTATGTACATGACGTGCCAGTCATCAGTTGCATAGAATTTTTCAGGCAAATCTTTACCTTCTTTTGTAAAGCAGTCGGCATTCATTTCTTGTGCATAAAGTTTTTTGCAGACAAAAACCAGTCGTGATTCTGCAAAGTACGGGCAGTTTTTATCGGCATGCTCTACTGTAAAACCTGTTGCCTTGATTTTGTCCTCGTCGCGTCCAGATTTTGAACCGCAGAAACCGAGTTCTTTTTTGTATTTTTCATCCATAATGCAAAGCGTGAAAGTGTCGCCGTCATCAACGAATTCTTTTGTAAATCTGGATTTTCTGATATAGACTGTTGCTACATTTTTGTTCCATAGAACTCCGAGTCCTCCCCATGAAGCCGTCATCATATTTGTGCGACCGTCTTTCTCGGCTGTAATCAGCATCCAATCTTTTCCTATCAATTCAAATGGGTTTTCGTTCAAATTTTCGACATCAATCTGTGTAAATGTATTTTTATTGCTCATGTCTTTATGATATTTCATTTTGATGATTTTTGCTAGAAGGTGGAATTTATGCTACAATTGCTCCATGCAAGAGAAAATACGGCAGGAATTGAGATTCATCGGACAGGTTCAAGGAGTTGGCTTTCGCTACACAGCTTGTAAGGGTGCAAATATGCTTGGACTTACGGGATGGGTTTTTAACGACTACGACGGATCTGTTTTGATGCAAGTTCAAGGCTATCCAGATTCAATCAATCAGCTGATACAGATTCTTAATCAAGGTACTTTCATCAACATTGAAAGAATAGAACGCGAAAATATCGAAGTGGATGAACTTGAGCGTACTTTTCGGGTGCGATAAGATGCGAACACATCGACTATAATCCCATTGAATCAACGCTCTTTTCCCTATAAAATAAAATCATGACTTACGAAAAACCAACGGAAAAACAACTTAAACTATATGCCGACATTACGATTGAAATCGGCGTAAATTTACAGAAAAATCAGGAACTAGTTATCAACTCTGATGTTGAGCAGGCCTTTTTTGCCAGAATTCTTGCAAAAAGCGCATACGAACATGGGTGCAGCAAGGTTTCTATGATATGGCGCGATGAAGTTTTTACACATCTTCGTTATCAGAATGAAAGCGTCGAAAGTGCATCTAAAATCGAGCAGTTCAAAATAGATGAGCGAAACTATGCTACAGAAAAAAACGCGGCTACTATCACCATATTGTCAGATGATCCTGAACTTTTTACCGATATTCCAAGCGATTTCCTTGCAGAATGTAGCAAGCAGAAAAATATCGCTTTTGAAAAATATTACGAATTTGTTATGAAAGACGGCATCCGATGGAATTTGATTGCCGTTCCAAGCTTAAATTGGGCAAAGAAAATCAGCCCAGACCTTGATGATGAACAGGCCGTAAATAGGCTATGGCATCTGATTTTCAAGACAATGCGCCTTGATACAGCAGATCCAGTAAAAGCATGGAAGAATCATCAGTCTGATTTACACAAAAAAGCTGACAAACTTAATGCTTATCAGTTCAAGAGTTTGCACTACACGAATTCTCTTGGCACGGACCTTTACGTCGGACTTCCGAAGAATTATGTTTTTCAAGGATGTGGCGAACAAGCTTTGGATGGTATCACTTTTACTGCAAACATGCCGACCGAAGAGATTTTTTCGGCACCGGATAAATATCACGTAAATGGCAAGGTTTTTGCATCACTGCCTCTGTTTTACAACGGAGTTCGAATCGAAAATTTTGGCTTTGAGTTCAAGAACGGAAAAATCATTGATTTTTGGGCTGAAAAAGGTTACGATGTGCTTTCAAAACTTTTGGATACTGACGAAGGTTCTCGCTATCTTGGTGAAGTTGCTCTCGTTCAGTATGATTCTCCGATTCGAAATTTGGAAACACTTTTCTACGAAACTTTGTTCGATGAAAATGCAAGTTGTCACTTTGCAATCGGGGAGGCCTATCCTAGTTGCATCAATGGTGGAACAGAACTTTCGCGCAAAGAACTTGATGAAAAAGGCTTGAATTATTCGCTTGAGCACGTGGATTTCATGGTAGGAACAAAAGACCTTGATATTGACGGCATCTTGCCTGATGGAAAAATAATCCCTGTGTTTAGAAAAGGCGGTTTTTGCTTTTAATTAATTTCGCCATAACGGAGGTTTTTTATGACTAAAAATGTAGCTGTTCAAAAATGTTCTGAATATGATTTTGATAAAGTATACGAATCAATCAAAAAACTGATGGAATTGGTCCCACCGCCTGATGTTAGAGGAAAAACCGTCCTTCTAAAACCAAATATTCTTTCACCTAAAAAGCCGGAGTTTGCGGTTTGCACACATCCTATTGTTGTGGGCGCCGCCGTAAAAATTTTCGTGGAGCTTGGCGCAAAACGAGTTCTTGTTGGAGAAAGTCCTGCTACTGCAAATCCGACGATGGCTGCAAAAGCAACTGGAATGTACGAGCAGATTATCAAGAACGGCGGCGAGTGGGTCGAGTTCGCAGGTGGCAAGCAGATACAGTGCCCGAACGGCAAGATGGTAAAGGTTCTTGAATTTGCAGATCCTTTCGTGGAAGCTGATGTCGTCGTTTCTCTTTCAAAACTCAAGACTCATCAGCTCATGTCATACACCGGTGCCATGAAAAACCTTTTCGGACTTATTGTCGGACTTAAAAAAGCACAGACTCATTACCGTTTTCCAAATAAAGCAGATTTCGGAACTTTTCTTACCGACCTCAATATTGCCGCAAATCCACAGTATGCAATCATGGATGCGATTGTGTGCATGGAAGGCGAGGGTGGTCCTGGAAACGGAAATCCTGTTCAGGTAGGATTTCTTGCAGCGAGCGATAATATTCTTGCATTGGATTGGAGTTGTGCTTCAATCGTAGGCTATAATCCATATCAGGTCTTGAATTTGAAGGACGCAATGGAAAGAAAAATTTGGCTCAATTCACCTGATGAAATTAGTTTTTTGGGTGAAACGGCAGAGACTGTAAAACCTGCTTCGTTCAAAATTGTCAAAGAAGCAAGTGCCGCAACAACTCTTCAGAAAATGCTTCCTGGATGGATGAACAGTCTTGCAACGTTGATTTTCGTAAAGACACCTCGTTTCAACAAGGCAAAATGCATAAAGTGTGGCAGATGTATCGAAATTTGTCCTGCCCATATCTTGAGTTTCGAAAGTGACAATAACGGAGAAAAACCACAAAACAAGTTCGTAAAAATGGCTGACCGTAAAAAATGCCTTCATTGTTTCTGCTGCCATGAGATTTGTCCTGTCGAAGCGATTACTCTCAGGAAATTTTAGTATTTTTTCAAAAGGTATTTCATCATCATATCGTAGCCGTATGATTTTTGGCTTGTGTCGGTGCCGGCTTGACTAAAAAGTGTTTCGTCTTCGAGTTTTTCGGCATCTATTTGGATGACATCAGTTTTTGGAAAGACAGATTTTACTTTTTCCAGATTTTGAGCATTGTTTTTTGTGCATAGAATAACAAGCTCTGCTTTGCCAAGGTTTTTGCTTAGCTCTTCGATATCAGAAATTTTCTGAATCATTTTTATCTGAACGCTGCTGAAAGCCCCCTGATTATAATCAATGGCGGCTTCCAGAACTCCATTCGAGATGTTCTCGTAAAGTTTTTCAGTTTTAATTCCCTCGTCAAAGACCAGAATTACGTTTCTTTCTTTTGAGGCAAGCGGTTTTATGACAAGATATATTATAAGACCTGCTGTGATTACAGCCAAAATAACGAGCTGAATGATATTTTTAACTTTTTGAGATTTTTCACTCATACTTAAGGCCTTTTTTAAGATTTTCTAAATTCATTTTCATTGTTTCAACATAGGTTATTCCAGAATCGAATTCGTCTTTTGTCACGTTATGGCAACTATGTAGTTGGAGAACTTCAACTTTTCGGTTTCCATCGGAAGCTCCTTCTGCAATGGTCTTTGCAAGTTTTGGAGAACTTAGTTCAAGGTAGAAAATAGCAGGGACTTGTTTTTCACGTGCAAAGTCTACGAGTTCTGCAATTGTCGATGTTTTTGCTTCGACTACGCTTGAGCAACCTGAAAAAGCAGCTTTGTGTTCAAGACCGTATTCTTGGGCAAAGTATTCGAGCGGAAATCTGTCTCCTAGGACAATCAGCTTATTCTTCGAAGAATCGACAGCTTCATGTATTCTGGAACTGAGAAAACAGATTTTGTCACAATAGTTTTTTGCGTTATTTCTGAATCTTTCTATATTTGCACCGTCAAATTTTTTTTCATCGAGTGCGCAAAGTTCTTCGAGAATTGCGTTTATCATGATTTGTGCATTGATACTAGATGTCCAGATGTGTTCATCAAATTCGTGATGATGAGAATCTTCGTAGTGGAGGTCGTGGTGGTCGTGCCATATTTCATGATGTTCGTCGTTATGTTCGGCTTCATCATGGTCGTCGTCATATTCGGCTTCATCATGGTCGCCATTTTCAGGAAGAACATCAACGCTATCTATCAGTTTTAAAATGGAAGATGGTTTTCTTTCTGCATCCTTAAGAATTTTTTCTGCCCATTCATCACTTTCGCCTCCGATGTAAATGAAAAGGTCTGCATTTTGTACGGCGATTACATCTTGGGGAGTTGGATCGTATGTGTGAACTTCCATCCCGGGTTTTATCAAAAGCTTAAGGCTGATGGAACTGTCTTCAACGGAGCCTATGCATGCTCGTGCAAAATCATAGCAAGGAAAATTAGTTGCTACCACTCGTAGTTTTGCGTTTTTGTCATCATCTTTTTTGCAGGTGCAGATTCCAAAAATCGAAATCGTGCAAAGAAAAATAGCAAAAAATTTTTTCATTTTGATTTCCTGTAATGCTTAAAGTTTTGCGGCCGTTGTCGCAAGCGTGTCGCAGATTTCATTGTATTTGTTTCCTGCATGGCCTTTTACCCAATCCCATTTGATGTTCAGTGTATGGGTCAACTCGTCGAGTTTTATCCATAAATCCTGATTTTTTACGGGCTGCTTGTTTGCTGTCTTCCAGCCGTTTTTCTTCCAGTTAAAAATCCATTGTGTAATTCCGTTTTTTACGTATTGGCTGTCAGTGATGAGCGTTACTTCGTTTACAGCCATTTCGCTGTCTTGTGCCACTCTGGAAAGTGACTGAATTGCGGCCATCAACTCCATCCTGTTGTTCGTTGTTGATTTTTCTCCACCGCTCATTTCGATTTCTTTTGAAGGATTATCAGGTTCGCCTTCAAGAATTACGCATCCCCATCCGCCAGGACCTGGATTTCCACTGCATGCTCCGTCAGTATAAATTGTGATTTTGCTCATTTTGCTTTCCTAAATTAGATTTTTATAAGATTATAGTTTCGGCTTCCCAACCCGATTTTTTCGGCATGCTCAAGGCAGCTTTTCCAGTCGGTGTCCGGGTGATTCATATGAAAATGTTCTTTGTTTTCGTCATGAGGATTTTCTGCGATGTTTTTAGCAAGTTCGCTTTCTTCAATTGCAGGCATTTTGTTGCATAAATCTACGCATGCTTGGTCCAAAGCAACCGGATCGAAGCTAGCAAGCATTCCTACGTCCGGTATAATCGGAATATCGTTTTCAGCATGGCAATCACAGTTTGGAGAAACGTCACAGATTAATGAAATATGGAAGCAAGGTCTGTCCTTGCATACGGCAAGTGCGTATTCGGCCATCTTGTAGTTTAGCATTGTAACAGAATCGCTGAAATTTGCCTGAATTGCATCTTTTGGACATACGGCAAGACATCTTCCGCAACCAACGCATTTTTCGTGATTGATGGAATACTTTTTGTCACTACCTTTAATCGGCGCTCCGTGTGCACAAATTCTGAAGCATGAGCCACAACCGATGCAGTCGTTTTTGTTTACGCTTGGTTTACCGTCGCAATGCTGTTCCATTTTTCCGGCTCTTGATCCACATCCCATTCCGATGTTTTTTATAGCGCCTCCAAAACCTGCCATTTCGTGTCCTTTGAAGTGCGAGAGCGAAATGAATACATCGGCATCCATTATTGCGTGTCCGATTTTTGCTTCTTTTACATATTCGCCATTGATTGGAACTAGAATTTCATCAGTGCCTTTCAGACCGTCGCCGATTATGACGTGAACGCCTGTTTGTAGTGGAGAGAAACCGTTTTGGTAGGCGGTATCGAGGTGATCGAGTGCATTTTTTCTGCTTCCTACATATAGCGTGTTACAATCTGTCAGATAAGCTTTTCCTCCAAGTTCCTTAACGTAGTCTGCTACAACTTTTGCGTAATTTGGCCTTAAAAAAGCCAGATTCCCAAGTTCTCCAAAATGAATCTTGATAGCTGCATATTTTTCCGAAAAACCGATGCTTTCAAATCCTGCTGTTTTCAAAAGCCTATGCAATTTCTGTAAAAGATTTTCATTGAGAGTTGTTTTGAAGTTAGTAAAATATACGTCTGAAATATTGTTCTGATGTTTCATTTGTTTAGTCTATCATAAAACTGATTTTTTCTAAAGATTTATTTGTAAATGAAGATGTTGTGAAAATTGAGATAAATCTGAGTAAAAAAATTTGACCGTTGTAAAATTCTATGTTATCATTATGCAAACTTTGAAAAAAGTCGAAACATTATCTTTATTTTAGGAGAAAAAATTATGGCAGAAAGTAAATACGCTGGAACAAAAACAGAACAAAACTTACGTGAAGCTTTTGCTGGGGAATCTCAGGCACGAAACAAATACACTTATTTCGCATCAGTTGCTAAAAAGGCTGGATACGAGCAGATTGCAGAAATCTTTTTGAAGACTGCTGAAAATGAAAAAGAACATGCAAAACTGTGGTTCAAGGCTTTAGGCGAATTAGGCGATACACCAGAAAATCTTTTGCATGCGGCAGAAGGTGAGAATGCTGAATGGACCGATATGTACGAAAGAATGGCTAAGGATGCAGATGAAGAAGGATTCCCTGAAATGGCTGCAAAATTCAGAGCTGTTGGTGCAATTGAAAAGACCCATGAAGAAAGATACCGAAAACTTCTTAATAATATCGAAACTATGGAAGTTTTCAAAAAAGCTGGAGTTACAATTTGGGAATGCCGAAACTGCGGACACATCGTGGTTGGTGTTGAAGCTCCAAAGGTTTGCCCGGTTTGCGCTCATCCTCAAAGCTATTTTGAAGTTCGAGCAGAAAACTACTAAGATGTAGTTTTGATTGTTTGAATTGCAATGCCCCGACTCGATTCGTCGTTTCGGGGCGTTTTTTTTATCTTTGTTAATTACTAAAAAGCACTGACTCTTGCGAAAGAACTTTCTTCTTGACGTATACCCCTATGGGGTATTATATTGTCAGCATGGAACAAGAAAACGAAAATGAAATTAATGCAGAACAAGCAACCTGTTCTCATTGCAATCCTTGCTGTGGAAAAAAGAAAAAACGCACGGAAGTCGAAGTGAAATCTTTGACAAATCGCTTGAACCGTATTGAAGGGCAAATAAGCGGAATAAAAAAAATGGTCGAAAACGACGCTTATTGCACTGATATTCTGATTCAGGTTTCGGCTGCAACGGCTGCCTTGAATGCATTTAATAAAGAACTCCTTTCGAATCATATCAAAACCTGTGTAACGGAACATATCAAGCATGGTGATGATTCGGTTGTGGACGAACTAGTTCAAACCCTTCAAAAATTGATGAAATAGGCGAGAGAATGCCTTTTCATAAATGCCTTTTCATATAGGTTAGGAGTTGTATATGGCGAATCCTGAAAATTGCTCGAAAACAAAATTTAACGTAACGGGAATGAGCTGTGCCTCGTGTTCTGCACGCGTGGAAAATGCCGTTTCGAAACTAGCTGGGGTTACTAAGTGTTCTGTGAGCCTTCTTACGAACTCAATGACTGTGGAAGGAAGCGCCAAAGCGGATGCGGTCATCAAGGCTGTTGAGAAAGCAGGCTACGGGGCTTCTGTTATAACGGACTCTGCCGCGGATAACGGAACTTTGCACGAAGCAACCAGTTTTAAGAATAGTCCAAGCTCGGAGGATTCTGCAGAAAGGGATCTTTCGGCTGCAAATAGAACTGAAGTAAAGATTCTTGCCCATCGTCTTATTTTTTCATCAGTATTTCTTTTAATTTTAATGTATTTCAGTATGGCTCACATGATGTGGGGTGCGCCACTTCCACGATGGTTCAATGATAATCATGTTGCCATGGGACTTCTCCAGATGATTCTTGCCGCAATTGTCATGGTGATAAACAAAAAATTTTTTGTAAGCGGTTTTAAGTCGGCCATCCACTTAAATCCAAATATGGATACTCTTGTTGCGTTAGGCTCAGGCGTATCTTTCATTTATTCAACTGTGGAACTTTTTAAAATGACGGGTGCCGTTGTTGCTCAAGACGAAAAAACTGTCATGCAATGCATGGATAATTTCTATTTTGAAGGTGCTGCTATGATTGTAACTTTGATTACAATTGGAAAATTGCTCGAAGCAGTTTCAAAAGGGAAGACAACCGATGCACTCAAAAATCTGATGAAACTCGCTCCAAAGACTGCTCTTGTTTTGCGCGACGGAAGAGAAGTTGAAGTTGATGTCGGGCAGGTTTCTGTAGGAGATATTTTTATCGTAAAAAGCGGGATGAGCGTACCTGTTGACGGCGTGATTTTGGAAGGTGAGTCAGCTCTTGATGAATCAAGTCTTACCGGCGAAAGCATTCCTGTGGATAAGAAAGCTTGTGACAAGGTTTTTGCCGGAACCATCAATAAATCTGGATTTTTGAAATGCCGTTCGGAAAAAATTGGACGCGACACGACGATTGCACAAATCATTCAGTTGGTTTCTGATGCAGCTTCGACTAAGGCTCCAATTGCTCGGATCGCCGACAAGGTTTCCCTCGTTTTTGTTCCGACGATTATCGCCATTTCTTTGGTTACTTTTATCGTTTGGCTTGTTATCGGCTCGCCGTTTTCTTTTGCACTTTCCAGGGCCATCGCAGTTCTTGTTGTCAGTTGCCCTTGTGCATTGGGACTTGCGACTCCAGTTGCCATAATGGTTGGAAACGGTGTCGGCGCCAAAAACGGAATCCTTTTCAAAACTTCATCAGCACTTGAGCACACTGGAAAAACAAAATTTGTGCTTCTTGATAAAACCGGAACTATCACGAACGGAACTCCTGAAGTAACGGACATCATTAGTTTTTATCCTGAAAATATCGACGAAACGAAACTGATGCAGATTGCCGCTACGCTCGAATCAAAAAGCGAACATCCACTTGGAAAAGCAATAGTCAAAAGGAGTGAAAAAGACGGCATCCAGCTTTTGGAATCAACGAATTTTGTTTCTCACGCAGGAAACGGCCTTGAAGGCATCATCAAACAGAAAAAATATTATTGCGGAAAAACAGACTACATTTTTTCAATTGCAAAAAATCTTCCTGAAAAGAAACTTGAAAAACTGAAATTGACGACGGAAGAACTTGCTGTAAACGGAAAAACTCCGGTAATTATTGCTGAATCAGATTTGGACGAAAAAAACTCAGATATCATCGGTCTTATTGCGCTTGCAGATACTGTAAAAAACGAAAGCTCAGATGCAATTTCAAATCTTCATGATATGGGGCTAAGAGTTGTTATGCTTACAGGTGACAACGAAATTACGGCAAATTCGATAGCTAGTCAGGTCGGTGTTGATAGGGTCATTGCTAATGTTCTTCCGGATGAAAAGGAAAAGGTTGTGCGCGACTTTATGTCAAAAGGTCGAGTTGCCATGGTCGGAGACGGT